>NZ_JBVVQI010000002.1:0-409227 GCF_055811495.1 Mesorhizobium sp. WSM4830 | reverse complement strand
CATGCTGTGCTGCTAACTTCGCTCGTAAGGACGACCTTAAGAGCGCAGCCTCGCTACCGTGCCATCTTCTCGCAAGGCGGCCTTCGCCGGAGGCGTACGAGGATCGGCGCCTATATCCCCGATGACTTGCTGGAGGACTGGTTTGCGCCGGGAACCGGCATGAACCCGGTCAGCAAGGAAGCGCTCGCGGCCGCGAAGAATTACGGTTGGCGCTTCGAATGCGACTTCAAGCACTACCCCGAACGCAAGGAGGGCGCGTTCTGGAAGTGGGTGCCGGCCATCTGATCCGGGCTTGAACGGTTCATCGTTTCACGGAAACGCAGAACCGGTCTATCCTTGACGCAATTGCGGACGGAAAACCGTTTCACACTTTTCCTGGAATTGCTCAGCCTCCGCCGGTCGAGCCTGTGTAAAAACGCCGGGCCTGGCTCCAATCAGATCCGTGGATCATGTACTGTGATGAGAGGTCGGGACCGAGGATCAGCGGATATGGACGAGGAGGGCTTGGCCGAGATCTCAGCCCGATATATTCGCTTCGCCGATACGGAAGCTCGCGGCCGCTCGCCGCTCTACGAGGAGTTGGCTCGGGCAGTCGCTGGGGATCGGGAGGCGCTCGGTTTCCTGTCGACCCTTCCGGACCTGAAGCGGCAACCGAACCTTCTACTTGCAGCGGTGCGTCACCTGTTCGGCACGCCGACAGGGTGGACCGAGTTTCGCCAGGCGCTTCAGGCTAATCCCGACGCTATCCGCTCGCTCATGCTCGAGCGCTCAACGCAAACCAACGAGCCGGGAAGATGCGCCACCCTGCTCCCCGTGCTGGCGCGTTTGCCGCAGCCGCTGGCCCTCATCGAGGTCGGGACCTCCGCAGGGCTCTGCCTCATGCCCGACCTCTATGGCTATGACTACGGACGCAAGGTGATCCGCGCACCCGCGATGGCCTTGGAGCCGCCTGTCTTCCGATGCCTCGCCAGCGAAACAACGCCATTGCCGACGGCCTTGCCGCAAGTCGTCTGGCGGGCGGGATTGGACCTGAGCCCGATAGATGCTTCGGACGACTCGCAAGTCGCATGGCTTGAGACACTGGTCTGGCCGGAACAGACAGCACGGCTCGCCAATCTGCGGGCTGCCCTGAAGATCGCTGCCACAGTCAAGCCTCGGGTGGTGAAGGGCGACCTGCGCGGGAGCGACCTCGTGCAACTCTGCAACGAAGCGCCAAACGACGCTACACTCGTCATCTTTCACACAGCCGTCCTCGACTATGTCTCCGACCCTGGTGACAGAGAGGCATTTGCCGAGCAGGCGATGCGTCTCTCGCCTTATTGGGTATCGAACGAGTTCCCTCGCGTCTTCCCCTCCATCGCCACACGCGCCGGAACAAGCTGGCCGCCCGGCCGCTTCCTCCTATCTGCGAACGGCTCCCCTGTAGCTTGGACAGACCCGCATGGCGCCTCGGTCGAATGGATCGCGGACGAGGCGTAGGCTATAGGTGGTGGATTGCCGTCCTTGGCCAGAGACGCCATCAGTTCTCAGTTTCATCTATGCGCGTTTGGACTACTCGCGTCTGGAATTCGTTGGAAGCGACCTCTCCAGCTTGCCCAGTCGCCGCCTCTACCTGACGGCTGAGAAAGAGAACGGCGCGCTGAGGGGTACTAAGACGCTCCACAGTCGGGAACCACAGCTATCGGCAAGCCGTTTACGCTGCAAACCCCGCCTGGCGATCCTCAGAGCCCAGGCCGAGTTTCTCCAGAGAACCAAATTGGAGATTGATCATGACAAGCGCTGCCGACCGCGATCCGCGCCACCACACGCAGAAAATGCAGAAAAAGTTGGAGGAGGTGAAGCAGCACCTTCGCGAAGACATCGAGAAGGTCGATGAGCCGCAGCTGAGGGCGATGTTCGAGACGTCTGCCGAGGTGATCGGCGGCCTCCAGAAGGCTTTCCAGGACTATGAACAGAAGAATGAACCCGCCTGGCGTTGAACGACTTCTTCGCGGGTAGGTTTCGAAGGGAGCGCCCCGTGCCTGCACCACCTGAAATGGATGCCGTCCTCGAACAGCTGCCACTGAGGATCGGCGCCTATATCCCCGATGACTTGCTGGAGGACTGGTTTGCGCCGGGAACCGGCATGAACCCGGTCAGCAAGGAAGCGCTTGCCGCGGCCAAGAACTACGGTTGGCGCTTCGAATGCGAGTTCAAGCACTACCCGGAACGCAAGGAGGGCGTGTTCTGGAAGTGGGTGCCTGCGATCTGATCCGCGCTGGAACGGTTCATCGTTTCACGGAAGCGCAGAACCGGTCTACCTTGTTTTTGACGCAAATCCGGACGGAAAACCGTTTCACACTTTTCCCGGAATTGCTCTCAGCCTCCGCCGATCGGCGTCATCACCTTGCCGGTTCCGCCGCATTCGGGGCAAATTCGGCCGTCGATCATGCCTGACCCTGCACAGCGGCGGCAAATATTCTCGCCAGCGCCGGGAATGCCTGCGGGAACCTCGTCCGGGTTAGTTTGAGCGGCTTGGCGGGGCTTGCCCTGCAGCTTGTTTCTCAGCCGGGCGACCCAGCCTTCGTCGATCTCGAGCGGCTGGCTGCTGTCGTCCGGCAAGCCTTCGCCGGATTGGCCGATGGTTTCATTGCGCGGCCGGTCGTTCGCGCCTGTCGTGATCTTCTGAGCCATTGCGTTTGCCTCTGCGCCTTGCAATTTTCGAACGCCTCAGCTGCGCAGAGGTTCCGGTAGCGGCCAGCCGCCTTCAGCCAGGTTTTTTCCGAGCCGCCCTTCGGTCGCGGCTGGCAAGGATGGTGGTTAGCGTGACCGGACGAAAATCCCAGCTGTCGACGCCGACGTCATACTGACGCGTGACAGGGGTCAGCCGGCCGTGGGAATGGCCATGCAGGTCGATCGATTTCCTGCCGATCTGGTTCCAGGTGCGAAAAGGATAGTGGCAAAGGATCAGCAGGCTGCCGTCGAGCGTCAGCTCCTTGTAGTGTTGCGTGCTCGCCCAACCCGTGGCGTCGATGGTGGCCGCAGCATCGTTGTTGCCGATGACCAGATGCTTGCTGCCATGAAGAGACGCCAGCAGCGACGACACGAAAGCTGCCGTTCCCCTGGCAAAATCGCCCAAGTGCCAGACCTCGTCGTCCGGCCCGACAGTCTCGTTCCACAACGCAATGAGAGCGCGATCATGTTCCGCCAGCGAGCCGAACGGGCGGCGGTCGATGCGCAAAATGCGCGGGTCGCTGAAATGCGTGTCGGCGGTGAAGTAGATCATGCGCTGGAGCCTGTTTCGAACTGCCCTGCTCAACCCGCTCGATCGCCGGTTGTTCCTGTAGGCAGGCAAGCGGTTTCCGCTCGCCGGAACTTTGAAACGGGGGAACTTTGAAATGAGACGCAGGTTAGAATGCTTGAAGCCGATGCTCTGAAAGGACCTCGACGATGACCGACGCAGCACCTCTTGGGCGAAGCCCGGCTCAAGCCAGGGGCGATATCGACGCCGGGCGCGAAGGGGATAAGACCCCGGGCATCGATCCGGCTGCGGCTCCGATGGAAACGGACGCCGAATCAGCCGGCAACGCTCCGGCAAAAGATCCGTCTCGGCCCCGTGAAACCCCGAAGTTTACCAACCAGGCGAGCTATGCCAATGCGATGCGCCCGCTGCAGGACGAGCCCGCCGTCCAACCGCGCAGATACGGGCCGGTCCTGGTGATTGCCGCCATCGTCGTGCTGGCCGCGGCGGTTTTCATCGGCGCAGCCATGCTGCGCTGAATACCTTTATCCGTGAGCTGTGGCTGGACATTTTGTGTCCGGTCCGGGAACTTGCCGACGCGCCAGGTTCAGGCGTGAACGAGTCTGCTGCACAGTGACCACGACCCATCAATTCTTTGCCCGTGACGCCACCATCGTGGCGCGCGACATGATTGGCGCCTCGCTGCTCTTGCACGGCGTTGGCGGCACCATCGTCGAGACCGAGGCCTATCGCCCGGATGACCCGGCTTCGCATGCTTTCGGTGGCAGGACGGTGCGCAACGGCGCCATGTTCGGCGCCCCGGGCAGCGCCTATGTCTATCGCTCCTATGGCCTGCATTGGTGCCTCAATGCCGTCTGCCTGCCCGGCAGTGCCGTGCTTATCCGCGCAATCGAACCGCAATCCGGGCTGGACGCGATGCGGGCCAATCGCGGCGTTGACGATCCCCGGCTGCTTTGTTCGGGACCGGGTCGCCTTTGCCAGGCGCTGGCAATCGACAAATCCCATGACGGGCTGCCGCTGGACGTGCCGCCATTCGACTTCAGGCAGCCGGGCGACGCCAGCGCCATTCTTACAGGCCGCCGGATCGGCATTTCCAAGGCTGTTGATGCAGAGTGGCGGTTCGGCCTGCGCGGCTCGGATTATTTGAGCCGCAAGTTCTGACGCTGCGGCAGCGGCAGAGCAGCTGCCTGGCATCACTCGTCGGGTTTGCCGAGATGCATAGGCGTTCTCTGTTGGCGGGCTTCGCTGGTCACCTCGTCGGCTCCGGCAGGTGAAATCCCTCGCAACGCCTTCGCGGCTTCGATCAGGCGCCTACGATCATTGCCGAAGCTCTTGATCAGCTGGCGGACCTGGTCGGCGGTGATGCCGTTCTGTTGGGCAAAATACTCGACCTCGCGGTCGTCTTCCGCAGCAACGCGATCGCGGTCGCGGAAATCTCGCTTGCTCTTATCGTCAGCCATTTTTTCCTCCTGGTGGAGCTTCGCATCAATGGCAACGTGGGCAAGCGGCTTTCGTTGCCGCGACCAGGCGGACTTTTGCGCCATCGTGGCGACTGACCAGGAACCATGAGGCGAGCAGCCGGTTTGGCTTGGATGCAGCAGCCACCAATTCATACCGATGGAGATTACGATGACGCTCGCAAGCAAAACCACTGTAATTGCAGCGGCGCTGGCCATGTTGGCCGCGCCGGCATTCGGCCAGACGAGCCCGCCCGCGGCGCCGGCGCCGGATCGTGGCGCCGAACAGTCGCCCGCAGCGAACGGGCAGGACGCCATGCGCGATATGATGCGCCAGATGATGACCGAGATGCTGGAGGAGAGAATGCAAGAAGATCGCGCCTCTCGGACAGAGCGGCGAGGTCCCGACCGCTGGCATCGCGGCTACAGGATGGGCCAGCCGGACCGAGGTTGGGAGATGGGAGGCCGCGGCGGCATTGCACACGGGATGCATGGCGCGAGGATGCGAATGATGTTCGCCATAGTAGATGCGGACGGCGATGGCGCGCTTTCTCAAAGCGAAGTCCAGGATTTCGTCGGACGGATATTCAACGCCGTCGACGAGGACGGTGACGGCAGCGTCGACATGCAGGAAATCCGGTCCTTCTTCCACGGAGCAGACGCCGAGGATCAGGAGTAGGTCTCCTGCCGGCCGGCAAGGAGGCTTGGGGCAGCGCGAGCTATGTCGGCCGGGAGGATGAAAAGCGCTGGCAACGGGATACCAGGCTGCCAGCCGGGGAGATACGTTCCTTGGCTAGCCTTCGAACGCCGGCGGACCAATCAAACCAGCAGGAATTCGTTGGCCATGACAGAGAAAGCCACAAAGAAAACCCCGACCATCGCTCGTATCTGGCGCGGCAGAACCGTGCCTGAAAAGGCGGATGCCTATGAGAGTTACAATTACGAAGCCGGTATCAAGCCGCTGATCCAGAAGGCCCTGGGCGTGCAGACCTTTCGCGAGGACACACCGACCCATTCGGAATTCGTGACGATCTCCTATTGGGAAAACGTCGAGGCGATGGCGGCGCTCACCGGCGGCGATCCGACAAAAATCCACCATCTCGAGCGGGACGAAGAGTTACTGATCGAGCTGCCGTCGCGGGTGCAGGTGCTGCGCATCCGCTCCAGTCACGGCCAGCTCCGATAGCCCTGGCGAGCGCCGCCCGGTTCGGCCCGATCTAGGAAATCGCCCTCAAATCGATCTCGGTAATATGCCAGCGGCCGAGATTTGCGGTGTAGAGCCTGTCGCCCTTGAAGGCGATGTTGGTGGGATGGGCGAGCGTGGTTGCCGCCGGATCCTCGATCAGCACTTCGAGCCCGCTATCCTGTCGCCAACGATAGATGCGGCTCGGCTCGTAGCAAGAGATGAACAGCGACCCGTCCGGCGCCAAGGCGACGCCATCGGGAACGTTGCTCACGCCGTCCACGACGAGTTGGCGGAACCCTGCCGTGCCGTCGGCACGGATCGGCACATAGCTGACGCAGGCCGCATGGCTTTCCACGACGTAAAGCCCATTGCCACCCGGCGCCATCGCCATGCCGTTGGCAAAGGCCATGGTCTCGCTGCACCACAGGCCGCCTTTGCCAGTCTTCAAATCGTAGCGAAAAATGCCGGAGCGGTTGTCTTCGCCTACGCTGTCCGACACGTAGAGCCAGCCGCGTGTCTCGTCGATCACGGGATAGTTAGGCACGCGGATGCCGGCCCAGGCGAAGCGCTGCATCTCGGCCGTCGCGGCATCTCGGCGAAAGATCGCCGCATGTTTGAGATCGCAGGCAAAGCAGTTGTCCGCGCTGTCGAAGGCGATGCCGAGCAGAAAGCCATCCGTGCCGCCCATGCGTTCGACCGAGTTGCCATCGGCGGCCAGCCGCAGCAGGTCGCCGGTTTCGGTGCCGCACCAGATCGAGCCGTCGCGATGGATGGCCACGCCTTCCGGATGGGCGACGCGCGGGCTGGTGAAGATGCCGTCGAAGAAGACCTTCGCGGCCGACATTTCGAGCAACGGCTTTGCCATGCACCGCCCCCTCTCAGCCTGTTGCGGTATGCGATCGCTGCGCGGCAATACAGCGCTCGACCATCAGCCGGTCGGCCGCCAGTATCTCGGCGATCAGCGCGCCACGCTCCTTGGCGCTGACGAATTCGAGGCGCCGCAGGCCGAGCGGGTCGATGCGGTTTCGCAGGATGTCGAGCGTCTCGTTCGAGGGTAGCGCAACCTCGCGGCAATCGGCATCGAATGTCAGGGCAAAGCCGGTGGCATCCTGGACCTGCTCGCGCGTCACGCCCGGCATGGTCTCGATGACGGCCAATTGCCGGCTCTCCCGGTCGAGCCGAAACACGCAAAGGTCGGTGAACACCAGTGCCGCGCCGGTCCGATAGCCCATCGGCTCGCGTTCGGCCTCAGTCAACAGTCCGCGCGCCGAGCTGGCGATCTCGACCGTCTCGACCAGCGACTGCACCGAATGGCGGGGGACGTAGAGCAGATAATCGCGATGCATGTTGGCGACATCGGCCATGCCGCCTTGCCCGGGCAGCCGGATAAGGCTGCCGTCGCGCTTGCGTAGCGCAATGGTGTTGACGCGCCCGCCTCGATCGACCTGCGCGGCACCGACGATCTCATGCGTCACCGCGCCGGCCTGGTAGTAGGTCGAATAGGTGTCATCGCCGCCGGCATGGGCCACCGCCGTCTCGCAATCGAGGCTTTCGATCAGCGACAGGATCATCGGGCTCGGCGCTATGTCGAGATGGCCGCAACTCGTGGTGGCGATGATCATATCAGGCGCGTGCGTCGCCTTGGCCAGCCGGTAGGCGACATTGGCCAGTGGCGACACCGCGCCGGCACTGGCAAAGCTCGCATTGTCGAGCTCGGCGGCGATGCGGACGGCGATGATCTCGTCGATGGACGCCGCCTTTTCGCCGTGCACGAGCCCGGGCATTGCGAGGACTGTTTCAGCGCGGACTTTCGCAGTGTCTTGAACCCGCTCCGGCACGCCTTCCGCAGGCATGCTCAGGCTGTCCGACAAAGGTATTTCCTTGGCCGCGAACGCCCCCGCCAACGCTTGATAATCCGTCACATAGAATGGCAGGCAAGAGGCGGGATAGGCGCCGCCTGGCGCCAGCGCGATCGCCGACACCTGATTGCGGGTCAAAATGCTCTGCCTACCATCATGCCGCAGCGCTCCGACCGGGACGATCTCCTCAACCGTGACCAGCACCTGGCGCGCCGCCCCGGCCATGGCGAAATCCAGCGCTCGTGGTCCGATGATCTGGACATTGCCGCTCTCGTCGGCTCGCTGGGCATGGACGACGAACGTATCGAGCTGCAAGGCCGGGATGATCCCGGTCGTGATTCCCGCGATCGGATCGGGCGCGGCGATCGCGCCGGGCACGCGCGCCAGCATGTCCGAACCCTCCGGAAGCTGAAACGGCATCGACGGCAGGTTCTGCTGCGCCGCCCGCAACGCCTGGATCATGGCCAGCGCCGTCCAGTCGCGGACCGGCACGCCATTGGTTTCGGCAGCCGCGCGGAAGCGGGGCGGCAAGCCAAAAATATCGAGGCTGGAAAAGCAGATATCGACCTCCGCCACGGCATTCGCTTCGAGAAGCAGATCGAGCGGCAGGCCGCCGGCCCAGCAGACATAGCGAAGGTGCTTGACGCCCGAGCGGGCGATGGCCCGCAACAAGGCGATCGGCAGCCGGGCAAAATGATGGCCACCGGCACCGAAGACGTCGCCGGTGCCGACCATCGCGGCCAAGCCCTCGACATCGGTGAAGCGTGGCCGGTTTTGCTTGACCAGGGACGTCATTTTGCAGCCTTTGCCCGTGTCGCGCTCTTTTCAGCAAATTCCCTGACGCGGCGCTGGCCTATCTCGCTGCGGTACAGGCCACCCAGGACATCGCGCTCCATGGCAAGGCCTCCGGCCAGATCGCCCGACACGGCATGCGCGGTCAGCGCTTTCAGCCCCTCGATCGCTGCGGCCGGTTCGGCGGCGATCATCTCGGCGAGTTCCAGCGCCCGCGGCATCAGTCTTTCGGCATCGACGATCTCGTTGACCAGCCCGGCGCCGACGAACTCGGAAGCCGGCATGATGGCGCCGGTCATCAGCAGCAGATTGGCGCGGTTGCGGCCGAGTTTTTGGACGCTGCGCTGCGTGCCGCCGCCGCCGGGGACCAGCCCGAGCTTGATTTCGGGCAGGCCGAGCTTCGCGAACTGGTTGGCGATGACGATGTCGCAGCACAGCACCAGCTCCATGCCGCCGCCGAGCGCAAAGCCGTTGACCGCGGCGATGACCGGCTTGCGGTTGTTCTCGATCGCCGCATACATGCGCGTGCCGGCGGCCTGGAAGGCGTCGAACTCGATAGCTGTCTGGGCAGCGTATTCCTTGATGTCGGCGCCGGCCATGAAGCCGCGCCCCTCGCCGGTCACCACGATCGCGCCGATACCGTCATCCTGCGACAGCGCCTCGAAAACCTCGGTGATCTCGCTTTGCATCAGCCGGTTCATGGCGTTGAGCTGATCGGCGCGCCGGAAGGTGACGACCGCGACGCGCCCGGATATTTCCAAGCTGAGTGTCTGGTAAACGCTCATCGTCAGGCAGCATCCACGGTCATGTCGCCGGACGCCTCAAGTGCTGCAATCTCGCCGCTGGAGAGGCCGAACTCGGCCAGTATCTCGCGGCCATGCTGGCCGACCAGCGGCGCCGGCCGCTCTATAGTGGCCGGCGTCTCGCTCATCTTGACCGCCGGTGCGACCACCCTGACCTTGCCGCCGCGCGGATGATCGTAGCTGGTGATCATGCCCATGTGCCTGACCTGCGGATCCTCGGCCGCGCGCCTTATGTCCTTTACCTCGGCACACCAGATGTCGGCTGCCAGCAGCCGCGCCAGCAGCTCCTGCGTGGCAAACTTCCTGGTCTCGGCGTTGACCTTGTCGAACACCTCGTCGCGCTTGTCGAACAACGTCTTCAGATCGTCGTACACAGCAAGCTGCGGCGCCTCCAGCACTTCATACAGCGTCTTGAACGGGCTCATGGCGATCGACACGTAGCCGCCGTCCTTCGCTTCGTATATGCCGAACGGTGCCTGCATGCCGGGATGGCCGATGCCTGAATTCGGGCGCACGAAATCCTCGCCGAGATTGAGCACGGCGACATATTCCTGATTGAGATGCGCCAGCATGCCGGCCAGCAGATTGACCTCGATCTTCTGGCCCTTGCCGGTCTTCTCGCGATAGTAGAGCGCCGACAGGATGCCGTAGACCATGTTCATGGCGCCGATCTGGTCGGCGAGGCCGGCGCCGGCCGGAACAGGAGCCTGATCGCCGCGGCCGGTGTTGGAAATCAGCCCGGACAGTCCCTGGATCAGCATGTCCTGGCCGGGGCGCTCGACATAAGGGCCTTCCTCGCCATAGCCGGAGCCCGAGCAATAGATAATGGCGGGATTGACCGCCCTGAAATCCTCGTAGCCATAGCCGAGCCTGGCGAGCACGCCGGGGCGGAAATTCTGCACCACCACATCGGCCTTCTTGGCCATGTCCATGATGATGGCATGCACCTTGCGACTTTTCAGATTGAGCGCGATGGAGCGCTTGTTGCGGTTCCAGGCGAGGAAATTCGGGCTCTCGGAGCCGCCGACCCATTTGGCGAAGAAGGTCATGCTGCGGAACATGTCGCCGGCGCCGGCACGCTCGATCTTGATGACGTCGGCACCCATGTCGCCGAGCAGCTGCGTGGCGAACGGCCCTTGCAGCAAATGGCTGAAATCGAGAATGCGGACGCCTTCGAGGGCCTTGTTCATTTTTGTCTCGTTTGTTGTCAAAGCAGGTCGGGTACGTAGCGGGGTGCTGCGGTGAGGCCACCGTCGACGCGCAGGTCGGTGCCGGTGGTGAAGCCGGCGGCGTCGGAGGCCAGATAGACGGCGGCTTCGGCCACCTCGGACGGTTTGCCGATGCGGCCGAGCGGATGCATCTTGATCCAGGCCTTGGCGAGATTGCCGCCGATCTCCTTGACCAATTTGTCGTTCATCGGCGTGTTGATGGTGCCGGGCGAGATCGAGTTGACGCGGATGTTGAGCGGGCCGAACTCGACCGCCATCTGGCGCGTCATCGCCATCACCGCACCCTTGGCGCCGGCATAGGCGGTCCAGCCGTCGAGCCCGATATGCCCTTGTGCCGAGGCCATGTTGATGATCGAGCCCGATTTCTGCGCGATCATATGCGGCAGCGCATATTTGCAGCCGCGGAAGACACTGGTCAGGTTGACCGCGATCAGCCGGTGCCACTGCTCGTCGGTCATTTCGTGAACCGGCATGCCGCCGATGGCGATGGCGGCATTGTTGACGAGAATGTCGAGATGGCCGGTCTTGGCGACCGCGCCGTCGATCAGGGCGGCGATGTCGGCCTCCTCGGCCACGTCGCAATGGATGTAGTCGGCGCGGTGGCCGGCGGCGCGCAGCTCGGCCGCGAAGTTTTCACCCTTCTCGTCGGCGATGTCGCCGAGGAAGACATGCGCGCCTTCCCTTGCCATCGCCTCGCTGATTGCATGGCCGATGCCGTCGGCGGCACCGGTGACGATTGCGGTTTTCCCTTTGAGACGATCCATATCAGCCTCCAATGGCGCGCCGGCGCTTTGCTTCGTCGAAGGCGACGGCGGCAATGATGATCATGCCGGTGATGACCAGTTGCCACTCGGTCGGCAGGCCAAGACCACGCAGCCCGTTGGACAGGAACTGCAGGATCAGCACGCCGAGCGCCATGCCGGTCAGGCTGCCGATGCCGCCGGCAAGGCTCACCCCGCCGAGCACGGTGGCCGCGACGACCTGGAACTCGAAATTCAGCCCGGCCGTATGCTGTGCCGAGCCGACACGGGCGGCCAGGATGATGCCTGCGACTGTCGCCAGCAGCGCGCTGATGATGAAGCAGATGAACTTGACGCGGCGGACGTCGTAGCCTGCCAGCCGCGCCACTTCCGGATTGCCGCCGACGGCATAGATCTGCCGCCCGAACGGCCGGTGCTGCATCACGTAGGCGAAGACGACGAGCAGGACGATGGCAATGACCGCCGAATACGGAATGACATTGAACAGGCGACCGTCCGACAGCGCGATGAAGCTGTCGAGCGCTGCATCGTCGGGGATGGCGCGCTGGCCGGTGTAGAGGTAGACACCGCCGCGCATGATGAACATCGTGCCCAGGGTCACGATCAGCGAGTTGATGCCGGCATAGGCAGTCAGATAGCCATTCACGACGCCGATGATCAGCCCGAACAGCAGCGCGCCACTGATGCCGAGCACAAGCGAGTTGGTGTCGTTCATGATGATGATAAGCGGCAGCGCGATCGTCGCCAGCAGCGAGCCGATCGAGATGTCGACCTCGCCGGACATGAAAACGATGGCGCAGCCGATGCCGGCGGTCAGCGCCAGCGAAGCCTGACCGAGCACATTGGTGATGTTGCGTACGGAAAAGAAGTTCTCCGCGGTGAAGGAAAAGAACGCAATCACCAGGATGAGGCAGAGGAGCAGCGCCAGTTCCTGCCGCGCCAGCAACCGCGCCAGCATGGACGGCGCGGCCTCGATGGACCGGGTGCCTGCAAGGCTCATCGCTTGCTCCCTTTGCGAAGCGTCATCGTCTTAGCCGATCGCCGCATTGAGGATGTTCTCCTGCGTGGCCTCGTCGCGAGGCATGATCGCGGTGAGGCGGCCTTCGCACATCACCGCGATACGGTCGGCAAGGCCCAGCAGTTCGGGCATCTCGGACGTCATCATGACGACCGCCAGGCCTTCGCCGGCGAGCCGGTCGATGAGCGTAAAAATCTCCGACTTGGCGCCGACGTCGATGCCGCGGGTCGGCTCGTCGACGACGATCACCTGGAGACCTCGCATCAGCCAGCGCGAGATCAGCACCTTCTGCTGGTTGCCGCCGGACAGGTTCTTGACCTGCTGGAACAGGCTGGGCGTCCTGATACGAAAACGGTCGACATAGTCCTGCACCGCCTTGCGTTCGCTGGCCTTGTCGACGAAGCCCATCCTGGCGAAGGCACCGAGCGAGGCGAGGCTGGCATTCTGGTAGACCGGCAGCTCGCCCATCAGCCCTTCGCTCTTGCGGTCCTCGGTGAGCAGGCCGATGCCGAGCCGGACGCCGGTGTGCGTGTCGTGCGGCAGCAGCGGGTTGCCATCGACCGAAATGGCGCCGGAAGTGATCGGGTCGTAACCGACGATGGCCTTGGCGAGCTCGGTCCGGCCTGCCCCCATCAGGCCGAAGAAGCCGAGAACCTCGCCGGCATGCGCCTCGAACGACACATCCTTCAGCTTCTTGGCGGTGCTGAGCCCTTCAACGGAAAGCGCGACCTTGCTGCCCGGCGCGCCGCGCTTGCGCGGGAACAGGTTTTCGATGCGCCGGCCGATCATGTCCTGGATCAGCGTATCGTTGGTGTGCTCGCCGATCGGCCTGGTCGAGACGTGGCGGCCGTCGCGCAGCACGGTCACCGTGTCGGCGATCTCGAAGACCTCGTCGAGCTTGTGGCTGACATAGAGCACGGCTATGCCGAGCGCGGCCAGCCGGCGAATGACGGTGAACAGCAGCGAGACCTCGTTCGGCGTCAGCGAGGAGGTCGGCTCGTCCATCACCACGACGCGTGCTTCATGGGCGAGTGCGCGGGCGATCTCGACCATTTGCTGCTGGCTGACCGGCAGCGATCCCGTGCGTGCCGCCGGGTCGACGTTGAAGCCGATGCGCTTGAACAGAGCGTCCGCATCGGCACGGATCTTCTTCCAGTCGATCGAGCCGCCTTTGCCGGTCGGATAGCCTTCGAGGAAGATGTTTTCGGCGACGTTGAATTCGGCGATCAGCGCGATCTCCTGGAACACCACCTTGATGCCCTCTTTCAGGCTGTCGCGCGGCGACTTGATGTCGGCCTCGCGGCCGCGCAGGCGGATGGTGCCGGCATCCTTGCCGTAGACCCCGGCCATGATCTTGATCAGCGTCGACTTGCCGGCGCCGTTCTCGCCCATCAGGGCGTGGATTTTGCCGGGTTCCAGGGTCAGGTCGACATTGTCCAGCGCCACCACGCCGGGAAAGCGCTTGCCGATGCCGTGCATCTCCAGCGCCGGCACGCTTTTGTCGACAGCCACGGTTTCGGCGGGGTGGAGGAAATCAACCGACATTGGCTCTGTTCCGCACGATGTCGAGATAGGTCGCCAGGATGATGACGATGCCCGGCACCACCATCTGCAGATCCTGGTTCCAGCCGAGGATGATGATGCCGTTGTCGATGACCTTCAGCACCAGCACGCCCAGCAATGTGCCGAGCAGCGAGCCGCGGCCGCCAAGCAGGCTGGTGCCGCCGAGGATGACGGCGGCAATCACCGTCAGCTCGAAGCCGCGGCCGGCGGTCGGCTGGCCGGCATTCATCAGCGACGACAGGATCATGCCGGCGATGCCGACGCACAGGCCGGTGACGACGAAGGCGAACAGTTTCAAGCGTTGCGAGCGCACGCCGGAGAGCCGGACCGCGCGCTCGTTGGCGCCGACAGCATAGAGATAGCGGCCGAGTGTGGTGAAGCGCAGCGTTGCCGCGGCCAGCGCGAAAATCAGAGCGGCAATGACCACGGGGAGCGGAATCGCGCCGATATAGCCGGCGCCGAGATCGGTGAAGCTTGCAAGCCGGTGGTGGTTCTGCACCGCTTCACGCGTGAACAGATAGACGCCGCCCTGCAGCATCATCATCGTGCCAATGGTGGCGATCAGCGAGTTCACCTTGAGCCTGGTGACGACCAGCCCGTTGAACAGGCCGACGGCACCGGAAAAGGCGAGCGCCGCCAGCAGGCCGAGCGTCAGGCTGTGCGTCGAATTGAGCACGGCCATGCCGATGCAGCCGACAAAAGCCAGCGATGCACCGACCGACAGGTCGACTTCGGCGGTGATGATCAGCATCGTCATGCCGGAGGCAACGATCAGCACCAGCGCGCATTGGCGCAGGATGGCGATGATGTTGGCCTCGGAATAGAATTGCGGCGCCGCAATCGAAATGGCGATGCAGAGCACGGCCAGGATCACGCCGAGCACCAGCTGGCTGCTGCCCAGCAGCTGGCCGCCGATGAAACGCCTTGGCGCGGAGGATTGCGTAAGCTCGCTCATGTCCATTTCATTTCCGGGCCCGTATCGGTCGCCGTCGCTGTTCGGAAACCTGCCGCGTCAAAACAGGACGGTTGACCTGTTTTGCCGTCGGCATCCGATCCGATGCCCTTCCCGCCGTGCGGGAAGGGCTAGCCGGAATCCTTACTTCTTCAGGTCAGCCGAGGTTTTCATGCACTTTTCCGGCGGCTGGAGCGCATTGACGGCATCCCATTTGATCGTTCGTGTGGTGCCATCGTAGTCGTAGAACTTCTTCCAGTCGTCGCCGTTCATCGGCGCGGTCGGGCTGACGATGTGTTCCGGCACCTCCTCGCCGTTGAAGAGCTTAACCGCTGCATCGATGGCGGTGTAGCCTTCCTTTTCCGGGAACATCGCGGCTTCGATGCGGTAGGACGGTTCATTCTGCATGGCATTGATGAAGGCGAGGCCTTCGCCGCCGGTGCCGACCGTCAACAGGCCGTCCTGCGACTTGCCGGCCGCTTTCCAGGCCTGAAGGCCGCCGAGCGAGGAGGAATCGTTGATGCCGTAGATGATGTTGATGTCGGCGTTCTTGGCAAGAGCCGCCGAAGAGACTTCGAGCGCGCGATCCGGATTGCCGCCGCCGTCGAGGTCGTGGACCATGACCGCGTCGGGGATGATGGTCTTCAGGCCGTCCATGAAACCCTGCGACCGCAGGACGGTGGCCGACAGCAGCGGCAGGCCGACATTCATCACCTTGGCCTTGCCTTCGAGCTTTTCCTTGGCGTATTTGCCGGCTTCGACGCCGGCGGTGTAGCCGGTGTCGTAGTCGCAGATCGCGACCATTGTGGTCATGCCCTTGACCGGATTGCCTTCGAGCACGACCGGAACGTTGTTGGATTTCGCCTGGCGCAGCAGCGGCACGACGCCTTCCTCGTTGACGGGCGTGATGATCAGGACGTCGACGCCCTTGGCCATGAAATCTTCGGCCGCCGAGACCTCCTTGGCAACGTCCAGATTGGCGTCCTGCACCTCGAGCTCGATGCCGAGTTCCTTGGCGCGGGACTGCATGCCCTTGATGACGTTCTGATACCACTCATGCGTGGCATAGTTGGTGACGTAGCCGATGCGCTTCGGCATGTTTTCGGCCTGTGCCGCGGGCGCGCTCAGAGCCAGCACCGCCGCCGAGGCAAACAGCATCGATTTGGACCAGTTCATGTTTCTTCTCCCTGTATTTCTTGTCAGTTGCTGAACGGATAGTCCCGCCGTTCCGGGTCGGCACGTGAAGAGGCGGCAGCTTCGCCCGCGCCCAGCGCCGCCGATATCGTCTCGGCCGCCGCCTTCGTCCGCTCGAAGACGGTCTTGCGATCGAAGCGCGCGGCCTTTTGCGGCAAGAACGGGACGGTGAGCGCGGCAATGACGGCGCCGGTATGGTCGCGCACCGGCATCGAGATGTTGGTGCAGCCCTCGACAGCCAGCGAGGCGCGCATTTCATAGCCGAGCCTTGCGACCTCGTTCAGCCGCGCTTCGATTTCCGCCCGGCTGCCTTGGCCTTCGCCTGCAGCGACGATCCGCTCGACGATGCGGTCGCGCTCGGCGCGGCTTGAATGCGCCAGCAGCACCGCGCCGGAACTCGTTTCGAGGATCGGGAAATGCGAGCCAAGGGCAACCGAATAACGCATCGGCAAAGGCGAATCGATCTGCAGCACGACCAGCGCGCTCTCGCCTTCGCGCACGACCAGATGGCAGCTCTGGTCGGCATTGGCGGCGAGGCCGCGCATCACCGGCAGCGCGCATTCGACCAGGCGGTTCACCGGCGGATGCATATGCGCCAGTTCGAACAGCTTCAGCGACAGGCGGAAGCGGTCCGATTGCGTCCGGAAAATGTAGCCGCGCTTCTCCAGCAGCAGCAGGATGCGGTAGATCTCGTGAATGGAGCGCCCCATTCCGGTGGCAATCTCGGTCTGGGTCAGCGGCTCGCCGCTGGCAGCCATGAATTCCAAGATATCGAGCGCCTTCTCTACCGCCGGCACGCGGTAGCCGTTGCGGCCGCTTTCCCCTTCGTCGACGACCTGGGCAATATCGGTGGCCATTACGCGACGCTCCGTTGCGGCTGCCTGGTCTCGCGATAGAGTCGGTTCAGCCGGTCCGCGAGTTCCGCCGCCGGCAATTCGCCGGCGATGGCCGCCGCGGCATGAGGGGCGCATTGGCGGAAGAAGCTGATGAAGCCCGGGTGGGTCGGGCGCAGATAGGAGGCTTCGATCGTCGCCAGCGTCGAGGCGAAGAAGCCGCCTGAGAGAGCGTTGACCTCGGCATCCTGCCACGCCGCCAACGATCCCGGCTGTCCGCCGGATTTCACATAGTCGCCGCGCTGATAGCCGGGCGAGCACAGAAACAGCGCGTAATCGATGGCAGCCTGCTTGTGTTTCGATTGGGCGCTGACGCCGATGCCGGCGCCGCCGAGCAAGGCGCCGGCGGATCGCGGCGTCGGCACGTCGGCGAAGCGCAGAAACGGCCTGTCTGCCTTGGAGGCATAGTTCACATAGCCGAAGGCGAACGGCACGTAGACCACGTCGTCATGCGCGATCATGTGATCGTAGCAGCGGATCGGGTTCCATTTCGGCGAGTTCGGGTGCGACAGCGCGGCAAGCTGGCGCAATTGCCCGACGGCCCGCTCGATCTTTTCCCCGGCGATGAACTCGTCGCCGTCTTCGCTGGGCTCACCCAGCGTCAAAAGCAGGCACATAGCGTCAGTCGGCACCAACGGCAGCCCAAGCCATTTGCCGTCCTTCAAGGCGCGCCGGCCGAGATCCAGCACCTCGTCATGGCTGCGCGGCAGCGGTCCGTAGCGCTCCAGGAGATCGGGGCGATACGAGGCAACCTGGCAGGCAGCATCGATCGGCAACGCCCATTGGCGCCCGTCCCTTGCGTAGGATTGCCAGGATGCGCCAACTGAATCCTGTTCGAAACCGCGGCGCTGCTCAGCCGACAAATCGAACGGCACCATCAGCCCGCCTTCGGCAATATCGCCAATGAACGGATGGTCGAACACGACGAGATCATAGACGTCGAGCACCGGACCAAGCGCGCCCTCGCCGAACTCGTAAAGGCTGCGGCGGTCCCATTCGATCTCAAGACCGGGATTGGCGACGCAATACGGCCCGATGCTGGCGTCGAGCGGACCCCAGCAGCGTCGGTGATCCCACGCGAGGCCGCGCAGTCTTGTCATGCCGAAAATTCCTCGCAGAGCCGGCCATGTGCCGGGTCAGCCGATTAGTAGCAATAATTTTCACCTAGACAAGTAGTTTTTACATACGCAAAGCCGACCCTCGCTTCCGCTTGGCAGGAAAGCCGTCCAACCGCCCCTGGTGTGCATCGCATTGCCGCCCGGCCCTGCAACCAAAGGCTGCGATGGATCCGGTTTTTTGGGAACTTTCGCGACGAACATTCGTTCGGTTGGCGCCAGTCATCTGGAGCAGCATCACTGGAATCAGCAGCCACGTCGCACGGAGCAGGGCAAATGGACCAACTATGGGCGCGGCGATGAACTGGTTTGCCGCCTTGGCATTCGCCACGTTTCTGGCGATAACTTCGATCTGGGTACTGTTTCTGGTTTCTTAGGATTTGGCTCTGGTTGCTTGGGATTTGCCGCTGGTTTTTAGGATTTGGAGGGGTTCTCGACAGGTCGACCGCCTAACGATGACATCCGCCGCATGCGGTTCTGCCAGCCGGAGCATGCGTGAAGGAACTGTGGCCACACGGGCGCGCACATTCGGGGTTGGCAGCCACGCTGCCTGCAACATTCCAATCGGTTTTCAGGAAACGGCGAGATCTCATGTTGCTGAGGGCGATCGTTCGAAACTGTGCCGCCATCCGTCTTGGCCGCGTCGGCGCGACGATGCTTGTTGCCGGGCTGCTTGCCGGCTGCCAGGGCGGCGTGCTCGACCCGCAAGGGCCGGTCGGCGCCGCGCAGCGTACGATCCTGCTCAATTCGGTTGCCATCATGCTGGCCATCGTCATCCCGACGATCGTGGCGACGCTCGGTTTTGCCTGGTGGTTCCGTGAGACCAACACAAGAGCGCAGTATCTGCCGGAATGGGCCTATTCCGGACGCATCGAACTGGTCGTCTGGTCGATCCCCATCCTCGTCATCCTGTTTCTGAGCGGCATCATCTGGATCGGGTCGCATGACCTCGATCCAATGAAGCCGCTGGATTCCCAGCAAAAGCCGCTTGAGGTGCAGGTCGTCTCGCTCGACTGGAAATGGCTGTTCATCTACCCCGGGCAGAATGTCGCGAGCATCAACCAGCTTGTGGTGCCGGTGGGCAGGCCGGTGCATTTCTCGCTCACCTCGGCAAGCGTCATGAACGCGTTCTTCGTGCCTCAGCTCGGCGGCATGATCTACACGATGAACGGCATGACGACGCAGCTTCACCTGCAGGCGGATCAGCCGGGCGAATTCTATGGGCGGTCTGCCCATTTCAGCGGCGACGGTTTTCCTGGCATGCAATTCGTGCTGCATGCCGTCGCGGCGGACGCCTTCGATGCATTCGTCAATTCGGCGCGAAGCCAGGGACAGGCACTCGACAAGGCCAGCTACCAGGAACTGGCCAGACAGAGCCTGGACGTGCCGCCTTCGACCTATCGCTCGGTCGAGCCGGACCTTTTCTATGAAATCGCGACGCAAGGCGTTCCGCCCGCACCCGGTCCCCAGGCCGGTCGCCCCGAGCCGGGCGAATCGCCCACGACAGGAGGCTGACAATGCTCGGAAAATTGAGCTGGGACGTCATTCCGTTCGATCAGCCTCTGCCGATGATCGCCTCGGCGGTCGTCGCCCTGGCAATCCTCGGCGTGCTGGCCTGGGTCTTCCTGGCCGGCCATTTCCCCTATCTGTGGCGCGAATGGATCACCAGCGTCGATCACAAGCGGATTGGCGTGATGTACACGCTGCTGGCGCTGCTGATGCTGCTGCGCGGCTTCAGCGACGCCGTCATGATGCGGTCCCAGCAGGCCCTCGCCTTCCAGGCGCCCGGCTATCTGCCGCCGGACCACTTCAACCAGGTCTTTTCCGCCCACGGCACCATCATGATCTTTTTCGGGGCGATGCCGTTCGTCATCGGCCTGATGAACCTGGTCGTGCCGCTGCAGCTAGGCGTCCGCGACGTTGCCTTTCCGACGCTCAACTCGGTGAGTTTCTGGCTCACCGCCACCGGTGCGCTGCTGGTCAACATCTCGCTGGTGATCGGCGAATTCGCGCGCACCGGATGGCTGCCCTATCCGCCGCTCAGCGAGACCGCCTACTCGCCGGGCGTCGGCGTCGACTATTATTTGTGGGCAGTGCAGATAGCGGGCGTCGGAACGCTGCTCACCGGCATCAATTTCGTCACCACGATCCTGAAGGTGCGGGCGCCCGGCATGAGTTATCTCAGGATGTCGATGTTCTGCTGGACCTCACTCGCCGCCAGCCTGCTCATCGTCGCCGCCTTCCCGATCCTCACCGCCACGCTCGCGATGCTGACGCTCGACCGCTATTTCGGCTTTCATTTCTTCACCAACGAAGCCGGCGGCAACATGCTGATGTTCGTGAACCTGATCTGGGCCTGGGGCCATCCCGAGGTCTACATCCTCGTCCTGCCGGCGTTCGGCATCTTCTCGGAGGTCATCTCCACCTTCTCCAGCAAGCCGCTGTTCGGCTACCGCTCGATGGTGGCCGCGACGCTCTTCATCTGCATCGTCTCTTTCATGGTGTGGCTGCACCACTTCTTCACCATGGGCGCCGGCGCCGACGTCAACGCCGCGTTCGGCATCGCGACCAGCATCATCGCTGTCGGTACCGGCGTGAAGATCTACAACTGGATGTTCACCATGTATGGCGGCCGCATCCGCTTCGCGACGCCGATGCTGTGGTCGCTGGGCTTCATGGTGACGTTCGTCGTCGGCGGCATGACGGGCGTGTTGCTGGCCGTGCCGCCGGCCGATTTCCTGCTCCACAACAGCCTGTTCCTGGTGGCGCATTTCCACAACGTCATCATCGGCGGTGTGCTGTTCGGCGCCTTCGCGGGATATACCTACTGGTTTCCCAAGGCATTCGGCTTCCGGCTGCACGAGGGCTGGGGCAAGCTGGCCTTCTGGCTGACGCTGATCGGCTTCTACGCCACCTTCGTGCCGCTCTACGCTGTCGGCCTGCTCGGCATGACCCGCCGCATGCAGCATTTCGACGTTCCGGCCTGGCATCCCTGGGTGCTGGTTGCCGGCGCCGGCATGTTAATCACCACCGCCGGCGTGGTCGCGCAGATCGTACAGCTCGTCGTCAGCATCCGGCAGCGCGCGGCACTTCGCGACGCCACCGGAGATCCCTGGGACGGTCGCTCGCTGGAATGGGCCACGCCCTCGCCGCCGCCGGTCTTCAACTTCGCCGCGCTTCCGCATGTCGAGGGCGAAGAGCCCTACTGGAACATCAAGCAGCGGGCACGCGAGCAAAACCGGCTGCGCGACGAGCCTGAATACGAGCCGATCGAGATGCCGCGCAACAGCCCCACCGGGTTCATCTGCGCCTTCTTTGCGACCGTGATGGGCTTCGCCCTCATCTGGCACATCTGGTGGATGGTGGTGCTCGGCGCGCTCGGTGCTTTCGCCACCTTCGTCGTATTCGCGTGGCGCGACATCCCCGAATACGTCATTCCTTCCGCCGAAGTCGCCCGCATCGACCGCGCCAACCGAAGTGCCCGCCGCGAGGCGCTGGCCACCTACACGGGGCCAAGGCCATGACCGCGATCGACGTTCGAGAGCGTGACCCCTACCGCCTCGGCCATCGCGGGCACGGCCATGCACCCGGCCATGGCGACGGCGGCCCGGCACCGATCCGGATCGTCGTCGGCTACGGCTTCTGGATCTTCCTTCTAAGCGACATCGTGATGTTCTCGGCCTTCTTCGCGGCCTACGCCGTGCTGGCGGGCAAGACGGCGGGCGGACCGAGCGGAGCCGAGCTGTTCGACCTGCGCAACGTCGCGATCGAGACGGCCGCTTTGCTGTTGTCGAGCTTCACCTGCGGTCTCGCCAGCCTCGCCGTGACAGCGCGGCGAAGCTCCTGGTTCTATGTCGCGATGGCTGTCACCTTCGTGCTCGGCGCCACCTTCATCCTGCTCGAGTTGCGCGAGTTCGCGCATATGGTTGCCAGCGGCGCCGGACCGACGCGCAGCGCTTTCCTGTCGGCGTTCTTCACGCTGGTGGGATGCCATGGCCTTCACGTCACGGCGGGGCTGCTGTGGCTGCTCACGATGATGGCACAGATCTTCGCCAAGGGATTCCGCGACGATATTCTTCGGCGTTTCATGTGCTTCAGCCTGTTCTGGCACGCCCTCGACATCATCTGGGTCGCCCTGTTCACGGTGGTCTATCTCCTGGGAGCAAGTCGATGAGCAATGCTGACGATCGCCACGCGCAACGGCGCGACACCGATGGCCTGGAGCGCTACGACATCGATACGGCGCCGGGTGACGAATACCTCGGCGACGCCGAGGTCGGATCCGGGTTGCGCGGCTATGTGATCGGCCTCGGGCTGGCAACGCTGCTGACCATCGCCTCATTCTGGTTGCCCGGAACGAACCTGATATGGGCACCCGGCATTCCGGTGGCGCTGGTCGTGCTGGCGATCGCCCAGATGGGCGTGCATCTCGTCTTCTTCCTGCACATCACGACGGGGCCGGACAACACCAACAACGCCCTGGCGCTTGCCTTCGGCGTGCTGATCGTTGTGCTGGTGATCGGCGGCTCGATCTGGATCATGGCCAATCTCGACCACAATTTGATGCCGATGAACGCTAACATGAACATGAACCGCTAGGGATTATTCCGGCCGTTGGCCGCAGTTCATGCGACAGCGAGCTCCGGTCTCAAGCCCGCTCAAATGTGCCGACGAGCTCGGCCTCTCCCAGGACGTGCGGCGCGGCCGTCACCCGGTCAAATCTGCAGCCAGCCGCTGGCCGGAACATTCGCCGCGTAAGCGGGTTTTTCGGTTCGGACGCATCGCCGCGGAATAACGGCAATGGGCTCGGCAATGGACGAAGGGCGCGACATGACCGGGCTAAGCGGTAAGCAACCAAGCGGGGCGAAAGGTGTTGTGGTCGCATTCTCCGCGCCGGGCGGCGAGGCCATCTACGCCCACGAACGGGAAACCGTCGCTGCCGTCGCGCGCACGATTGCGGCGTTGAAGGGATTCTCCTTCCGCCAGGGCCTGCATGAGGGCGGCGGTCACAGCGGCGGGCTGTATTTCGTGCCGGACGACAGCCTGCTTGCTGCCGATGCGGTCCAACTGGGCATCAACGGGCCCGACGACCTCTTCGGCGGCGTGGTGCCTTGGCGCCTCGCAACCACCAAGGCCATAACCCACGAGCTGGTGGACGGATCGGCGGCACGGCCAAAAGAATGGCCCGCCGGCTTCGGCAGCGCCGTCGCCGCGGCCGTACTGCCCGGCTACACTGCGTTCTCACGCCATGACGCGCTGCGTGCAGCGCAACGTCTGCTGGAGCTCGGGCTGGTCCGGCTCAAGCCACCGCGCGCTTCGCGGGGCCGCGACCAGCACACTGCCGCGACGGTCGGCGATGTCGAAAAGCTGCTGGACCAATATCCAGCCTCTGAGCTAAGCGAATACGGCCTTGTTCTCGAAACGCAGCTTCGCGACATCGTTACGCTGAGCGTTGGCAGAACCACGATCGACGAATGGTCGATCAGCTATTACGGCACCCAGCGGACGACGACCGACAACGACGGACAGCCCGTTTACGGCGGATCCGATCTGGTTGTCGTGCGCGGCGGATGGGAGGCGCTGGATGAGCTGCGGCTGTCTCCGGCGCTGGGTTTGGCCGTGGCGCAGGCGAGAACCTATGACGCAGCGATGGATGGTTATCCCGGATTTTTCGCCTCGCGACGCAACTATGACATCGGCCAAGGCGTCGATTCCTCGGGCATCTGGCGATCGGGTGTGCTGGAAGCCAGCTGGCGGATCGGTGGCAGCAGCAGCGCCGAGCTGGCCGCAATGGAGGCCATGAAGCGCGACGCCGACATGCAGATCGTGCATGTCTCCGCCGTCAAGCAGTTCGGCAGCACTGCGCGGCTGCCGCTGAACGCAGCAATCCATTTCCACGGCGAGGACCCCGAGGAGGGTCAAATCACGCGTTATACCGTCGTCACCCAGGCGATCCGAGGGCCGGTCGGGGAAGCAGGCCGATCGTCATTCTAGGTTGAAGTGAAACACGCCTTTGGCAGGGAACATCCGCCAATGGCGTTCCACACTTTTCCTGGAATTGCTCTAACCGCGGCGGCAATTGAAGGTTCCGTGGCTTCGGAATTCGTTACCGCTACAGGTCAAGGGCGAAGATCACAGCCGCGCCTTGGTGGTGCGTGGCGTTGCCAGGAGCAGGCTTGTTTCGCTGCCGGTAATTCCGGGGATCAGGCGGATACGTCTCAGCACCGCGTCGAACTCGCTCAGGGTCTGGGTTCCGAGTTCTATCACCAGATCCCAGCGGCCATTGGTGGTGTGGATGGTCGAGACCTCGGAGAAGCCGCCCAGCGCCCGGATGACGCGATCGGCGGCGTGGCCTTCGATCTCGATCATCATGATGCCGCGCACGCGCTGATCGACCGCGTCGGCGCGCAGAATGACGGTGTAGCCGACGATGACGCCGTCTCGTTCAAGCCGCTCGATCCGCGACCTTACCGTTGCCCGGGAGACACCCAGGCTGATGGCAAGATCGGAAATGCTGCGCCGGGCGTCGTGCCGCAAAGAGGTGATGATCTGCTCGTCGAGTTGGTCCATGATTGCTCACAACGGAAGTAGATGATGCCACTGTGGTAAGGCACTTCGACAAATTTGCCAATTTGACATGTTCATTCTGCCAGCGATGCCGGCTTCAATAAAGGCATCGTAATTGGTGGGGTATAAGCATGCATTGCACGATCGTTGGGGCGCCGATCCAGGCCGGCTCGGGCAGGATGGGCTGCGAGATGGGGCCGAGTGCGCTGCGCACCGCCGGCCTGGCCGGCGCATTGACCGAACTCGGCCATACGCTGACCGACCTCGGAACCATCGTCCCTGCCGACATGCGTCCTGTCGCACATGGCAACGCGGCGGTGAAGGCGCTGCCGGAAATTGCCGCCTGGACGTCAGCAATCAGCGAAGCGGCCTATGCCGCGAGCGCCGACGCGATGCCGATCTTTCTCGGCGGCGACCACAGCATTTCGGCCGGCACGCTCGCCGGCATTGCCCGCCGGGCGGCGAATGCCGGCCGGCCGCTCTTCGTGCTGTGGCTCGACGCCCACCCCGATTTTCATACGCTCGACACGACCACCAGCGGCAATTTGCATGGTGTGCCGCTGGCCTACGCCAGCGGGCAGCCCGGCTTCGAGGGCTATTTCCCCCGCCTTGCAGCGCAGGTGGACCCGGCTCGCATATGCGCGCTGGGGATCCGCAGCGTGGACCTGGCGGAACGGGAAGCGTTGCGCCGAGCCGGTGTGACGGTCCATGACATGCGTTCGATCGACGAGCACGGCATTGCGCAACTGCTTCGCGCCTTTCTCGAACGGGTGAGCGCTGCCAACGGCATGCTGCACGTCAGCCTCGACGTCGATTTTCTCGACCCGTCGATCGCCCCGGCGGTGGGCACCACCGTTCCAGGCGGCGCCACCTTCCGCGAGGCGCATCTGGCGATGGAAATGCTGCATGACAGCGGCCTCGTCACCAGTCTCGACCTGGTCGAGCTCAATCCTTTTCTCGACGAGCGCGGCCGCACCGCCACGCTTTTAGTCGACCTGACCGCAAGCCTGATGGGCCGGCGAATTATGGATCGCCCGACGAGGGGGTTCTGAGCCATGACCGTCAATTTGAACATCGTGCCGTTCGTCAGCGTCGACCGCATGATGAAGCTGGTGCTTGCCATCGGCATCGAGCGCTTCCTGCTCGAGCTTGCCACCTATATCGAAGAGGATTTCAGGCGCTGGGAGCTGTTCGACAAGACGCCGCGGGTCGCCTCGCACAGCGTTGACGGCGTCATCGAGCTGATGCCGACCAGCGACGGGCAGCTTTACGGGTTCAAATACGTCAACGGGCATCCGAAGAACACGCGTGACGGCCGCCAGACCGTGACCGCTTTCGGCGTGCTTGCCGATGTCGGCAACGGCTATCCGATGCTGCTTTCGGAAATGACCATCCTGACCGCGCTCAGAACCGCCGCAAGCTCGGCCGTCGCGGCGAAATACCTCGCTCCCGAGGCCGCCAGGTGCATGGCGATCATCGGCAATGGCGCGCAATCGGAATTCCAGGCGATTGCGTTCAAGGCGCTGCTTGGCGTCGACAGGCTGCGGCTCTACGATATCGACCCGGCGGCCTCTACAAAATGCATGAAGAACCTTGCCGGCATGGGTTTCGACATCAAGCTCTGCGCGTCGGCGCAGGAAGCCGTTGAAGGTGCACAGATCATCACCACGGTTACCGCCGACAAGCGGTCGGCAACAATCCTGACCGACAACATGGTCGGATCCGGCGTGCACATCAACGCCGTGGGCGGCGACTGCCCGGGCAAGACCGAGCTGCATCGCGACATTCTGCTGCGCTCGGACATTTTCGTCGAATATCCACCGCAGACGCGCATCGAAGGCGAGAGCCAGCAGCTCGATGCGGATCATCCGGTTACCGAATTGTGGCAGGTGATGACAGGAAAGGCAGCAGGCCGGACGGATGCCCTACAGATCACATTGTTTGATTCCGTCGGCTTTGCGATCGAGGATTTTTCCGCGTTGCGCTACGTCCGCGATCAGCTTCAGCGGACCGGTCTTTACGAGGAACTAGACCTTCTGGCCGATCCCGATGAGCCGCGCGACCTGTTCGGCATGCTGCTGCGGGCCGAAAAAGCGACCGGGCTGGCGGTTGCCGGCAGCTGAGCTGCGATCCTGTCGGTCAGTCCTTCTTGTCCCGGTACAGGCGCTCGGTTGCGCGCTCGCTTTCCCTGCGCTCCGCCGGGCCGCGACGGCGCTGCGTGAGCAGGGCGTAGGCGATCAGAATTGCCAGCAGCAGTGGACCGCCTGCAACGACGAGCAACCACAAACTATTCCCAGACATCGACCGTCTCCTTTCCCTCACAACCGGGAAGGACCCGAACCGTTCCTCCGTCTCGTTGGGGGTCGTCAGCGGGGCGTGGTGCAATTCAGGATTTTATGCCTCGGTCAGGACGTTGCACGCCTTGTCTGCACTCAGGATGTCCTTATCTAGACTCTTATCCTTCGATCACATGCACTCTCTGCGAAGTGAAGGGAACCACAAGCGCTTTCTGACATTTGGTTGTTCAAGAGACAAACGTGCAGCCACACCGGCTCCGGGGCTAGGAATACCATGCGTGAGAATCAATCCGACGTCTTCGATCTGTTTTCCGAGGTTTACAAGAATGCGGCTCAGGAGGAGATAAGCCTCCAGCAATATCTGCTTGCCTGCCGCGAGGACAAGTCGATGTACGCCTCGGCACCCGAACGGATGGTCGAGGCGATCGGCGAACCGACCTTTGTCGATACCAGCAAGGACGAGCGGCTCGGCCGTATTTTTTCGAACCGGACGATCAAGATCTATCCAACCTTCGCCGACTTTTACGGCATGGAGGATACGATCGAGCGTATCGCCGGTTATTTCCGCTATGCCTCGCAAGGGCTCGAGGAACGCAAGCAGATCCTCTATCTGCTCGGCCCGGTCGGCGGCGGCAAGTCCTCGCTTGCGGAGCAGCTGAAAAGGCTGATGGAGCAGCGTCCGATCTATACGCTGAAGGTCGGCGGCCAGGTCAGCCCGGTCTTCGAATCGCCGCTCGGACTGTTCGATCCAGACCGCATGGGCGACCTTTTGGAGGACAAATACGGCATCGCCCGGCGGCGGCTGAACGGCCTGATCTCGCCCTGGGCGGCCAAGCGCCTCGACGAATTGTCCGGCGACATCTCCAAATTCAGCGTCGTCAAGCTGATGCCGTCCAGGCTGCGCCAGATCGGCATCGCCAAGACCGAGCCGGGCGACGAGAACAACCAGGACGTTTCGGCCCTGGTCGGCAAGGTCGACATCAGGCAGCTGGAAAACTTCAGCCAGTCCGATCCTGACGCCTACTCCTATAGCGGTGGGCTGAACCGGACCACGCAAGGGCTGCTCGAATTCGTCGAGATGTTCAAGGCGCCGATCAAGGTGCTGCATCCGCTGCTGACCGCGACCCAGGAAGGCAGCTACAACGGCACCGAGAATTTCGGCGCTTTCCCCTATCAGGGCATCATCGTTGCCCATTCCAACGAGTCGGAATGGCTGCAGTTCAAGAACAACAAGAACAACGAGGCGTTCCTCGACCGCATCCTGGTGGTCAAGGTGCCGTATTGCCTGCGCGTCACCGAAGAGCGGCAGATCTACGAGAAGCTGTTGCGCGAGAGCGAATTGGCTAACAGCCCCTGCGCTCCGGAAGTGCTCGATATCCTCAGCCGGTTCACCGTCTCGACCCGCCTGGCCGAACACGACAATTCGCCGCTCTACACCAAGATGCGCGTCTATGACGGCGAGAACCTCAAGGAAACCGATCCCAAGGCGAAGTCGGTCCAGGAGTACCGAAACGCGGCCGGTGTCGATGAAGGCATGACCGGCGTCAGCACCCGCTTCGCCTTCAAGATCCTGTCGCAGACCTTCAACTACGACACCGAAGAGGTGGCCGCCGATCCGGTGCATCTGATGTACATCCTGGAAGAGGCGATCAAGCGCGAGCAGTTCCCGAAGGAAACAGAGGCGGACTATCTCGATTTCATAAAGTCGGAGCTGGCCACCCGTTATGCCGAGTTCATCGGCCACGAGATCCAGAAGGCCTATCTGGAATCCTACAGCGAATACGGCCAGAACCTGTTCGACCGCTATATCGCCTACGCCGATGCCTGGATCGAGGATCAGGACTACAAGGATACCGATACCGGCCAGATCCTCAATCGCGAGGTTTTGGACAACGAACTGTCGCAGGTCGAAAAGCCGGCCGGCATCGCCAATCCCAAGGACTTCCGCAACGAAGTGGTGAAGTTCACGCTGCGCGCGCGGGCCAGAAACCATGGCCGCAACCCGTCATGGACAAGCTATGAGAAGCTGCGCGAAGTCATCGAGAAGCGGATGTTCGGGCAGGTCGAGGACCTGCTGCCGGTGATCAGCTTCGGCTCCAAGCAGGACAGCGTGACGGAGAAGCGGCATACCGAATTCGTGCAGCGGATGATCCAGCGCGGCTACACCGAGCGCCAGGTCCGCCGGCTGGTGGACTGGTACATGCGGGTGAACAAGGCGGGTTGAAGCCAGCCCGGGGTAACATATGCCGATCTTCATCGATCGCCGACTGAACCCGAAGGACAAAAGCCTCGGCAATCGGCAGCGTTTCCTGCGGCGGGCGCGCGAAGAGTTGAAGCGCACCATCCGCGATCAGATCCGCGCCGGCAAGATCGCCGACGTGGACGCCGAGCATGCCGTTTCGATGCCGGCGCGGGGTACCGGCGAGCCGAGCTTCAACGATGCCAGGAACAGCGGCAGCCGTCAGCACGTCCTGCCCGGCAACAAGCATTTCACCCCAGGCGACCGGCTGCCCAAGCCCGGCCAGGGCGGAGGCATGGGGTCCGCCCCGGGGAGAACCGAATCGGAGGACGATTTCCGTTTCGTGCTGTCGCGCGAAGAGGTGCTCGACCTCTTTTTCGAAGACCTAGAACTGCCTGACATGGTCAAGCTCAACCTCAAGGAGATCCTCGCCTTCAAGCCGCGCCGGGCCGGCTTTGCCGCGACCGGCTCGCCGACCAACATCAATGTCGGGCGCACGATGCGCAACAGCCATGGCCGCCGCATAGCGCTCAGGCGCCCCAAGCAGGAGGAACTCGACGCAATCGCCCAGGAGATCGCGTCGCTGGAGGCGAAGCCGCAAAACGCCGAGCTGCGCCAGCGCATCGTGGCGCTGCAGGAAGAGCTTGAGCGGCTGGAGCGCCGCCGCAAGCGGATCGCCTTTGTCGATCCGGTCGATATCCGCTTCAACCGCTTCGACGCCCAGCCGGTGCCGAACGCCAATGCGGTGATGTTCTGCCTGATGGACGTGTCCGGTTCGATGGGCGAACGCGAGAAGGATCTGGCCAAGCGTTTCTTCGTGCTGCTGCACCTGTTCCTGAAACGGCGCTATGACCGGACCGAGGTGGTCTTCATCCGCCACACGCACGAGGCGCAGGAGGTCGACGAGGAAACCTTCTTCTACAACACCCAGAGCGGCGGCACGGTGGTTTCCACGGCGCTCGAGGAGATGCACCGCATCGTCGAGCAACGCTATCCCAGCCGCGAATGGAACATCTATGTCGCCCAGGCCTCGGACGGCGACAATTTCGTCACCGATTCCGAGCGCTGCATCGCCCTGCTCGATCAACAGATCATGCGGCTCTGCCAGTATTTCGCCTATGTCGAGATCCTCGACGAGCGCGAGAGCCACATCTTCGGCGCTACCGACAACGGCACGTCGCTGTGGCGTGCCTACAGTGCGGTCAAGCTGAGATGGTCAAACTTCCAGATGAGCCGCATCGCCACGGCGGCCGACATCTACCCGGTTTTCCGCCAGCTCTTCGCCAGACAGCCGGGTTATCAAAAGAGCGGTGAAAGAGGGGGCTGATGGCGAGCAGATCCGGGCTGCTGTTTTCCGGTTCCGACTGGGATTTCAGGACGCTGTCGCGCGCCTACGAGACCATCGAGGCGATCGCCACCGAAGAGCTCCACCTCGATATCTATCCGGTACAGATGGAGATCATCTCGTCCGAACAGATGCTCGACGCCTATTCCTCGGTCGGCATGCCGCTGATGTACCGGCACTGGTCTTTCGGCAAGCACTACCTCTACCAGGAACTGCTCTATCGCAAAGGCGGACGGGGCCTCGCCTATGAACTCGTCATCAATTCCAATCCCTGCATCGTCTATCTGATGGAAGAAAATACCATGGCCCTCCAGGCCCTGGTGACGGCGCACGCGGCACTCGGCCACAACCATTTCTTCAAGAACAATTATCTTTTCCGGCAGTGGACGGACGCCGGCGCCATCCTCAGCTATCTCGACTTCGCCAAGGGCTACATTGCCCGCTGCGAGGAGCGGCATGGCGTCGATGCGGTGGAAGAGATCCTCGATGCCGCACATGCGCTGATGGAACAGGGCGTGTTCCGATATCACCGGCCGCCGAAGCTGTCGTCGGAAAAGCAGCGCGAGGGCCTTCGCGAGCGCCTGGAGTACGAGGAGCGTTCCTACAACGATCTGTGGCGCACGCTGCCGCCTTCCAAGGACGGCACCAAGGTCCGCGAGACGGATACCATGACGGAGCGCAAGAAATCGCTCAAGCTGCCCGAGGAGAACCTGCTTTATTTCCTGGAGAAGAACAGCCTGATCCTGGAACCGTGGCAGCGTGAGGTCATCCGGATCGTCCGCGTCATCGCGCAGTATTTCTATCCCCAGCGGCAAACGCAGGTAATGAACGAGGGCTGCGCCACCTTCGTGCATTACACGCTGATGAACCTTTTGTTCGACCGCGGCCTGATCGGCGAAGGTGCCATGCTGGAGATCCTGCGCAACCATTCGAACGTGATCTTCCAGCCGGGGTTCGACGATCCGCGCTTTTCCGGTATCAACCCTTACGCGCTGGGCCTCGACATGATGCAGGACATCCAGCGCATCTCGACCGCGCCGACGGCCGAGGACCGCGACTGGTTCCCCGACATCGCCGGCAACGGCGACTGGCGCCAGACCTTGCTGGACGCCTGGGCCAACCATCGCGACGAGTCCTTCATCCGCCAATATCTGAGCCCGACCCTGATACGGAAATGGCGGTTCTTCGTGCTTGCCGATGCTGCCAACGACCCCCATTACGAAGTCGCCTCGATACACAATGAGCGCGGCTACGACAGCATCCGCGGCGCACTCGCCCACAGCTACGACATCGGCGCCAGCCGGCCCGACATCCAGGTGGTGGATGTGGACCTGCTCGGCGACCGGCATCTGCGCCTGCAGCACAAGGTCAAGGACGGCATCGTGCTGGAAGGCGGCAGCCGCGACGCCACGCTGCGCCACATCCGCAAGCTCTGGGGCTACGAGGTCAGCATGGTCGCGGTCGACGCGCAGACCGGCGCCACGCTCCACGAACGGTCTACCAGCCAGATCGGGGAATGACCCGACCGGCTTGCCGGCGACGTCGGGTGTCATCGCCTTTACCGCATCACCAACGACCCTATCTACGGGCGCACCTTGGCATGGTCGGGAGCAGGAACATGCGCGCATTGATGATCGCCACCCTTCTTCTGGTCGCCGTCTCGATGGCGCTCTCGCTCGCGCACGCTTTGGAATTGCCCGGCAAGTTGCGCCTCAAGGAGGCCACCTACAGGTCAGTGCAGGCGATCTACTATCCCGGCTTCACGATCGGCGGGTTCGCCGAGATCGGCGGCATCATTGCACTCGCCGTCCTGCTTTACCTGACGCCTTATCCAAGCGCCCGATTCTGGTGGACCTTGGCGGCGCTTGTCTTCTTGCTGGCGGAGCATGCGACCTATTGGTTGGTCACGCACCCCGTCAATAATTTCTGGGTGCAAGACACTGCCATGCCGAAATCAGCCGCGACGTTTTTTTCAATGTTCTCTCGAAAGCAGGCCGGCGACTGGAGAGATTTGCGCAACGTCTGGGAGGCTTCGCATGTCGCCAGGGCAGGGCTGGCGATGCTGAGCCTTGTCTCACTTGCTGTCGCAGCGACATTTTTTGCCGAATAGCGCCTAGGAGATCAAGACGGCGCCTTCGTCCGCCAATTTGCGGCCCCGAACGCTGCATCCGTCAGATCAGAGACCGGACCCGGCGCCGTAACGTCAAGCGATCCGGCCGTTCAGCGGTCGGCGCGGTGCTTGTTGTGGGCGCTTTCCTGGTGCTCCCCGCGGATGATGTTGCGATCGTCGGGATCGGCAATATCCTTCGGGTCCGATCTGAGCTCGGCACCGCGCCGGAACGCCTCGCGCTCTTGCCTGGTCTTTTTCAAATCCGCTTCGGCGTCGAAATCCTTGCCGGCGTTTTTCGTGTTCTCGCGCTCTTCGATGATGCGCAATTGCTGCTCATGAGTCTTTTTTCCGGCCATCGGTGACCTCCTTCTTTCTATTTTCCGCTTCCCAGGGTCCAAATTCGCTACAGCCCGAAAGGATAGGTCTCGGGAAGGCCTGTCCCCGCATGTTCCGGCCCAAGCGGCGTCACGGCACTGGTTTCATCGAACCAGACGAAAGCATCGAACTGGCGGGCGAGCGAGGCGTCCGCATAGTGGCTGTGGAGCTCAGTCTCGGGCCGGTAGATGACGCCGATAAAGCGTTCCAGCCGGCGCTCCAGAAGCCGTTCGCGCAGCGTGTCGTCGCGCTCGAAATCGAGCAGGAAAGGCGAGACGCCGCTGTCGTGGCAAAGCCGCTCATAGCTGTCGTTGTGGGAAGGCCGCACCGGTTTCACTTCCATGTCGCCGTCCCAGTCGGTGGCGGCGGCCACCGTCCCGGAATGCGTACTGAGCCCAATCAAGGCAACCTCGTCGCCAAAACGCTGGCGGCAGAGCTGGCCGATGTTCAGTTCGTCCCTGACGATCCCCATCTCGGTATAGCGGGCATCGCCGATGTGGGAATTATGTGCCCACACCACCGCCTTGGCGTTCGGGCCGCGGGCCTGAAGCAGGTGCTCCAGCGTTTCGAACATGTGGGTGTCGCGCAAGTTCCAGGACTGCGCGCCGCCGTAATACATGGTGCGGTAGTAGCGCTCGGCGGAGGCGACCAGGCGGGCGTTCTGGGTGGCGTCGAGGAAATCGATGCCGTCCTGCTGGGCATAGTCGAGCTCTCTAGCGAGCAGTTCCCGGCATTGCTCGAGCACGGCCTTCTCGCATTTCTGGTAGCCGGAGGTGAGTGCGACACGGCCATAGGTGGCCGGGTCGTTCTGCCACGGAGTCAGGCAGCCGTAGCGTTCGCGCGCGATCCTTGCCGCCTGCGGATCGACGCGGTCGAGATATTGCAGGACCGCCGCGATCGATCCGCCCATATTGTAGATGTCGAGGCCATAGAACCCGGCCCGCCGGGAGGATATGCTGATCCGCTCATTATGCTCTCGCATCCAGTCAACGAACGCCGCGACGTCGGTGTTGCGCCACATCCAGGTGGGAAAGCGCTGGAACGGCGGCGCGGCGCCCAGCCGCGGCGACCGATGGCGGACGTAGCGGTCGATCGCCGCGGCATCGGGCCAGTCGGCCTCGACCGCGACGATGGTGAAGCCATGCTTCTCGATCAGCCTGCGAGTGATCGCGGCGCGCGCACGGTAGAACTCCGACGTGCCGTGGCTGGCTTCGCCGAGCAAGACGACGCGGCGGTCGGCAAACCGGTCGAACAGCGCACCGAAGGCCGGATCGTCGAAATCCGGAAGCGGTTCGGCGGCGGCCGCGATCATCTGCGGCAGGCTGCTCCTGCGCTGATGCCGGTGCGGAAGCTCGGCCGCTATCTGGCTGTCGCTGCCTGGCTCGCCCCAGCCTTGCTCGCCGATCAGCGGAACAAACCGCACGCCGCCGAAATCCTCCTCGGTGTAGGTTGCTGCGCCGGTCCGGGTGACCTTGAGCAGGCGCTGCGAGTCGAATTCGTCGCCGACCGGGATGACAAGCCGGCCGGCGACGTCGAGCTGTTCCTGCAGAGCGAGCGGTGCGCCGGGTCCGGCGGCCGCAACCAGGATCGCATCGAAGGGTGCCGCCTCTGGCCAGCCCTTGGTGCCGTCGCCGGTGCGGACTTCGATATTGTCGTAGCCAAGCTTTTTGAACCGCTGCCTCGCCGTTTCAGCCAAGGCGGCGTGGCGCTCGATCGTGTAGACGCGTTCGACGATACGGCTCATTACGGCAGCCGCATAGCCTGATCCGGTGCCGACCTCGAGGACGTGGTCACCGGCTCCGACCTCCGCCATTTCGATCATGAACGCAACGATATAGGGCTGCGATATCGTCTGACCTTCGGCGATCGGCAGCGGCCCGTCCTCATAGGCGAATTCTTCGAAACCAGGCTCGACGAAGGCCTCGCGCGGGACCTCGCGCATCGCCTGAAGGACATTGCGGTCGCGAATGCCACGGCGGCTCAGGTGGATATCGACCATTTGGTTGCGGGCATGGGAGAGATCGAGCATTTTTTGCTCCTCCTAGGGCTTTCGCCACCCAAGCTGCTCAGCGGCACTTTGGCCGGTCGTTATGCCGGGCCTCGGCAGTCCACTTGGGACTTATGCATACGGTGCATCTTCCTAACCTTTGGCATGCGTTGAGGTTCCCCAAAAGAGAGACCCGCTTTTTGTCTGGCGTGGCGGTTTGCAGGATCGGCAAGCGGGCGGTGGCCGCGCCGACCCAACTTATTTCGAGGCAAATCCTTTCTCCGGCGCGACGCCACTCCAGATAACGACGGACGAGGGTATTCCGGAGGCATGTCCATGAACGACGAGGCCCGCACCGCTGCGCAAACAATCGGCCTCGACCAGGTCGATCTGATGGACCGCTACTGGCGCGCCGCGAACTACATTTCGGTTGGCCAGATCTATCTGCTCGACAATCCGCTCTTGCGCGAGCCTTTGCGGCCCGAGCACATCAAGCCGCGGCTGCTCGGCCATTGGGGCACGACGCCCGGCCTCAATTTCATCTATGTGCATCTGAACCGGATCATCCGTGAACGTGGTCTCGATGTTCTGTTCATCTGCGGTCCGGGTCATGGCGGCCCGGCAATGGTCGCGAACACCTGGCTCGAGGGCACCTACAGCGAGATCTATCCCGAGGTCGGCAGGGGCGAAGACGGCCTGCGAAAGCTGTTCCGGCAGTTCTCGTTTCCCGGCGGAGTGCCGAGCCACGCGGCTCCGGAGACGCCCGGTTCGATCCACGAAGGCGGAGAACTCGGCTATGCTCTGGTCCATGCCTTCGGCGCCGCCTTCGACAATCCGAACCTTGTCGTTGCCTGCGTCGTCGGTGATGGCGAAGCCGAGACCGGCCCGCTCGCCGCGGCCTGGCATTCCAACAAGTTCCTGAACCCGGCATCCGACGGTGCCGTCCTGCCGATCCTGCATCTCAACGGCTACAAGATCGCCAGTCCGACGATCCTCGGCCGCATGGAAGACGAGGCGTTGCGCAGCCTGTTCCTCGGCTATGGCTACGAGACCTTCTTCGTGGAAGGCCATGAGCCAGCCCCGATGCATCGCGAGATGGCCCGCACGCTCGATACCGTGCTCGACCGGATCCACTCCATCCAGGAGCCTGCACGAGCCGCGGGCTGGAAGGGAGAGCGGCCGCTGTGGCCGATGATCGTGCTGCGAAGCCCAAAGGGCTGGACCGGGCCGAAAAAGGTCGACGGCAGACGAGTCGAGGATTTCTGGCGCTCGCACCAGGTCCCGGTGTCGAACGCACGCGGCGATGCGGCGCACCGCCAGATCCTCGAAGACTGGATGCGCAGCTACGAGCCGGAAAAACTGTTCGACAAAGGCGGGCATCTCCTGCCGGAGCTCGCAGCACTTGCGCCGACAGGGCCAAGACGCATGGGCGCAATCCCCTACGCCAATGGCGGCCTGCTGAAACAGGATCTCGTGCTTCCCGATTGGAAAGGCCTGGCGCTCGACGTACCGCGTCCGGGCGGTACCGTCGGAGAGGCGACGCGGACCGTCGGAAGCTATCTTCGCGATGTGATCCGCTTGAACGCCGAGGCCAGGAATTTCCGGCTGATGGGACCGGACGAGACATCCTCCAACCGCCTCGACGACGTGTTCGAGGTTACGGATCGGATCTGGATGGAGCGGATCGAGCCTTACGACGTTCATCTTTCCCGTAACGGCCGCGTCATGGAAGTGCTCAGCGAGCACCTTTGCCAAGGCTGGCTGGAGGGCTATCTGCTGACCGGCCGCCACGGCCTGTTCTCGTGCTACGAGGCGTTCGTCCACATCGTCGATTCCATGGTCAACCAGCACGCCAAATGGCTGAAGACCTCCGGCGAACTTGCCTGGCGCAAGCCGATCGCCTCGCTGAACTACCTGCTGACCTCGCATGTCTGGCGGCAGGATCACAACGGCTTCAGCCATCAGGATCCGGGCTTTGCCGATTTCGTCGCCAACAAGAAGGCCGACACGGTAAGGCTCTACTTCCCGCCGGATGCCAACACGCTGCTGTGGATCACTGATCACTGCCTGAAAACCTACAACCGCATCAACGTCATCGTCGCCGGCAAGCAGCCGGCGCCGCAATGGCTGGCCGCCGAGGACGCGGAAGCGCACTGCAAGGCCGGCGCCGGCATCTGGGAATGGGCCGGGACGGTGGCCAAGGGCGAAGATCCGGATGTGGTCCTGGCCTGCGCCGGCGACGTGCCGACACTGGAGACGCTTGCCGCAGCCGACCTCCTGCGCTCGGGCGTTCCGGACCTGAAGATCCGCGTCGTCAATGTCGTCGACCTGATGATTTTGCAGTCGAATTCCGAGCATCCGCATGGCTTTGCCGACGACAGATTCGACGCACTGTTCACCAGGGCCAAGCCGGTCATCTTCGCCTATCACGGCTACCCCTATCTCATTCACCGTCTGACCTACCGGCGCGCCAACCACGACAACATGCATGTGCATGGCTTTCGCGAGGAAGGCACGACGACGACGCCGTTCGATATGGTCGTGCTCAACCAGCTCGACCGCTATCATCTGGCGCTTGCCGCGATCGCGCGCGTGCCGGGGCTGGCCGAGCGGGCGAAGGAGCTTGCCGCGGCGCTGCATGGGAAATTGGCTGAGCACACGGCCTATGTCCGCGAACATGGCGAGGACATGCCCGAGATCCAGAAATGGTCTTGGCCGCAGGACGGCGCGACGAGGGCCGGCGATTGATGCGACGATCGATCCTTGCGTTGAATGCCGGCTCGTCGAGCATCAAGTTCGGACTTTACGACCTTGCAGCATCAGCCGAGCTGGATCTTGCCTCGCGCGGTTCGCTTGATCTGGGCGATGCGCCAAGGCTGACCGCGAAAGCCGCCGATGGGGAGCTGCAGTGCGATCGGCCACTTGCGGCAGACGCATCACGCGACATGGGCCCCGATATAGGCATCGGCCAGATGCTGCAATGGATCGAGAACGACCTTGGCGGACGGAAACTGATCGCCGCCGGCCATCGCATCGTCCATGGCGGACGCGAGTTCGTCGACCCTGTCCGCCTGACGCCGACAGTTATCGAGGCTCTCGACAGGCTGACCCCGCTTGCGCCACTGCACCAGCCGCGCAGTCTCGCACCAATCCGGGCGCTTGCTGCGCTGCGGCCGGACCTGCCGCAGGTCGGATGTTTCGACACGGCCTTCCATCGGACCATCGAGCCTCTGGTCAGCCGTTTCGCGTTGCCGCGCCGCTACGAGGCGGATGGCATCCACCGCTACGGCTTTCACGGACTTTCCTACGAATATGTCGCCGGCCGGCTCAAGCAGATATCGCCCGATCTGGCGGCAAAAAGAACCATCGTCGCCCATCTCGGCAACGGGGCGAGCCTGTGCGCCATGCGCGACGGGCGAAGCGTCGATACGACGATGGGCTTTTCGGCGCTTGACGGCCTGGTCATGGGCACACGCTGCGGCACCATCGATCCGGGCGTGCTTTTGTACCTGCTGCTGGAAAGAGGCATTTCCGGGGAGGCGCTGCAAGACATGCTCTACGAGAAATCCGGCCTGCTCGGCGTGTCCGGCATTTCCGGCCACATGCGCACGCTGGAGGCCAGCGACGACCGCCGGGCGCGCGAAGCGGTGGAGCTTTTCGCCTTCCGCGCCGCCAGGGAAGTTGCCGCCCTCGCCAACACGTTGGGCGGGCTGGAATGCCTGGTGTTCACCGGCGGCATCGGCGAGCACTCTGCCCCGACCCGCAAAGCGATTTGCGAGAGGCTTGGCTGGCTCGGCGTGGCGATCGACGAAGCCGCCGACAAATCCCATGGAGCGCTCATAAGCCAGGCGGACAGCAAGGTCGAAGTCCGCGTCGTCGCAACCGACGAAGAAGGTGTCATCGCCCGCCACACGCGCAAGGTGATTGAGGGGCCCGGCTGATGCGGATGGCCTTGAATGGCGGCGCTTGCGCGAACGGCTACGTCGCGAGGGCGGCCGATCGGTTGAACACGATGGTCACCCGCGTTCCTTTGCCGGGGGCAGAATCCACCTCGAACCGGGCTTTGGCATTTTCGGTCAGCGATTGAGCGATCAGTGCTCCGAGCTTGCCGGGTCTCGGCCAGGTCTCGCCTTCGGGCAGGCCAATGCCGTCATCGGCGACTACGATGCGAAAACCGTCGCCGTCGACAACACTGCGCAGCGTGATCGTCCCGCCTTCGCGGCCCGGAAAGGCGTGTTTCAGCGCGTTCGTCAAAAGCTCATTGACCACCAGGCCCGTTGGCATCGCCACGTTGATGGACACGGGATAAGTGTCGACCTTCATATCCAGCCGGATGCCTTGCACGGCGTGCGACGTCATCACGGCGGAAGCGATCTGGCTGAGATAGACGCCGAGGTCCACTTCGGCCTTCTGTTCGTCGACCGCCAGCGTCTGGTAGAGAATTGCGAGCGCATCGACCCGGCCGGCGAGGCGCTCGAAACGTTTCTGATCGGGTGACGCCGCGCTGCGGGCCTCCAACCTGATGAGAGCCGTGATCATCTGGAGATTGTTCTTCATCCGATGCTGCAACTCGCGCAGCAGCATGTCCTTTTCCCGGATGCGTTGGTCGAAGGCTTCGCTGTCGCTTTGCTTGTGCGCGGTAACATCGACAAGGGCGACCAGTCGAAAGGATGGTCGCCCGCGCTCGTCCTCGATAAGGTTCGAATAGACATCGACGATGGCCGGCTCTGCGCCGGCACGTTGCATGCTGAACGTTCCCGCCCGGTCGATGTCCTCGACGATGGCCTGGGCCAGCGACCGGTCCTTGTTTTCGCCCAAGCCTTCTCCGCTCAGTGCAGCCCAGTTGCGGCGCTCCAGCTTTCCAACAGAAACGCCTGACAATTTCTGGAACTCGGAATTGACATAGACAACACGTTCGTCGCCGCCCAAATCGGAAATTGCGATCGCAATCGGCAGCTGGTCGAGGAATCTTTTGTAGCTCTCACTGTCCAGGGCGCCCGCGAGATCGAGCGTGTCGAGCAATTGCTGGATCTGCTCGGTTTTTTCGGCTTCGGCGGACATTCCAGGCTTTCGATATCTTCGGATAGGACCATGATCAATATCAGGTCACTCGCCAACTGCGAAGTCCGCTCATTGCCGCGCGGAGCCGAGATCGTGGTTGAGAAGCGTCTGAAGGCTCAGCTCGAATGGCTCTGCTCGACCAGATGGTATTTGTACCGGTCGCGAATATGTTCGTTGAAGAACCGGCCCTTCGACGAGGCTTTGCGGAACGCGGCGTGGACCTGCGGCGGCACGTCCTCATAGTCATAGCGGTTTCCGCTCGGGACGAACCATACGGAGAGTACCCTCGTCGCCGGCTGGTAATCGATGTTTCTGATCGCAGTTGAAGGCATCCTCGACAGGTCCAATGCTCGGCAGTGCTCCATACCATGCCGTCGTGTGGATAACCCTGCACAGAGGGCGAGGTTCCTTGCTGCCGAAGCAGCCTTGCCGCTACGGGTCGGCTTCACCAAATACGGTTGATGCCATCGCCCAAGACATCGGCTGCCCGCCAGGGCGATCTCTTTGCCGCCACCGACGACCTGCCGGAAGGATTTCACTACCAGCCTGAACTGATCACGCCGGAGGAAGAAGCAGCGTTTGCGAGCCAGCTCGCAAGCCTGCCTTTTCAGGCCTTCGACTTTCACGGCCATCTGGCAAACCGGCGGGTGGTCGGCTTCGGGCTGCGTTACGACTACGACCGGCGCGAAGTCGTCGAGGCACCGCCGATACCCGGCTTTCTGCTGCCGCTCAGGGAAAAGGTTGCAGCCTTTGCCCGCCTGCCCGCCGAAACCTTCGTGCAGGTTTTGATCAACGAGTACCGGCCGGGCGCCGGTATCGGCTGGCACCGCGACAAGCCTCATTTCGAGGCGGTCGCCGGCGTTTCGCTGCTGGCCGCCTGCAACTTTCGCCTGCGCCGGAAAAACGGCACGCGATGGGATCGCAAGACTGTCACCGTCGAGCCAAGATCGGCCTATCTGAATGACGGGTGCTGCGCGCAACGAATGGGAGCACAGCATTCCGCCGGTCGCCGAGCACCGCTATTCGATCACGTTGCGCACGCTGCGCGCTCAAAATTCGCTTGGGACAGCGTGATAAGGCAAGCCAGGCGCAGCCCTGAAGTACTGAGCCGATACGGTTCATCGGTCGCCATGCCGACCGGCAAAATCCGCCAGCATGGCGCGCTGGCCTTTCAGGATCTTGAGGTTGGCTTCCGGCAGAGAAAACCAACCCGCTCTGTCGACTTCGGCAAATTCCTTCATCGAGCCGGACCGTGGCGGCCATTCCATGACGAAGGTGTTGCTGCTTATGGCGTCGCTGTCGAAATCCGCCTCGACGCACCAGGCGATGACGAGCTTGCCGCCCGGCTGCCGGTAGCTGCCAAGGTGTTCGAAAACTCCATCGACGGCGACGCCGAGCTCCTCTTCGGCCTCGCGTTTTGCCGCCGCCAGCTCGTCCTCGTTCTCGTCGACCAAGCCCTTCGGGATCGACCATGCGCCGTCATCCTTCTTCGCCCAGAATGGGCCGCCCGGATGCACCAGCAACACCTGAAGTGAACCTCTGCTTTTGCGATAAATGAGCAACCCTGCGCTGCGTTTGGCCATTCCGCTATTCCCCTGACGAAAATCAAACGAACGTTCTCGTCCGGGCCGGCCCATGGAGCAGCCTGCCACGGCGGAACGATTTCCGCTCGCAGCCGTTCCGTCCGTTCGGCAAATGAGTGATTGACATGGCGACGCCGCGAGCTGCCTGGAAGGGCTTTATGAAAGTCGGATCGGTTTCCTGTGGCGTCAAGATCATTGGCGCCGTCAGCGAGTCCGAGAAAGTGCATTTCAGGATCCTGAACCGCAAGGACGGTCTCCCGGTCAAGAGCGCTTATATCGACGAAGAGACCGGCGACACGGTGGAGGCTGCCGACCAGGTGAAGGGCTATGAGGTCGAGAAGGGCGAGTTCATCCGCATAGAGCCGGACGAAATCAAGAAACTAAAGATGGTGTCGCAGCACACGCTCGAGATCGGAGAGTTTGTGCCCACCGCCGAAATCGACGCGCGCTACCTCGAAAAGCCCTATTATCTGGTCCCGGCCGATGTGCCCTCCACGGAGGCTTTCGCGGTGATCCGGGACGCCATGGCCAGGAAGAAAGTGGCGGCCCGCTCCTGCGTCGTGCTGTACCAGCGTGGCCGAGAGGTGCTGATCCAGCCGCTGGGCAAGGGCATGGTGATGACGGAATTACGCAACCACAATGAAGTGGTCGCGGCGGACGCGGTTTTCGAAGGGCTGAAGGCTCGCAAGGTCGATCCCGAGATGCTGGAAATCGCGCAATTGCTGATCGACAAGAAGCCGGCCAAATTCGACCCGTCGAAGTTCGAAGACACTTATGAACAGGCGCTGGTTGCGATGATCGAAGCCAAGCGCAAGGGCAAGAAACCGCCCAAGCCGGCACCCGAGCCGAGGACGAACGTCGTCAATCTCGCCGATGTTCTGCGCAAGAGCCTGGCGCAGGAGGGCGGCAAGGCTCCGAACAAACGTCCAAGAGCGGCGGCGAAACGCAAATCGGCCTGAATGTCCGAAAGTGGATCGAACGGAACCGAAACCACTCGCGCGCATTTAGATGACGTAGCAATCCGTCGGCAAGCTAAGCGGAGCGGGGGACTGGTGGACGTCGTTGAACTAAGGACTGGCGGAATCCCGCAAGTTTCTTCCGCCGATCTGATGCAGGCGTTGCCTGTGGCTGTCTACACCACCGACAGACAAGGCTACATCACCTTCTTCAACGAAGCCGCTGCCGATCTCTGGGGACATCGTCCGATGCTTGGCCAGGACCGCTGGTGCGGTTCGTGGAAGCTTCGCCACCTTGATGGGCGACCGATGGCGCACGACGAATGTCCGATGGCCGTTGCCTTGCTGGAGGAGCGGGACGTTCGTGGGGGCCGGGCGATTGCCGAGCGGCCGGACGGCCAGTTCATCCCGTTCAGCGCGCACCCGGTCCTGCTTCGCAATGTGCGCGGCGAGGTCGCCGGCGCCATCAACACCTTGCTCGACCTGCGCACCCAGGCGCTGGCTGACGACGCCGGCATAAGGCTCGCTGCCATCGTCGAATCCTCGATGGACGCGATCGTGTCGAAAGACCTGAACGGCACTATCACCAGTTGGAACGACGCGGCACAACGCCTGTTCGGCTACACCCCCGCCGAGGCGATCGGGCGCCCGGTGACGATCCTCATCCCGCCCGACCACCTGGATGAGGAAGCCATGATCATCCGCCGCATTCGCGCCGGCGAGCGAATTCCTTCATACGAGACGATCCGGCAGCGCAAGGACGGCACCCTGGTACCGGTTTCGCTCACCATTTCGCCGATACGCGACGGCATCGGGCGTATCATCGGCGCCTCCAAGATCGCGCGCGACATCAGCCCGCACAAGGAGAGCGAACGGCGCATCCGCACCCTCATGCGCGAAGTCAACCATCGCGTCAAAAACCAGTATTCGGTGATCGTCTCGATGATCCGCGAGACCAGCAAGCTGGCGGGGACGCCAGAGGCTTTCCTTTCACAGGTCCGGCAACGCATCATGGCGCTTTCGGAATCGCACGATCTGCTGGTCGATGCCGAATGGCGTGGCGCGACTATCGGCGAATTGATCCATGCCCAGACCAAGGCCTTCGCGACACAGGCCCGCCTGTCGATGAGCGGGCCGATGATCATGCTGCAGCCGAACGCCGTGCAATATCTCGGCATTGCCTTTCACGAGCTGGCCACCAATTCGGTAAAGCACGGAGCGCTGTCGCACCATGACGGACGGGTCGAGGTCGAATGGACCGTGACGCCAGCCCCCGATGGCAGCGACGGCTTCCGCCTTGTCTGGCGGGAACTGGACGGGCCATTGGTGGATGAAAACACGCGACGCGGTTTCGGAACGGTTGTGCTCAAACGGGTCACGCCGCAGGCGCTCAGCGGCACCGGCCGCCTGGAATTCGCCAGGCACGGCATCACCTGGACGCTGGAAGCGCCGCTGCGCTTCGTTCAGATGTCGACGGCCGGCATCGCGGCTGATTAAAGGCCGCTACCCCGGCCGCGGCTTGGCGGCCGTCTGGCAGCGCAATCCCTATGGTCGCAAATCAGGAGGAGCAGCGATGAGTTGGCTGGGCACCTGGCGGAACCAGTACGGGTCGGTCGTCGAACTGACCAGCGAAGAGGGCGGACGGATCAGCGGAACCTTCAGGACGGCGCTGGAGGACAGCGCCTTCTTCGGCATGACCGTGCCGCTGTTCGGAGCCTGCCATGGAGACGTCATCGGATTCACCTGCGCGGCCGAAGGGCGGGTCGGAGCCGCGGCGGTGAGCTATACCGGGATCCTCAGGAACGGGAAGCTGGAGATGCTGTGGCACACCGTTGCAGATGCCGCTTTGTCGGCGGAAAAGGAAGGTGCCCCGGCCCGTGCCAGGAAACTCCCCGCCTGGCGCGCGTTTGGAACCAGCCTCGACAGTTTTGAACGCGTCTCCTGACTATCGCGCCCGCCACCGCGGTATTCAGCGCGCAAGCGAGGCAGCAGGGTCCCGCGCGCGTAGGAACTCGCACCGACGATGGCGCGTTGGTGCGCCAGGACATGCTCTGTTCGTTACGGGGTCGACCCAATGAGCGTGCTTTATCGCGCAGCGAAAATCGCCGAACAGGCTCATGCCGGGCAGACGGACAAGACAGGGCGGCCCTATATCGAACATTGCCGCCGGGTCGTCGATGCCGTCGAAACGCTCGACCAGAAAGCCATCGCCTATCTTCACGACGTTATCGAAAAAGGCGACGGCTGGAACCGCGACCGGCTTGAGGCGGCCGGGTTCGGGCCGTCCATCGTGTCTGCCGTCGACGCCATGACGCGGCTGCCGAACGAGGGCGATGCCGCTTTCGTTCGCAGGGCCGCTGCCAATCCGTTGGCGTTGCCTGTCAAGCGCGCCGATCTTGCCGACAATCTATGGCAGGCACGGCAGATCGGGGCGTCGACAGCGAAATACGAAGACGGCTTGCGCATTCTCAGAGAAGAGTTCTCGAGCTGACGGAAGGCTGGCGCGCCTGTCGTCGATTTGGATCTATTCGGTGACGTGCGGCGTATGCTGCTTGTCCTCCGCGGGATCGGCCTCGATCCGCGCCCTGCCGGGATCGAACGCGCCGTGGCGGGCGATCGCCAATGCCGGGGTGTCCGGCGTCTCGTAGGCCCACATGAAGTCTTCTGCCGACGAACCGACCGCATGAACACGCCAATAGCTTGCCGTGCCCTTCAGCGGGCTGTGGCTCGTTGTGTTGGTCTTCTCCAGAAGGTCGAAATAGATGTCCTCGAAAGGTATGTAGAAGACAGGATCATGACCGTCTTCGTAGAGCAGCTTTGCCCGCTCGCTCGATGCAATAATGGCGTCGGAGAACCGAACGGTTACGGCTCCATCGAACGGGACAATCCTGAGCGGGCCTGGCCGGGGGGCGGAATTTGCGGCTAAGGGCTGCATTCGACTTCTCCGTTGACTGCGCTGCCCTCCCGAAACGTGTTGTTGCCCGTCAGGGTTCCAGACGGCGGGCGCGCCGAGGCCGGTGCTGGAACGGTTTTGCAAGGTCGCCGTTGTTTCAGACCTCCGCACGCGCCATAATCGCAATGGCCGCTACTCACCGACTCAACAGCAAATGGATCACATGCTGGATCGATCGCCTACCCTTCCAAGGTCGCTTGGCGCTGCGCTGCGAAGGGAAGTGCCGCGGTTTGCCGCGCCCGGCAATGAAATTTCGTGCACCACGGTCGCATCCTACAATGTGCATAAATGCGTCGGCACCGACGGCAGGTTCGATCCGGAGCGGGTCGCAGCCGTGGTTAGGGAACTCGATGCCGATATCATTGCTTTGCAGGAGGCCGACGAAAGAACCGGAAGCAGGCAGGGATTGCTGGATCTCGCAGCGCTCGAGCGGGACAGCGATCTCGTCCCCACCCATGTCCCGGAAAACCGCCGCAGCCATGGCTGGCACGGAAATCTGATCCTGGCACGCCGTGGTGTGGTCGAAAGCGTGAACCAGCTCCGGCTGCCCGGCCTCGAGCCGCGCGGTGCGGTCATCGTGGACTTGGAACTGAAGGGCGTTTCGCTCAGGATCATAGCCGCACATTTTGGCTTGCTGCGGCGGTCGCGCTCGCAGCAGGCCAACGCGCTGGTCGAAGCCACGCACCCGGTTCTGCGGCCAACAATCCTGCTTGGCGACCTCAACGAATGGCGCGTCCGCAACAGGTCTTCGCTGCTGGCCCTGCTTCCGCATTTCGGTCCGATCGATGCGGTTCTGCCCAGCTTTCCGTCGCGCTTTCCGCTGTTTGCGCTCGACCGCATCCTGGCCAGGCCGCCGCACCTGATTTCCAGCATCGAGGTGCACAAGACGCCGCTGGCGCAACGGGCTTCCGATCATCTGCCGATCAAGGCCCGGCTGAACCTGGACGCGATACGCCTGCCGCGACTGCAACCAGAATGAACCTGAAGGGTTGTTAGTCAGATTTCAGACGGTTTGCTTCGCTGATGTTTGTCGGTGCACTTCATGGATACAGCCATTTCGCGGTTTGCCCGGGACAAGATCGCTGCCGGCAATAGCGGGCTGCTGCTGATCGCCGACAATTATGACGCGTTTGCCGCGCGAATCCTTGCTGCGCGCAGTGCCACAAGCAGCCTCGACCTGATGTACTATCTCTGGCACGACGACCATAGCGGCCGGCTGCTGATGCAGGAGGTCGTCGAGGCGGCGGAGCGCGGTGTCCGCGTCCGCATGCTGCTGGACGATATCAATCCGCGCAACAGCGACGCTGCTTACCTGGCGCTCAACAGCTACAAGAACATCGAGCTGAGGCTGTTCAACCCGAGCGGCATGAGGAACGGCAGCATCTTTCGCTCGCTGGAGATGGTCGCCCGGCTGTTTGCGATGACCCGCCGCATGCACAACAAGGCCTGGATCGCCGATGAGGGCTTGGCCATCGTCGGCGGAAGAAATGTCGGCGATGCCTATTTCGACGCTGCGGAGACGAATTTCCGCGATCTCGACCTGTTGCTTCTCGGTCCTGCCGTAGGGCAGACGATGCAGATCTTCGAGGCGTTCTGGAATTGCGAGGCGGCAACGCCGATCCAGCTGCTCAATCCGGCTGCGGCGGGCTCGCGCGCCGATTTCCTCGACAATCTCGATGCGACCGCGGACGGCCAGCTTTTAAACAGCCTCAGTGCCTGGCGCACGATCGCGGAGTTCATTGCAGCGCACGGCGACGTCTGCTGGACGAAAGGCGTTCGCGTCATTTCCGATCCGCCGGAAAAGGTGCGCGGCAAGAGGCGCAGGAACTGGCTGACCAAGGAGCTGCTTCCTGCTATCGCGGCGACCAGGCAGCGCCTCGAAATTGTCTCGCCCTATTTCATCCCCAGCCGCACCGGGTTGGCCATCCTGTCGAAGCTGGTGGACCGTGGCGCCGAGGTTGCAATCCTGACCAACTCGCTCGCCGCGACGGACGTCGCCGCCGTGCACGGCGCCTATGCCAAATACCGCCGCAAGCTGCTTAAAAAAGGTATCCAGCTTTTCGAATTGCAGCCCTTCGACCGCCAGGCCAACATCTCCGTTTTCGGTTCAAAGGGAGCCAGCCTCCACACCAAGGCCTTCACGGTCGACGATACGCTCGGGTTTGTCGGCTCCTTCAATTTCGATCCGCGTTCGGTGTCGTTGAATGCGGAAATGGGCGTGCTTTTCCACGATACCAATCTGGTGATGGAGTTGCGCCGGCTGTTCGAGCACGAAAAGTCGCCGCAGACGAGCTATCAGCTGGTCCTGGACAAAGGCGGCTTGCGGTGGCTCGGCATGGCGGATGGCGAGATGCGGCAATATTCGCGTGAACCGGAGGCCAGTCTCTATCGGCGCATCGTCGCAGCGCTGGTTGGATGCCTGCCGATCGAATCGCAATTGTAGAGGCAACGGATTTGTCGGAACGGAACTCTTTATCGGAACGGAAGCCTGGGATCACGAGTTGTAACCTGGGTCCGGAGCATGCCTATGAAGACCACGATCTACAGTTTTCTTGCTGAGCTCTTGCCGTTCTGGATGGCGCATAAACGCAAAATGCGCGCTGACCGCGCCGCTGAGTGGCCGACGCGAGCGGCTGCTGCGGATGACGATGGTCGGCCGTCAGGCGATCCTAATCGAGCAACACCGGCGCGACGGCGCAACACGTCCTGAGCGCGCGGAATGCGCTCAAATTAGAACTGTCTGGCTAGCCGCATTTCTGCGACGCCAAGTGATCCCATTTGGCTGCAGAAACTATAGCTCCTAGCGATCACGCTATCGTCAAGTACCGCTATTCGAAATCCGGCATTGCCAAGCATCCAATTTGCAGCACGTACGTTAATGTGCACTACAGATTGTCGCTATAGGTGAGCGCCATGAGTGCTAGCGCGATAGAATTCTTGCAGGACTGGATCCATGAAAACGTTCATGTGCCGCCGCCTCCGATCAAGCTTGAAAAGGAGGCGGAAATCCTCGCCAAGGAATGCAAGGAAGAGGCTGCAGACGCCGGCGTACCCATCGAAGACATCGAGGAAGAGGTTGGCGACCTCAAGGATCTGCTCGTTGCCAAGCTTGAAGACGCAGCTGAGGACGAGGCCAGGCAACTCAATGGTAAGGGGCGCGACATGAATGGGACGGATGTAGCCAACGGGCCGGCGAGCCTGCAGAACAATCTGTGACTCAGGGCGGGCCGAACGAATGCGCCGCTGAGGGAGCCGCAATCTCCCAGGCTTTTCAGCGAGTCGGTACTGCAGCCGGTGCCGTGGGTTAGACTCCGCACGATCCGCCCGGGCTGAAGGAATGACGTGGTCGCATAAACCTTTTCGCCGGACACGCGTTGTTGGGTTTCAAGCCAGGGAGATGACCATGCAGATGAAATCGGAAATCGCCGGCGAGGCCGCCAAGCAGCGGCACATCCAGCGCCGCATCGACGAGAGGGACAAGTCCAAGTCCAATGGCAAGCAAAAAGGCGCCATGCAGGCCGGTGCCCGCAAATATCCCGAGCCGCCTTTCCCCGAGCAGCACCAGCCGAAGCCGGGGCATGAATGGGCGATCGAGCCGGCGCCGCTTTACGATGCGCCGTACTATATCGGATCGAAAAAGCTCGATGGCAAAGTGGCCGTCATTACCGGCGGCGATTCAGGCATCGGCCGTGCGGTTGCCGTGCTCTATGCGCGTGAAGGCGCCGATGTGGCGATCGTCTACCTCTCGGAGGACAAGGACGCCGAAGAGACCAAAAGGGCCGTCGAAGCGGAAGGCCAGCGCTGCATCCTGATCAAGGCCGACGTCAGCGAACGCGACCACTGCCACAACGCGGTGGCTGAGATCGTACAGGAGTTTGGGCGGATCGACGTGCTGGTCAACAACGCCGCTTTCCAGATCCATTCCAGCGATTTCAGCGAGCTGACCGAGGAGCATTTCGACACGACGCTGAAGACCAACCTCTACGGCTATTTCCACATGGCGCAGGAGGCCGTGCCGCACATGAAACCCGGTTCGGCGATCATCAACACCGGTTCAGTGACCGGCATCGAGGGCTCGAAACAACTGGTCGATTACTCCATGACCAAGGGTGGCATTCATGCCTTCACCCGCGCGCTCTCGGGCAATCTTGTCGAGAAGGGCATAAGGGTCAACGCGGTGGCGCCAGGCCCGGTTTGGACGCCGCTCAACCCCTCGGACAAGGAAGCCGGCGATGTTTCGAAATTTGGCGCTGATACGCCGATGAAGCGGCCGGCGCAGCCGGAAGAGATCGCGCCGGCCTACGTGTTCCTCGCCTCGCCGCACTGCTCGAGCTACATCACCGGCGAGATATTGCCGATCGTGGGCGGCTACTGACGGCATGTATTTCATTGCCCTGGCCACTGACTACGACGGCACGCTGGCGCATGAAGGGGTCGTTGCCGAGAAGACGCTTGCGGCGCTTGAACGCTTCAAGAAGAGCGGCCGCAAACTCATTCTCGTTACCGGGCGCGAGCTGCCCGACCTCAAACGCGTCTTTCCCGAAGTCGCGATCTTCGACAAGGTGGTCGCGGAAAACGGGGCGCTGATCTACACGCCGGCCAGCGAGGAGGAGCGGACGATATCTCCGCCGCCCGCCCCCGAGTTCATCGCCAAACTCAGGAAACGCGGTGTCAAACCGCTTTCGGTCGGACGCTCGATCGTCGCAACCTGGGAACCGCATCAGGCTACCGCGCTCGAGGTCATCAAGAAATTGGGGCTGGAGCTGGAAATCATCTTCAACAAGGGTGCGGTGATGATCCTGCCCAGCGGCATCAACAAGGCGACGGGGCTGACAGCCGCGCTTCAGGACCTCAGATTGTCACCGCACAACGTCGTCGGTGTCGGCGACGCCGAAAACGACCACGCCTTCCTGCGCGCCTGCGGCTTCAGCGTCGCCGTCGACAACGCACTGCCGGCAGTCAAGGATACGGCGGATCTCGTGACACGCGGCGCGCGCGGAAAAGGCGTCGAGGAACTGATCGCCAAGGTGGTCGAGCGCGATCGCGAGCTTGTGCCGAGCCGCGACGGCATTGCGCTTGGCTCGGAGGACGGCAAGGACGTGTATCTGTCGCCAACCGACACCGTGCTGATCGCCGGCAGCTCCGGCATCGGCAAATCGACCCTGGCGACCGCACTGACGGAGCGCTTCGTCGAGAGAAAGTTCCAGTTCTGCATCTTCGATCCGGAAGGCGACTATGACGGCCTCGAAGGTGCCGTCCGGCTTGGCGACGGCTCCAACGCGCCGACGAAGACGCAACTGCTCGATCTCCTGGAGAAGCCGGACAACAATCTTGTCGTCAACGGCCTGGCGCTGCGCGTCAACGAGCGGCCGGACTTCTTTGCCGACCTGCTGCCGGGCCTTGGCGGTGTTCGCTTCCGCACGGCACGACCACACTGGCTGATCATCGACGAGGCGCATCACCTCCTGCCAAAGCGGCGCGACGACACACCAATGGTGCTGGCCATGGAATTGCCAGGCACGATCCTGATCACGGTTCATCCGGATGCGATCTCAACCGAAGCATTACGGCTGGTCACCGCCGTCATCGCACTCGGCCCCAAGGCGAAAAAGGTCATCAAGACGTTCTGTCGCGAGACCGGCACCGAACCGCCAAAGGACAAGGACCTGAACTCTCCAAAAGACGAGCGCGTGCTGTTCTGGCGGCCGCAGGCGCGCAAGAAACCTTGCATGGTCGAGCCGATCGAACCGCGGCAGTCGCTCAAGCGCCACAGCCGCAAATATGCCGAGGGTCAGCTCGACGAGAAGGGCAGCTTCTATTTCCGCGGCCCAGACAATGCGATGAACCTCCGCGCCCACAATCTGATGATTTTTGCCCAGATCGCCGAGGGCATCGACGACAGGACCTGGGAACACCATCTGCGCGCCGGCGACTATTCCGAATGGTTTCGCCAGCAAATCAGGGACAAGGAACTGGCGCGCGAAACCGCCGAAGCGGAGAAAGACGGCACACTTTCGGCGCAGGAGAGCCGCAACCACGTCCTCGACGCGGTGCGCCGCCGCTATACCGCGCCCGCGACCGCGCCGAAGGAATAGATGCAGACGGTGCCCAGCCGTGGAACCTCATCCGCCAAACGAGATTGTGTCCTATCGGGCGCCAGATTCATTCAACGCCGAATAATAGCCCCGGAAGGAGACGATGGATGAGCAGTGACCGGGACGAGAATGGTCCCGTCTTTTCGGCGGAGCAGGCGCGGCAGGGCGAGATCATCCTGCGGACGCGGGCGCGCCGGATCATTTTCATCGCCGGCCTGGTGGGTCTCGTCTTGCTGGCATGGCTGGTGTGGTGGATTTGAATTCCTGACGGCTGGAGCGAAATCATGAAATCACAGCTTGTTGCCGAAAGCGCCGGACAGAGAACGTTCGTCGTCGTGCTTGATCCCGGCGAAGAGGCGTTTGCGCAGCTCACGTCGTTTGCGGTCGACCGTGGCGTCGGCGGCGCGTCCCTGACCGCGCTCGGCGCTTTCGAAAGCGCAACCGTCGGCTGGTTCGACCCTGGAGAAAGGACCTACCGGAAAATCCCCGTCCGGGAACAGTGTGAAGTGCTGAGCGCGATCGGCGATGTTGCCATCGGCGACGACGGCAGGCCCAGCCTGCACGTCCACGCAGTCCTTGGATTGAGTGACGGCACCACGAGGGGCGGTCATCTGCTGGACGGCATCGTGCGGCCAACGCTCGAGGTCACATTGGTGGAGACGCCTGGCCATCTGCGCCGCAGGCACCGTCCCGAACTCGGCGTCGCCCTGATCGACTTGGAGGCTTGATCCGACCCGATCACTTCGCTGATTTAACTGCGGCTTTCTCGGGGGCGCCTTCCCAACCGAAAACGCTGCGGCCGCCGAGCAGATGCGATTGCTCGAACTCCCCGGCGACGATTTCCTTCAGGCTTGGACCGGTGACATAGCGCTCCACCTGCCGCGACTGGTCGTCCAGCCGCCGCAACGCGCCGATCTCTTCGTCACGGCCGAGCCTGGCCTTCTGGACTGCCGACTTCAGTACGCCGATCGTCTCGTCATAGACCTTCAGCGGCACCGGGAACGGGTGCCTGTCCTTGCCGCCATGCGCCAGCGAGAAACGTCCGGGATCGGAAAAGCGGCACGGCGCGCCATGCACGACTTCGGCGACCAGCGCCAGCGCCCGCACCGTGCGCGCGCCGACATTGGGCACCAGGAGAAGCCCGGCGAAATCTGTCGGGCCGCGCTCGGCCGCCGCCGCGATGTTGCCGTGCAGGCGGCGCATGACGACATCGCTTTCGCGTACATCGTGGTGCGCCGGCATCACTAGATGCGGCAGCAGCTTTTGTGCCGGCTCCGGCGCTGGCGCTGAACCCCGCTCCAAAGCGGCAAGCTCCCTCACGATGCGATCCGGTCCAAGGTCGTGCAGAAGCTCCAGTTGTCCCTGGCGCGACGCTTCGGCGCGGCGGTCGGTCAGGTTGACGATCTCGCCCTGGTTGGCGCCCTCGATGGCAGCATGCGGCTGGTTGACAAAGCTCTTCAGGCCCTCGGACAGCCAGTGATAGCGGCGCGCCACCTTGCTGTCGCCGTTCATGCCTTGCTGCACCACCACCCACTTGCCGTCGTCGGTGACGATAAAGCCGTGCAGATAGAGATCGAAACCGTCCTGGACCGCGGCGCTGTCCACCTTGGCGACAAGCCGGCTGGCAGTCGCGAGGCCTTGCCCGTCGAGGCCGACACGCTCGCCGATCAGGGCAAGCTCATGCGGGGTCTTGCGCGAATGCGCGCCGCGGCCGCCGCAAACGTGGATGCCGAGCTCGCTGGAAAGCGGCGACAGACCGCGCTTCAACGCTCCGACGACGCTGGTCGTGATGCCGGAAGAGTGCCAGTCCATCCCCATCACGGCGCCAAAGGACTGGAACCAGAACGGATGCGCCAGCCGGCGCAGCAATTCATCGCGGCCGTAATGGTGGATGATCGCCTCGCACATGACCGCGCCAAGCCGCGTCATGCGGTCGCCGAGCCATTTCGGTACGCGCCCGCCGTGAAGTGGAAGATCAGCACTTCCCGATCGCTGTGCCACGCTCTTTTGCTTGCTCCTTGAGTCCTGCCTCGACAGATAGGTATCGAAAGCGCCGCGAAGAAGCGATGGCCTGAATTCAGGCCGCGATCGTTGCGAGCCGCTAGAGCAATTCCAGGAAAAGTGTGAAACGGTTTTCCGTCCGGAATTGCGTCAAAACAAAGAGATAGAGCGGTTCGGCGTTTCCGTGAAACGATGAATCGTTCTAGCGGGCAGGTTCGCTGAGGAGATCAAACTTCTGGATCTCGCAATGCTCGTCCACCGATTCCAGCAGATCCGTTGGAGGTGCGCCAGTGTCTGGCCGCCTCCAACTGATCTCGAACGAGAATACGGGGTCCTTGATATCCGGGCGCCTCTCTATCGCGACGAGGCGTGCCCGGTAGCCAAGCGGCCCGATCATCGTATCGAGTTCCTGTCGGGCTGCGGCCTTCCACGTCACCGCCAACTGGGCGTGGTGTTCGCGCGACATTCGAAGGTCCACCCATTTCAGGACCAGCAAGGTGGCCAGCGTCAGCGCCGTGCCGGCCGCGCCCAAGCCGTATTGGCCACCACCGAAAGCCAATCCGATTGCCGTCATCACCCACAACGTGGCCGCCGTGGTGACGCCGCTGACAAGATTGCCGCGGCGAAGAATGGCGCCACCGCCGATAAAGCCGACGCCGGTCAGCACGCCCAGCGGAAAGCGCAAGACGTCCATCGATGCAAACGAATCCGGATGCTTGCCTACGGTCCCCAGCAGAATGCTGGCCTGGATCATTGCGATGGCGGCGGCCAACCCGACCAGCACGGTGGTGCGTAGCCCCGCCGCGTGCCCGCGCGCCTCCCGGTTGAGGCCTATCAACAGGCCGGCGAGCGCGGTCAGAAGCAGTCGTGCCGCTATGTCCTGCCAAACCGGAACAACGAGGACCATCGCGGTCACCCGTCAGGCCAAGCGCGGCTGGCCAGGAATAGCGCCATGGTCAACGCGAACAAGGGCAAGAGCGTCTTCATCGCAAATTCTTTTCGTCGATAAGCAACAAACGATGCGCCTGGATTTTGGTTGCGCCGCCGACGATTCGCCCCAGCGATGGGCAGCGGCGGAACAAAACCTTCGGCCCGCGGGTTGGTGGGTTCACGCCAACGAAGGATTTGCAGTCATGGTCCGCTTGCTGCTTGCCGGAGCCGTCGCTTATCTGGCCTATCGCATCACCAAGGAGATCGGTGGGTTCGGCGAGGTCTATCCGCGGTCGCCTTCACCGGACCAAACCGGCCGCAAGGGGCCGAGGCGGCAAAGCGGGGCACAGGGGAATGGCCGACGGCGATAGCGAATGCCTCAGCGGCGGCGCGGACCAGCCATGACCGCATTTCCGTTGCCGCTCGACCTTCGTCCGATGGAGGCCAAAGCCGCCGACGCAATTCCTGGCGGCGACGGGCTTTGGCAGTACGAACCGAAATGGGACGGGTTTCGCTGCCTCGTGTTCAAGGGCGACGATGCCGTCGATCTGCGTGCAAAATCGGGCAAGCCGCTTGGCCGCTATTTTCCCGAACTGGTCGCGGTGCTGCGCGATGTGAGCTCGCGACGGTTTGTTGCCGACGGCGAGATTGTCATCGAGGTCGACGGATCGTCCTCGTTCGAGGCCCTGCAAATGCGCCTTCATCCCGCCGAAAGCAGGATCCGCAAGTTGAGCCTGGAGACGCCTGCCATGCTGCTCCTGTTCGACATGCTGGCCCAACCCGGCGGCAGGATCATCATCGAAGAGCCTCTCACCACCAGGAGGCAGGCGATTGAGGCCTTTGTGGCGTCGGCGGCACGGCCCGCACTGCACCTGTCCAGATATACGCACGACGCCGCCACCGCCGAGCGCTGGCTGCAGGGCGCCGGCCACGGCTCCACCGACGGTGTCGTTGCAAAACTGATCGCCGGGCCATACCGGCCCGGCGAACGCGCCATGGTCAAGGTCAAGCGGCTGCGCACCGCGGATTGCGTGGTCGGCGGCTTTCGCTATCTCGCCGGCAGCAACGAAGTCGGATCCCTGCTGCTCGGGCTCTACAACAACGAAGGCAAGCTGGACCATGTCGGCTTCACCTCGACCATCGGCAAGGACGACAGGGCGGCGCTGACCACACGGCTGGAAAAACTGCGGGCCAAGCCGGGTTTTACCGGCAAGGCGCCGGGCGGACCAAGCCGCTGGAGCACGGAGCGCAGCGGACAATGGGAACCGATAAAGCCTGAACTGGTGGTCGAGGTTCGTTTCGACCATGTGACAGGCGACCGGTTCCGGCACGGAACCAAGCTGTTGCGCTGGCGGCCGGACAAGGAACCCCGGCAATGTACGTTCGAGCAGATCGAGTAAGTCCGTCCGAGGCTCCGCTTCAAGCTCTTGCTGCCTGCCCCGTAGTGCCGACGACGACGGAACCAATGCAGAATTCGCTGGTTCGCCGCACTAGCCGAGCCTCGGAAATCCATTGCCGTGGCTCGGAGGCGATCTGGTAGATCAAGCGGCTTCTTGCATTGCGCGTTCGTTGACACCGCTTTCGCCGAGCTTGGAAAGCGCTTCGTCGGTCGCGACCTCTTCCTTGAGAGTTGCCCTGAGCAGTTCGACAACGTCGCTCTTGCCGAGTTCTTCCGCCCACGCGATCAAAGTGCCGTAGCGAGCGATCTCATAATGCTCGACAGCTTGCGCTGCACCGACAAGCCCGGCGTCGAGCGCGGGAGCACCGTTGTACTCCTCGAGCACTTCCGAGCCCTCTTCGATGATGCCGTCGATCGCCGGACAGGTCTTGCCGCGGGCCGGCTTGCCGAATTTCTCGAACACCTCCTCGAGGCGGTCGACATGTCCTTCGGTTTCCATGCGGTGTTTCTCAAAGGCGGCGGTCACTTCTTCCGATTCCGCGCCCTTGGCCATTTTGGGCAGCGTTTTCAGTATCTTCTTCTCGGCGTAGTAGAGGTCTTTGAGCCCGTCGAGGAACAGATCCTCAAGGCCCTTGCTTGCCGCCTTCGCGGCCTTTTTCGTGGTCGCCATGATCCTCTCCCGAATGGTTGGTGCCGCCTCGCAAATTGGAGGCGTCCGATAACCCACCGACGGGAAACAAGTTCCCTGACGGTCCGGGAGCTTTGAAAATTTTTTCGGACCCGCTGTGTAGTGCCGCAACGGGCCTCGACCTGCCGCAGCAAGCGGCGAGGAAAGCGCCGTCAGCGCTCGCCGATATGCTCGACCAGGCGGGTATATTCGGCCTCGGCCAGGCCGTAGCCGCCATCCGCCAGTGCGACGAGACCATCGCGATCGCGGATGATAATTTCGCCGCGGCGGGACCGGATGAGCCCTCGCCCCTCGAGCAGCTGCAGCGCGACCGTGACGCCCGGGCGCCTTACGCCAAGCATGATCGACAGGAATTCGTGAGTGATCGTCAGCCGGCCGCCGTCCACCCGATCGTCACACATGAGCAGCCAGCGCGCCAGCCGGTCTTCAAGTTTCGATCGCGCGTTGACCAGCGCGGTATAGCCAGTCTGGACATGCAGATATTGCACGTAGCGCAGCAAGAACAGCCGCAGCGTCGGGCTTTGCGTCAGCGCCGCCTTGAACGGCTCGGCGTCGATCCTGGCGGCCTCTCCCGCCAGCTGCACATAGCAATCATGGACCGTACGGTCGTCGCCCATTATCAGGGCCGAGCCGGTCATACCTTCCAAGCCGACAAGGCCAACTTCCGCATCGCTGCCGTTCGGCATTTTCGCAACCACCGAGCCGATGCCGTCCTCGAGGAAATAAATGGCCTCGATCGGCGATCCGGACACTTCGAGCGATTGCCGTAACTCCAGCGAACAGCGCTCGATGTGCGGCTCGAGAGATGCGAAATCGTCGGCGCTCATCCGGCGCAACAGCTTGTTTCTGTATAGAGTTCTATCGGAAATTGCTGGATCAGACATCGCTAGCCCCAAAACAGGGCAAGAGCTTTTTTATCTCCCAGCCGTCCGCGCCCGGTATAACCTGCGGACGATAGCGCTTATATAAGGACTCAAAGGTATGGAGCCTACTAAATAAAAAAATGAATCGATGCACGGCAGTTTCTCCTGCCGCTTGCCTACGAAAACATCCGACTGAAAGTTAGGGTTGGAAACGTACCAAAGACCGTTTGGTACGAAAACGACAATTGAGGTCACCGGACGCGAAAGAGCCCGTCGCGAGGGATGCAACGGGCTCCATTCGGGCGTCGTGGGCTACGCCCAATGATCCAAATGAGGGGTGGGTTGGATCGCAGCAACAATGCAGGTGCAAGGCAGTCGTTCCCAAACTGTCTGCTTGGTAATTTCCGTACATTGAGTTTGGACGAAAGCGGCGCTAATTGAATTGGTGTCGTCCACAAGACATGGCGAGTGGACGCTTGAAAGACGCTTCGCGCTTTCGCCCTTTTTCAAGGGAGGATGGCATGTCGATGCAAGGTGCAGCAACTCCAGCCGAACTGACCGTGCTGAAAAAAGCGCTCGACGACTGCTGCCGCGAGTTGGGTGTTGCGGATGACAGTCCTGTCCGCGAGCGGTTGGCCGCACGTATCATGTCGCTGTTCAACGAGGGTGTGCTCAGCGCCGATCTGAAAGAAGCGCTGGCCGCCGATCGCCAACACTAAGCTGCTGCTATGGTGGTGTCCTCGGTGCCGAAAGCTTCGGCACCGGGGTCGCCTTTTCTGGCCAAGGTCCCGGTGGGCCAAGGATCGTGGAAATCTTGTCTTTTCACGACTAGACGCCCGGCGCTTTTTGCCAAGCGGCAGGCGTTTGGTCGCGAGCGTGATGCTAAAGCCATCGCGTTCGACCGGCCTCATGCGGTGCGCTTTAGGTTCCTGTTTTATGCATGTCGTTATCACAAAACCGCTGCACACCCTCGGGTCAAGCCCGAGGGCATGCTTTTGCGCGCCATGCATCAAATGCGCCCAAGCAGGACCAGGATAATGACGATAAGCAGCACCAGGCCGAGGCCGCCACCACCGTAATAGCCGGTGCCATAGAACGGTCCGCCGCCCAAGCCGCTGAAGCCGCCAAGCAAGGCAAGGACCAAGATTATGATGAGAATGGTTCCAAGGCCCATGATGTCTGCTCTCCTTGTTTGCGCTGCCGCCATTCGCATCAGCGCGTCGCATTGTACAAAGGTATGAACGTACAAAGGTATGAACTCACAAGGAGCATTCCTGTTCCGGCGGGACGTAAGGCGTACGCTCATGCGGCGAGCAAAATGCCAGGCTGTGCCGTTAGAAAAGTCCACAGAAGCATGCCAGCCGAGAATGGCATAGCGGCCGCCTTGAACACCTGAGAACATGCTGAATTTCATGGGGAATTTGTCGGAACCTTCGCCCGCCCGAACGGTTGTTTTCGTAGTCGCAACGCGACGACCCTCGTAAAAAGGAGAAGCATCATGCTCACGAAAATTCTCGCAGCTTCGGCGCTTACGATCGGTCTGGCCACGTCAGCGATGGCCCAGAACGTCGGCGACCCCTCCGGAGCCGCTGCCGACGGGAGCGGGCGGACGGTCGTAGTCCCGGACAATGGCGGCCCTGACACCGGCACGGATTCGACCATCACCAACAGCATTCACGATTTCTCAACGACGAATTCGAATGCCGACCGGAATTGCCCGCCGGGCCCGCAGGGGGCTATGCCCGATGCGACCGGCAAGGCTCCGGGCACGATGGCGCCGACGGTGAACGACAACCACTGCGGCAAGTAAGCGCCCGGTGATCACAGCCTCACGAGGCCGTGGAGCATAGGCTCCGCGGCCTCGTCAGTTTGCCGCAAAATCAGCCGCCTAGAGCAATTCCAGGAAAAGAGTGAAACGGTTTTCCGTCCGGAATTGCGTCAAAACAAAGCCATAGAGCGTTTCAGCGTTTCCGTGAAACGATGAACCGCTCTAACCGCCGCGGTGGTCGAAGCTGACCGCGATATCCCGACCGTCCAGCGCCCGAACGATGAAGCCAACCAGCTCCTCGTCGGTTTGCCGGAAGCAGGGAAAGCGTCTGCGCAAATCGGCTATGACGACGGTGGTCGAGAGAATATCGCCCGAATGGTAGTCGGCCATGACGGTATGAACGGCAGCGTCGGTATCAATACCGATTCCTAGCGGCGACTTGATCTGCCCCACGGAAGCCTCCACCCATCTCTCCCGGCCAACGATAGCAAGACTGCGGCAAAGCGAAAGAGCTTGTACGATTCCGTACGATCCCGTGGCTTGCGTTACACTTTGCAGGACGCAGCCGGCGTCTTTTGTTTTGCGTTTCCAAACCCTTGTTTGGCGTCGCGGCGGCTCTGGCCGCCGCGATCAAGGCAACCTCGCCGCAGCTTCCGCGTTGAGCCATCGGAGGGATGACATCGGCCTCGGAGAACTCCCATGAAAACACTTCTATCCATCACTGCGGCAGCGCTGATGGCTGGCGCATCTTTGGCTGCTTTTGCTCAATCGGCGACGCTGACGCCTCTGACGACCGACACCATGAGCAAGGTTGACACCGCGACGTTCGTCAAGACCGTGCCCATCGCCAATACATTCGAAATCGAATCGAGCCGGCTTGCGCAGACGCAGGCGAAGGCCGACGACGTGAAGGCATTCGCGGCGCAAATGGTCACGGACCACACCAAGGCCGGCGAGGACTTCAAGGCGGCGCTCAGCAGGGGTCAGACGACTTCGGCCACCGCGCCAGCCGGCCCGTCGCTGGACACCAAGCACCAGGCGCTGCTCGACCAACTCAAGGAGACCAGCGGGGACAGCTTCCAATCGAAATATATCGACATGCAGACCCAGGCACATAAGGAAGCGGTGGCGCTGTTTTCCGCCTACGCAAATTCCGGCGACGATCCGGCGATGAAGGAGTTTGCCAAGAAGACGCTGCCGGTGCTGCAAATGCACGAACGTCACGTGAAGGATCTCGCTGCCGCGCATCAATGAGGGCGAAGACCGTGCGGCTTCGCCAACGGAAACGCCCCGGCATGAATGAAGCGGCTGTCGTCGGGCGGGGAACAAAGCACCGAGAGTGCCGTTATTCACCCTTATTCCGCGGAATATCCAATGGAAGGCGGCATTCGCGAGGCCTCAAGGATAGTAGCGCCGGCTTTCGGCGCCGTCCTGGTTGGCGCTGTCACAGGCTGAAATCGCTTTCCGAACGGGACAGGCTGCCTCCATGCGCTACGGCGAGATATTTGCAAATGTGACGGCACTTATGTTGCTGGCCTTGATGATTGGCGGCGTCTTCGTCCTGTTTGGAGAACCGCTGTGGCCGCGGCACTACGCTCGAATGGTGCTGGTTACGGATATCGATGCCATGACCACCGCGTCAGTCCGAACAAGCTGCTCGTCCACTCCGTGCCTGCCCGATACCGTCGATCGGATCATGCTCACTGCTCGCCCTCAGGACGGACCGTGATTTGCGATTTGCCAGACGCGGAGCCGGGTTAAGGAAAAGCCCGCCGCCCGAGCTGCGCGGCGGGCTTTTGGTGCAATCAACCCACTGTAGACCTTTTGGCCACAACTAGGTCAGGATAACCACGATCTTGTAGGTATTCGGGTCGACGATGACGATCCGGCCGTCGGCGAGCACGAAATACTCATAGCCTTCGTAAGCCGGAACGATCTTGACGATGCGCGCCGGCAGGCGATGCAGCCGGACCTTCTTTCGCGGAACCTCGACACCGACGGAGATGTCGAAATCGACGCTGGAAACGGGTTGGACGTTCGTTTCCTTGATGACCTGCGTGATCTCCGTCTTCTGTTCAACGGTCACATTGCTGATGGAAGCGGTCGAACTCTGGTCTTGCGTCTGCGTCGAGGCATTGCCCTGAGTCTGCTCGGTGGTCGTGGTCCCAGTCTTGCCCTGAGCCTGCTCCTCGGTCTTCATTTTCGTGTTGCCTTGGGCCTGCTCGGTAGTGGTGGTTCCGGCCTTGCCTTGGGCTTGCTCGTCGGTCTTCATCTTGGTGTTGCCCGTGGCCTGCTGGTCAGTCGTGGCGCCGGCCTTGCCTTGGGCTTGCTCGTCGGTCTTCATTTTGGTGTTGCCCGTAGCCTGCTGTTCAGTCGTGGCGCCAGCCTTGCCTTGGGCTTGCTCGCCGGTCTTCAGCTTCGGTTTGCCCTGCGCCTGTTGATCAGTCGTGGCGCCGGCCTTACCCTGAGCCTGCTCGCCCATTTTGGCGCCGTTCTGGCAATTGGCGGTCCCGGCTGCGCAATTGGCGCCGGACTGGTCGTCGGTCGACTGCTGCGTCTGGGCAAGTGCAGCCCCGCAGCTGACGCTGATTGCTAGCATGCTGGTGATCAGAACGCCTTTCATGAGAGATCTCCTTGGAAAATGCGTCCCTTCACCGCGTAAAACTGCGGCTAAAAAACTTTGTTCCAAATTTATGGAGCGAAGCGGCAAGCGATCCGAGTGGCGGAACAAGCTCCACCTGATGACGTTACCGGCCTATAGCGACCCCGCTGCGAACAGCATGACGCGGCGCAGCGAAGAGGTGGCTCACGACGAAAGGAGACGATCATGAGAATGCATCTTTCGGCAGCCGCGGCTGGGTTCTTGCTGCTTGCGGGTGTTGGCGCCGCTGCCGCTCAGGACGTGATCATCGAACCGCAGCAGGAGACGATCGTACGCGAGTATGTGAAAAAGCAGCCTCTGGCGTCCGTCCAGCTTCCCGGCGTGGAACTCAATGTCGGCTCGACCCTGCCCGATACCGTCGAGCTTCATGAAGTTCCCAACGTCAAATACCGCTACGTCGTCGTCGACAACCAGACCGTCCTGGTCGATCCGGGCACACGCAGGATCGTGAAGGTCATCCAGTGAACAATGCGCGTCGTTTTTTGAAGGGACATGCGGCGCGTCCGGCATTGTCGACATCCCAAACTGCTGCCCGTGCTGGGCAATTCAGCCGCAGAAAGGCCCGCCGTTCCGACACACGGCGGGCCTCATAACCGAGCCAGCACGCCCGGCCGCAGCGGCCTATGCTCGCCAGACCAGAAACTTTGAGAGAATATTCCCGGCTCCTCATCTGGCAGGAAATACCGTTCTTTGATCTGCTGATCAGCATTTCCGATGATGCCCGCAAGGCTTCGCATTCCGCCTGGCCGCAACGACTTCAGAACCGACGGGATAGATCATGTCTGGGAACACCAACACTTTGCTCTCATTTCTCTCCGCAAGTATAAACCGGCGCGCCGGTCTGGCTGTACTTTTCGCATCGGCGGTTGCGATAGTCGGCCTTGCTGCGCCGTCGTTCGCCGAAGACAAGACGGCGGTCAAGGTCGGCATCATGAGCGGCGAGGACGAGGATGTGTGGCGCGTCGTCACCGCCCAGGCGGCGGAGAGGGGGCTGACGATCGAGACCGTGGTGTTCAACGACTACACCCAGCCGAATGAAGCACTCGAGCGTGGCGAAATCGACGCCAACGCCTTCCAGCACAAGCCCTATCTCGACAACCAGATCAAGACGCAGGGCTATCACATCGTCCCGGTCGGCTATACCGGGGTCTGGCCGATCGGCCTCTATTCCAAGAAGCACACGAAGATTGCCGACCTGCCCGAAGGCGCGGTCATTGGCGTGCCGAACGACCCGTCCAATGAGGGCCGCGCGCTGCGCGTCTTGCAGAGCGAAGGCCTGATCAAGCTCAGGGAAGGCACCGGCATTCTGGCAACGACGACCGACATTGCCGAAAACCCGAAGAAATTGGTCGTCAAGGAGCTTGACGCTGGCATTGTCGGGCGCTCGGTGGAAGATCTCGACGGGGCCGTGGTCAACACGGATTGGGCGCTTAAAAGCGGCCTCACACCTGAGAACCGCATCGCCCAGGAGGCGGTGGCCGACAATCCTTACCGCAACTTCATCGCGGTCAAGGCCGGCAATGAAAACCAGCCCTGGGTAAAGACATTGGTCGCCTCCTATCAGAACGAAAAGGTGAGGGCCGAATTCGACCGGGTCTACAAGGGAACCGGCATCAGCGCCTATTGATGCCGAGTTCGACTGGGCGCTGAAGCCCGACATGATAAAGCGGTCCGCGCTTCAACGCGGACCGCGATCGCGTTTGCGGGATACCGATACAGGAACTTTCATGAACCAGCATTTCGCCCCGGTCACCGAAGCCATGCATCCCGTCGGCAGCCGTTCCGCGGGACCGGACGATGTCGTACGCCTCATCGAGCTGAAGCGCCGCTTTGGCGCGACAGCGGCGCTGGATGGCGTATCGCTCAGCGTGCGCCAGGGCGAGATCCTCGGCATCATCGGCCGCAGCGGCGCCGGCAAGTCGACGCTGATACGCTGCCTGAACGGCCTGGAGCGGCCAGATACAGGACAGGTCTTCATCGAAGGCCGCGACATCAGCCGGCTCGGCGAGCGCGAATTGCAGCCGCTGCGCCGGCGCATCGGCATGATCTTCCAGCATTTCAACCTGCTGTCCGCCAAGACGGTCGAAGACAATGTAGCGCTGCCGCTCAAGATCGAAGGCCGGCCCAGGGCCGAACGCCTGGCGCGCGCTGCCGAGCTGCTGGAGCTCGTCGGCCTGTCGGAGAAGGCGAAAGCCTATCCGGCGTCGCTTTCGGGCGGGCAGAAGCAGCGCGTCGGCATTGCCCGGGCGCTTGCGGCGCGCCCGGCGCTGCTGCTGTCGGACGAAGCGACCTCGGCGTTGGATCCGGAGACGACGCGCTCCATTCTCGCTTTGCTCAGAGACATCAACCGGCAGCTCGGCCTGACCATCCTGCTCATCACCCATGAGATGGAGGTGATCCGTTCGATCGCCGACCGGGTCGCGGTGATCGACGCCGGACGGATCGTCGAGCAAGGGCCGGTGTGGTCGGTGTTTGCCGATCCGAAGTCGGCGATCACACAAAGCCTGCTCAGCGGCATCAGGCCGCAATTGCCGGCGGAGATCGCAAGCCGGCTAACGCAGAACGTCGGCGTGGAGGCGATCCTCAGGATCGACGTGGCGGGTGAGGCCGCGCGAAGCCCGCTTTTGTCCGATCTTGCCTCGGCAGTTCCCGGCTCGTTCCGCCTCGTGCATGGCGGCATCGATCACGTCCAGCAGCAGCCTGTCGGGACGCTGTTCGTGGCGGTCGCCGGCAGCAATGAAGCTCACCTGGCAGAGGTGATCGCGTTCTTGAGAGCCCGCCAGGCGCGGGTGGAGGTGCTTGGCCATGTCGCCGGTTCTGTTTGAACTTCTCGTCCGTTCGATCTGGGAAACGATCCTGATGACGGCCGCCTCCGGCCTCATCTCGCTGGTTTTCGGGCTGCCGCTCGGCCTGGCGCTGGTCGCCACCGACCGCGGCGGCATCGCCGAAAGCCTGTGGGTGAACCGTGCGCTCGGCGCGGTCATCAACGGTTTCCGCTCGGTGCCTTTCATCATCCTGCTGGTTGCGCTGATCCCGGTGACGCGGCTGATCGTCGGCACCTCGATCGGCACCTGGGCAGCGATCGTGCCGCTGTCGATCGCGGCGACGCCCTACTATGCGCGGATCGCCGAAGTGTCGCTGCGCGAGGTCGACCACGGGCTGATCGAAGCGGCGCGCGCCATGGGCGGCAACCGCTGGACGATCATCCGCGAGGTGCTGGTGCCGGAAGCGCTGCCCGGCATCGTCGCCGGCTTCACGGTGACGCTGGTGACGCTGATCGGCGCCTCGGCCATGGCCGGCGCCATCGGCGCCGGCGGGCTCGGCGACCTCGCCATCCGCTACGGTTACCAGCGCTTCGAGACGTCCGTCATGATCGCCGTCGTCATCGTCCTGATCGTCCTGGTCTGCGGCATCCAGTGGGCCGGCGACCGGCTGGTCGCAAGGCTGGATCACCGCAACTGATCGTTGGCCGCAAATGACGGAAAACCGGGAACGGCGCCGTCAGCCGGCGCGCCTCTTTTCCGTGGCTGCCGGGTCGATCCCCAATCCATCCGCCGAGAGAGCGACGCCGAACTTTTCGGCGGCCTCTGCGGGCGTGTAATAGCCCAGCGCGACATCCCTCGACACCAGATCGGTGTCCCGCTGCAAGGGATCGCCATAGCCGCCGCCGCCAGGCGTGCCGACGCGTACGCGGTCGCCTGCCTTCAGCGCGATGTCCTGCTCCTTGGAGAGATGCGCAGGCACATGCGCCTCGCCGTCGCGGAACACGGTCACCGTGTTGACCGCGCCGTCCTTGCCGCCGAGCGCGCCTTGCGGGCCGAAGCGGCCGTGATCCATGACGAAGGAGGCGCGGGCGTCGCCGCGCAGGATCTCGACCTCATAGGCAAGCCCGAAACCGCCGCGATGCTTGCCGGCGCCGCCCGAGCCCTCGCGTAGGGCGTAGTGGCGGTAGAGCACCGGGAAGGCCTGCTCCATGATTTCGACCGGTGGCGACTTGGAAATGCCGATGGTCGAGCAGCCATTGGTCAGGCCGTCGTGACCGGCATTGCCGCCATAGCCGCCGCCGGAGATCTGGTACATGACATAATCGCGGCCGCGGGCCGGATCGTTGCCGCCGAGTGCGAAATTGCCACTGGAGCCGGCCGGAGCCGCCGTCACCTTGTCCGGCAGCGCCTGCACCATCGCCGCGAACACCGCCTCGGCAATGCGCTGCGAGACTTCAGCCGCGCAGCCCGACACAGGGCGCGGATATTTGGCATCGAGGAAGGTGCCTTCCGGCCGCTTGACGATCAGCGGCTCGAAGGCACCGGCGCTGATCGGCACGTCCGGGAAAATGTGGCGCATAGCGAGATAGACCGAGGACAAGGTCGTCGCCAGAACGCTGTTCATCGGCCCGGCGCAGGGCTTTGAAGAGCCCGAGAAGTCGAAGCTGAGCGTGTCGCCCTGTTTCTCGATGGCCAGAGCGATGGTCAGCGGTTCGTTCACCACCCCGTCGGAATCGACGAAGGCTTCGGAGCTGTAAATGCCATCGGGAATGGCTGATATGTTCGCGCGCATCTGTTCGGCGGCGCGGCGGCGCAGTTCGGCGATCGCATCGATGACCGTTTCATCCCCGTAACGATCCAGGATTGCGTTCAGTCGGTCCTGGCCGATCAGCAGTGCCGCCGCCTGCGCCCGGATGTCGCCGATGCGCTGGTCGGCAACCCTGATGTTCGAGCAGATGATGGCGTAGATTTCGCGATCGAGCACGCCCTTCTTGAACAGCTTCACCGGCGGCAGCCGCAAACCTTCCTGCTCGACCGCCGTTGCCGAGGCGGAGAAGCCGCCCGGCACCGAACCGCCGATGTCGGGCCAGTGGCCGGTGTTCGAAAGCCAGCAGAATATCTTGCCGTCGCGATAGACCGGCATGGCGAAGCGCACATCCATGAGATGAGTGCCGCCGAGATAGGGATCGTTGACGATGTAGATATCGCCCGGCTCTGGCGGCAGGCAGCGACCGTCGGCGATCATCTCGATCACCGTTTTGGTCGAATACTGCATGACGCCGACGAACACCGGCAGGCCCTGGCTGCCTTGCGCGATCAGCGAACCGTCGAGCGCCGAATAGATGCCGTCGGAGCGGTCATTGGCCTCGGCGATGACAGGTGAAAAGGCGGCGCGCGAAAACGTCAGGTCCATTTCGTCGCAGACCTGCTGCAGGGCCGCCTGGATGACCGAAAGGGTGATCGCGTCGAGCTTTTCCATCTCAGGCCTCACCGATATCGATGATGATGTTGCCGTCGGCGTCCGATCGCGCCCGGTCGCCGGGCTCGAGCACGGTGGTCGCGTCCATCTGTTCGAGGATCGCCGGCCCTGCGATGACGGCGTCGAGCGGCAGTTTTTCCCTGCTGTAGACCGGCGTGTCGTACCAGCGCCCGCCATACCAGACCGGCCGGATTTCGCGCCGCGCCTCTTCGAGCGTCTTGGCGCGGCCAGCCGGGTCGATCAGCCGGGACAGATCGATCGCCGGCCGCACGCCGGTGACCGAGGTGTTGAGGTTGACCAGATTGGCGCGGATTTCCGGCAGCTGGACCTTGAAGCGGGCGAAATAGGCCTTCTCGAACAGTTGCTGCAGGACCTGGCGCGTCACCGCAGACGACGGCAGCGGCACGTTGATGATATGCGTCTGGCCGACAAACTGCATGTCGGCGGAATGCGTGACGCGGATCATTTCCGGCTTCACCGCTTCCTTGCCGATCAGCTCCTCGCCTTCGTTTCGGTGCCGTTCCAATATCTCGTGGAGTTGGGTTTCATCGAGACCGGCCACCGGCTGGTTGACCGTATTAACGAAATCATGGCGCAGATCGGCGACGACGCAGCCGAGCGCATTGGTGATGCCCGGCCGCGCCGGCACCAGCACTTTCGGCAGGCCGAGCTCGCGCGCCAATGCCGTCGCATGCAGCGGCCCGGCGCCGCCGAAGGCGAACAGCGCGAAATCGCGCGGGTCGTGGCCGCGCGAGACCGAGACCATGCGGATGGCGCCGGCCATCTTCACGTTGCCGAGCCGCAGCACCGCACCCGCCGCCTCGACGCCGGACAGGCCGGTAGGTTGCCCGATCCTGTCCTCGAATACGCCGGTGACATGTTCGACGGTGACCGGGTTTTCCACCGCAAGCAGCTTTTTCGGCGCCAGCCGGCCGAGCACCAGATTGGCGTCGGTGATGGTCGGCTCCAAGCCGCCACGTCCGTAACAGATCGGCCCAGGATTGGCGCCGGCGCTTTCCGGGCCGATCTGGATCAGACCGGCGGCATCGACGCGGGCGATCGAGCCGCCGCCGGCACCGACCGTATGCACCGCCACCATCGGCACGTGGATCGGCATCGCATATTCGATCTCGATTTCGTTCGACACCGCCGGCTCGGCGTTGCGGATCAGCGCCACGTCGGTCGAGGTGCCGCCCATGTCGTAGGTGACCAGATTTTCGAAGCCGGCGCGTTTTCCCGTATAGGCGGCGGCAATGACGCCGGAGGCGGGTCCCGACATGACGGTCTTGGCCGACTCACGTGTGACAAAGCGGGCCGAGATCATGCCGCCGTTGCCGTTCATGATCAAGAAGTCGCGGGCGTAGCCCTTTGACGCCAACTCCTTGCGCAGCCTTTCGACATAGCGTTCGAGGATCGGTTGCACCGAGGCGTTGACCGAAGCGGTCACGCCGCGCTCGAATTCGCGCGCTTCCGAAAGCAGCGCATGGCCTGTCGTGATGTAGCCGTTCGGCCAAAGCTCGGCGGCGATCTCGGCGGCGCGCCGCTCATGCGCCGGGTTGGCGTAGGAATGCAGGAAATGGATGACGAGGGATTCGCAGCCGGCTTCGATCAGTTCTGAAATCGCTGCCCGCATCTCGGCCTCGTCGAGCGGTATGCGCACCGCGCCCGAGGCTTCGACCCGCTCCGACACTTCGAGCCGCAGATTGCGCGGAATGATCGGCACGAAGGTGCCTGTCATGCCATAGGCTTGCGGCCGTGTCCGCCGGCCAAGCTCGATCACGTCGCGAAAGCCGCGGGTGGTGATCATGCCGGTCTTTGCCAGCCGGCGCTCCAGGACGGCGTTGGTTGTGGTGGTGGTGCCGTGCACGATGAGGTCGATGCCGTCGACCGGAAAGCCGGTGGCACCAAGCGCTGCAACGACGCCGAAGGCCTGGTTGTCGACCGTGGTCGGAGTCTTGGCGATATGCACCCGGCCACCGTCGCGGCCGTCGATCAGTAGCAGGTCGGTAAAGGTTCCGCCGACATCGATGCCGGCGACGACACTGCCCGCCGAATCCAGAGCTTGCGCCGAAAAATTCTGTTCCATTGTCGAAACCCGAAATGCCCGAACTGCTTACATGCCTCAGTTTGGAAAGCTGTTTTACGGCGGCGTCTTGACGCAAATATCGTTTGTATACTAATAAATTCCGGACACAAGAGCTTACCGCTTCGGAGTGTGCAAACGGCACGCTGGAACCTGACCGGTTCGGGCGCGCAGGTGAAGATTTGGCGCGAGCGCTGAGCTGGCCCGGAAGGTTAGGTTTGATGAACACCACATCCGCGTTCAACACTGCCGGCGCCCGGCCGTTGCAGTTCCCGATACCGGCCAATGTCTATGCCGAAACCGTCGTCTCGGTGAAGCACTATACCGACCGGCTGTTTTCGTTCCGCATCACCCGGCCGCAGTCGCTGCGCTTCCGCTCCGGCGAGTTCGTCATGATCGGCCTGCCAAATGCCGAGAAGCCGGTGTTCCGCGCCTATTCGATCGCCAGCCCTGCCTGGGACGACGAACTCGAATTCTTCTCGATCAAAGTGCCGGACGGCCCGCTCACTTCGGAGCTGCAGAAGATCCAGATCGGCGACACCGTCATCATGCGGCAGAAGTCGACCGGCACGCTGGTGGTCGACGCGCTGACGCCGGCCAAGCGCCTGTTCATGATCTCGACCGGCACCGGCATCGCGCCCTTCGCCAGCCTGCTGCGCGATCCCGACACCTATGAGAAGTTCGAGCAGGTGGTCCTGACCCATACCTGCCGCGACAATGCTGAACTCACCTACGGCCAGGAGTTGGTGGCGGCGCTGGAGAACGACCCGCTGATCGGCGAGCTGACCGGTGGCCGCGTCACGCTCTACAATTCAACGACGCGTGAGACCTCCGAGCGCATGGGCCGCATCACCGCGCTGATCGGCTCGGGCAAATTCTACACCGATCTCGGCATCGACAAGCTCGATCCCGAGACCGACCGCATCATGATCTGCGGCTCGATGCATATGCTGAAGGACGTCAAGGAGCTGGCTGAAAGCCACGGCTTCCAGGAAGGCTCGCTGCATCATCCGGCAAGCTTCGTCGTCGAGCGCGCCTTCGTCGGCTAGAGCCGCGGCAATTCAGCGTCCACTGGTTTGCGACCCTGATTTTGATCATACGGTCAAAAATCGGCTGCCTTGACTGCCTTTTTCCGCTATGACCGCTTGAAGGACTCGTGAAGCGCTGCTTCACGGTCTATCTTCGGCATAAGTCGCTGAACAAGGGGCAGGAGATGAGCAGCACAATCCGCGAAACCGATCTCGGCACGTCCAAGATCACGCCGCTGCCGGCGCGCGCCGCCGCCAATGCGCCGGTGCCGCAGGCCCATGGCATTGCCCGCAATCCCGGCATGAGGCTCGATCTCGGCTTCATGGAATCGATGCGCAGTGTCAACCGCTCGGCGCTGGAACGCCGCGTCGCCAGCCTGACCAAACGACGCTCGATCAAGGCCGATAACCAGGCCGCCTGGCTGCTGCGCGCCGTCGCTTGCATGGACCTGACGACGCTGAACTCGAACGACACGGAAGAGCGCGTGCGCCGGCTCTGTGCCAAGGCGGTCAACCCGTTCCGCCGCGACATTGCCGAGGGGCTCGGCATTACCGGTGAAAAGATCCGCCCGGCGGCGGTCTGTGTCTATCATCCCTTCGTCGCCACTGCCGTCGAGGCGCTGCGCGGCAGCGGCGTCCATGTCGCCGCCGTTTCCACGGCTTTCCCGCATGGCCTTGCACCGCTTTCGACACGTCTGCAGGAGATCGAAGCATCGGTCCGCGACGGCGCCGACGAGATCGACGTCGTCATCCCGCGCGGCCTGGTATTCGGGGCGAAATGGCAGGAGCTCTATAACGAGATTGTCTCGATGCGCGCCGCTTGCGGCGAGGCGCATCTGAAGGTGATCCTCGGCACCGGCGACCTCGCGACACTGCGCAACGTCATGCTCGCCTCGATGGTGGCGATGATGGCGGGGGCAGATTTCATCAAGACCTCGACCGGCAAGGAAAGCATCAACGCGACGCTGCCGGTTGGCCTTGCCATGGTGCGCGCCATCCGCGCCTATTTCGAGGAAACCGGCTATCTCATCGGCTTCAAGCCGGCTGGTGGCATTTCCACGGCAAAAGCCTCGCTCGATTGGCTGGTGCTGATGAAAGAAGAACTGGGCCGGCCGTGGCTGGAGCCGGAGCTGTTTCGCTTCGGAGCATCGAGCCTTTTGACCGACATCGAGCGCCAGCTCGAGCATCATCTGACCGGCCACTACTCGGCCAATCATCGCCACGCGATGGCGTGATTCGGAGCGCTTCATGAACATTCTCGAACGCTATCACGCCATGGATTACGGCCCGGCGCCGGAAGCCCGCAACGAGGCCGATGGGTGGCTTGCCGCGCGGGATTTCGGCAAAGCGCTGTTCATCGGCGGCGACTGGAAGGCAGCCAGCGGAGGCAAAACCTTCGACACCAGCGAACCGTCCTCGGGAAAGCTGCTGGCCAAGGTGTCGGACGCTGGTGCCGCCGATATCGACGCGGCGGTTTCGGCCGCCACAAAAGCGCTGCCGAAATGGAGCGCCAGCACCGGCTACAGCCGAGCCAAAGTGCTCTATGCCATCGGCCGCGCCATGCAACGTCACCAACGGCTGTTCGCCGTGCTTGAGACAATCGACAATGGCAAGCCGATCCGCGAAAGCCGCGACATCGACGTGCCGCTGGCCATCCGCCATTTCATCCATCATGCCGGCTGGGCGCAGGCGCTGGACAGGGATTTTCCCGGCCATAAGGGCGTCGGCGTCGTCGGCCAGATCATCCCGTGGAACTTCCCGCTCTTGATGCTCGCCTGGAAGATCGCGCCGGCGCTCGCCGCGGGCTGCACCGTGGTGCTCAAACCCGCGGAATTCACGCCGCTCACCGCGATCCTCTTTGCCGAGATCTGCCGACGCGCCGGCGTGCCGAAAGGCGTCGTCAACATCGTCCAGGGCGGGCCGGAGGCGGGCGCGGCCATCGTCAACCATCCCGGCGTCCAGAAGATCGCCTTCACCGGTTCGTCCGAGGTCGGCAAGATCATCCGCAAGGCCACGGCCGGCTCGGGCAAGAAACTGTCGCTGGAGCTTGGCGGCAAGTCGGCCTTTATCGTTTTCGAGGATGCCGACCTCGACAGCGCAGTCGAAGGTCTGGTCGACGGCATCTGGTTCAACCAGGGCCAAGTGTGCTGTGCCGGCTCGCGCCTTCTGGTGCAGGAAGGCATCGCCGACGCCTTCATCGCCAAGGTCAAGACGCGGATGAGCCGGCTGCGGGTCGGCAGCCCGCTCGACAAGAACACCGATATCGGCCCGCTGGTCGACTTGACCCAGCTCGATCGCGTCAAGGGCCTGATCGCAGAAGGCGCCAGGCAGGGCGCGATCTGCTGGCAGCCGGACTCAGCGTTGCCCGCCTCGGGCTATTACCATCTGCCAACGCTGGCGACAGGTGTTTCGCCGGCTAACATTCTGGCTCAGGAAGAGGTGTTCGGGCCGGTGCTTGCCACCATGACCTTCCGCAACACAGAGGAAGCGGTCGAACTCGCCAACAACACACGCTATGGCCTGGCCGCTTCGGTGTGGAGCGAGAACATCAATCTTGCGCTGCACGTCGCGCCGCAATTGAAGGCCGGCGTCGTCTGGGTCAACGGCACCAATATGTTCGACGCCGCCTGCGGTTTCGGCGGCTATCGCGAGAGCGGCTTTGGCCGCGAAGGCGGGCGCGAGGGCATGTTCGAATATCTCTCGGCAAAGCTGCCGCTCGGCCCGATCATCAAACCGGCAAATTCTTCGGCCCAACCTGTCGAGCAGCCGGAAGGTGGCGCCATCGACCGCACGGCAAAGCTGTTCATCGGCGGCAAGCAGGTCCGGCCGGACGGAAATTATTCCATTGCCGTCGCTACCGCCAAGGGCAAGATTGCCGGCGAGGCCGGGCTCGGCAACCGCAAGGATATCCGTGACGCCGTCGCGGCCGCGCGCGCCTGCAAGGCCTGGCCGGAGGCGACCGCCTACAACCGCAGCCAGGTGCTCTACTACCTGGCCGAAAACCTTTCCGGCCGCGCCGACGAGTTTGCCGCCCGATTGACCCAGCTCACCGGCGCGAGCGCCAAGGCGGCGCGTGACGAGGTCGAGCTGTCAATCGAGCGCCTGTTCCTCTATGCCGGCCTGGCCGACAAATTCGAGGGCCGCGTCCACCAGCCGCCGGCCCGCGCCGTCACGCTGGCACTGCACGAACCGGTCGGCGTCGTCGGTATCGTCGCGCCGGACAATGCGCCTTTGCTCGGCCTGATCTCGCTGGTGGCGCCTGCGCTCGCCATGGGCAACACCGTGGTCGCGGTGCCGTCCGAAAGATATCCGCTGCTTGCCACCGACCTCTACCAGGTCATCGAATATTCCGACGTTCCGGCCGGCGCCATCAATATCGTCACCGGCCGTAGCGCCGAGCTTGCCGGCGTATTGGCCAAGCATGACGATGTCGACGGGCTCTGGGTATTCGCCGATGCCGAGACTTGCGCCAAGGCCGAGGCCGAGTCCATCGGCAATCTCAAACGCGTCTGGACCGGCAACGGCCACAGCCTCGACTGGGCGTCAAACGAAGCAGCCGGCGATGCCCTGCTGCGCCGTGCGATCGAGGTCAAGAACGTCTGGGTGCCCTACGGCGACTGAATGTCCCAGAGGACGTCCGGGCTTGACGGGCCAAAAAATGTTCTTTACCGAGAAAAAACATTTGGCTGGCAGGCGAATATCGAAACAGGCGGGATGGTAGTGCTCCCCTGGCACATTGCGCGCCGGCCTTGTGCCGGTAAAAAGCCGAACGATCATAGACGGGCGAGGAGAAAAGCATGGCGGATCTGACAGGCAAAATCGTTGTCGTCACGGCGGCGGCGCAAGGCATCGGCCGGGCGAGCGCGCTGGCGTTCGCCAAGGCCGGCGCCGTCGTCCATGCCACCGACATCAACGAGGTGGTGCTCGCCGACCTCGGCAAGACGCCCGGCATCAAGACGCGCAAGCTCGACGTGCTGAACGACGAGGCGGTGAACGCCGCTTTTGCCGAGATCGGCGCCGTCGACGTGCTGTTCAACTGCGCCGGCTTCGTCCATTCCGGCTCGATCCTCGAGATGAAGGACGGCGATCTCGACTTTGCCTATGACCTCAATGTCCGCTCGATGATCCGCACCATCCGCGCCGTGCTGCCTGGCATGCTGGAGCGCGGCGACGGCTCGATCATCAACATGGCGTCGCTGGCCAGTTCGACCAAGGGCGTGCCGAACCGCTTCGTTTACGGGCTGACCAAGGCAGCCGTCATCGGCCTGACCAAGTCGGTCGCCGCCGACTATGTCGGCAAGGGCATACGCTGCAATGCGATCTGTCCGGGCACGGTCGAAAGCCCGTCGCTGCAGGACCGCATGCATGCGCAGGGTGACTACGAGGCAGCCCGCGCCGCCTTCATCGCCCGCCAGCCGATGGGCCGCCTCGGCACGCCCGAGGAAATCGCCGATCTCGCCGTCTATCTGGCCGGCGCCACCTATACGTCGGGGCAGGCTTATAATATCGACGGTGGCTGGTCGATCTAGGAGTCTGAAAATCCAATTCTGCCGGGCGCCTGGCGCGGCGTCCGCGCTTGCCTAGGCTCACGTACTTTAAGTACGCTCCGCTCCGGTTCTCGAAACCCACGCCATTCGCCGCAGCGGAGCGAGTTTGCAAACGGCCTCTGGTCGCAACTGGGAGAAAACTGCATGAAACTGCTGCGCTATGGCGAGGCGGGGAGCGAACGCCCCGGCCTGCTCGATGCCGATGGAACGATCCGCGACCTCTCCGCCCATGTCACCGACATTGCCGGCAAGGCGCTTGACCCGGCATCGCTCGAGACATTGTCGAAGCTCGATGTGAAATCGCTGCCGGCGGTTTCCGGCAAGCCGCGCATCGGCGCCTGCGTCGCCGGCACCGGCAAATTCATCTGCATCGGCCTCAACTATTCCGACCACGCCGCCGAAACCGGCGCCACCGTGCCGCCGGAGCCGATCATCTTCATGAAGGCAAGCTCGGCTATTGTCGGGCCTAACGACGACGTGCTGATCCCGCGCGGCTCGGTCAAGACCGACTGGGAAGTCGAGCTCGGCGTGGTCATCGGCAAGACCGCTAAATATGTCACCGAGGCCGAGGCGCTGGACTATGTCGCCGGTTACTGCGTCGCGCATGACGTCTCCGAGCGCGCCTTCCAGGCCGAGCGCCAGGGCCAGTGGACCAAGGGCAAGTCCTGCGACACGTTCGGGCCGATCGGTCCGTGGCTGGTGACAAAGGACGAGGTCAAGGACCCGCAGAACATCCCGATGTGGCTGACGGTCAACGGCAAGACGATGCAGAACGGCTCGACCAAGACCATGGTCTTCGGCGTCGCTTATCTCGTCTCCTATCTCAGCCAGTTCATGTCGCTGCACCCCGGCGACATCATCTCGACCGGCACGCCGCCCGGCGTCGGCCTCGGCATGAAGCCGCCGGTGTTCCTGAAGCCCGGCGATGTGGTCGAGCTCGGTATCGAAGGGCTGGGCATCCAGAAGCAGACGTTCAAGGCGGATTTGTAGGCGTTTGACTTTGGCAAGTTTGCGCCGCCCCTCATCTGCCTGCCGGCATCTTCTCCCCGTATAGAGACGGGGAGAAGGACGAAGCTCCAGCGCTGACGCCCCCCTCTCCCCGTCTCTATACGGGGAGAGGGTAAGGGTGAGGGGCAGCGCCGACCCTTGCCGCGAAGCTACTTCAGCACCTTGCCATCGGCTCCAAACCGGTATGTCTTTGCCGGATCCGGCGTCGCATAGAGCGTGGCGCCGGGTTCGGCATTGTAGACGCCGAAGATGCGCACGGTGATCAGACCCGCCTTCTCGCAGTCGAGATAGAGATTGGTGTCGGCGCCAAGGTGCTCGGCATGGACGACCGTGCCTTTCCAGGCGCCGGATTTGGCATCCACCGTCAAATGTTCGGGACGGACGCCGATGGTCTTTGCCGTTTCGCCAAGCCTGGCACCGTCGACGAAATTCATCTTTGGTGAGCCGATAAAGCCGGCCACGAATTCGTTAGCCGGCGAATTGTATAGCTCCATCGGGCCGCCGATCTGCTCGATCCTGCCCGCATTGAGGACGACGATCTTGTCGGCCAGCGTCATCGCCTCGACCTGGTCGTGCGTGACATAGATCATCGTGGCCTTCAGCCGGCGATGCAATTGCGCGATCTCCAGTCTGGTGTTGACGCGCAGCGCGGCATCGAGGTTCGACAACGGCTCGTCGAACAGAAAAAGCTTGGGCTCACGCACCACGGCCCGGCCGATGGCGACGCGCTGGCGCTGGCCGCCGGACAATTCGGCCGGCCGCCTTTCGAGATAGGGCTCCAGCGACAGCATCGAGGAGGCGATGCCGATGCGGCGGTCGATCTCCGCCGCCGGCGTGCCCGCCTGCTTGAGGCCGAGGCCCATATTGTTCTTCACCGTCAGATGCGGATAGAGCGCGTAGGTCTGGAACACCATGGCGATGCCGCGCTTGGCCGGCGGCGTTGCGGAGACGTCGTGGCCGTCGATGACCACGCGGCCTGAGGTCGAGTCCTCCAGCCCGGCAATAACCCTCAGCAGCGTCGATTTCCCGCAGCCGGATGGACCGACGAAGACGACGAACTCGCCATCCGTCACCTCGAGGTTGATGCCCTTCAGCACCTCGACCGGCCCGAAGGCCTTTTTCACGTTCTCGATGTTCAGCGAGCCCACGGCTTAGTCCCCGTTCTAGAGTTTCACGGCGAGGCCGCTGCGCACGCTCTCGTCTGCGGCCAGGCAGACGGCGAGCGACTTCACCGCGTCGTCCATGTGGCGGGTCAAGTCCAGATCCTCGCGGATCGCCTTCAGCACAAACGCCTGTTCCAGGTCGCAGAGGTCCTGATGGCCGGGCTCGCCTTGCATTGACAGCATCTCGTCCGGCTTGGCGAACTTGCCGTCCGCGCCGGTCGCAGCGCTGTGCAGGCGGATGGTCGAGGTCTTGGTGTGGGTGTCGATGTCGTCGGACCTGGCGCCCTCCTTCATGACGATCGACACGCAGCCATTGGGCGAGATCACGTCCTTCACGAAGAAGGCCGTTTCCGAGATCATCGGCCCCCAGCCGGCTTCGTACCAGCCGACCGAACCGTCGTCGAACAGCACCTGCAGGTGCCCGTAATTGTACATCGACGGCGCGATCTCGTCGCTCAGCCGCAGCCCCATGCCGCGCACCTCGACCGGCCTGGCGTCGGTGATCTGCAGCATCACGTCGAGATAATGCACCCCGCAATCGACGATCGGCGACGTCGTTTGCATCAGCTGCTTGTGCGTCTCCCAGGTATGTCCTGAGGATTGCTGGTTGAGGTTCATGCGGAACACGTAAGGGCCGCCGAGCTTCCGCGCCTCGGCGATCAGCCTGACCCAGGACGGGTGATGGCGCAGGATATAGCCGATCACCAGTTTCTTGCCGTTGGCCTTGGCGGCGGCGACGACGCGTTCCGCATCGGCGACCGTCGTTGCCAGCGGCTTTTCGACGAAGACATGGCAGCCGGCCTCGAATGCCTTGACCGCGTAATCGGCATGGCTGTCGGAATAGGTGGCGATGCAGGCGACGTCGGGCTTTTCGTCGCGCAGCGCCTCGTCGAAGGAACGCCGGATGGCATAGGTCGAAAGCCCTTCCGGCAGCGGCACATCCGAGCGGTTGACCAGCGCGGCGATCTGAAACCCCGGATTGGTGTGATAGGCCAGCGCATGGCTGCGCCCCATATTGCCGAGCCCGGCGACGACAACGCGAAGGGGTTGTTGCGAACTCACTTGACCGCTCCCGAAGTGATGCCGCGGATCAGCTGCCGCGAGAAGATGACGTAGAGGATCAGCACCGGCATGATCGCCAGCGAAAGTGCGGCCAGAATGGCGTTCCAGTTGGTGACGAACTGGCCGAGGAACAGTTGCGCGCCGAGCGTCACTGTCTTGGTCTCCTCCGACGGCGCCAGGATCAGCGGGAACCATAGATCGTTCCAGATCGGGATCATGGTGAAGACCGCGACTGTCGCCATCGATGGCCTGACCAGCGGCAGCACCAGCCGGAAAAAGATGGTGTATTCGGACAGACCGTCGATACGCCCGGCATTCTTCAGGTCGTCGGAGACCTGCTTCATAAATTCCGACAGGATGAAGACGGCGAGCGGCAGGCCTTGCGCCGTATAAACCAGGATCAGCGCCGTCAGCGTGTTGACCAGCCCGCTCGCCACCATCAGCTGCAGGATAGCGACGGTGCCGAGGCGGATCGGGATCATGATGCCGAGCGCCAGGTAAAGCCCCATCAGCGAATTGCCGCGAAAGCGGTATTCCGACAGCGCGAAGGCAGCCATGGCGCCGAACAAAAGCACGAAGAACAGCGAGGCGACGGTGACGACAAGGCTGTTCTGGAAATAATGGATGAAGTCGCCCTGGCCGATTACCGTGGTGTAGCCGATCAGGTCGAAGGTCCCTGGAGTCGGCGGCGTCAGCGGCGCGCCGAAGATACCGGCACGTGATTTGAACGAATTCATGATGACGAGGATCACCGGAAACAGCGCGATTGCCGTGTAGGTCAGAAGGATCGCATGCGCGCCGATGGTGCGAGGCAGCGAGCGGGTTGCGGTGCTCATGGTCGCGCTCCCCTAAAACTGGTAGCGACGCAAGCGCGTCTGCACGAGGAACAGATAGACGCAGACGCCGCCGAGGATGATCAGGAACATCATCGTGGCGATCGCCGCGCCCATGTTGGGATCGCCGACCTGCAGCTGGAAACCGAAGAAGGCGCGGTAGAGGAAGGTGCCGAGAATATCGGTCGAATAGTTCGGCCCGGCCAGCGCGCCTTGCGCGGTGTAGATCAGGTCGAAAGCGTTGAAATTGCCGACGAAGGTCAGGATCGAGATGATGCCGATCGACGGCAGGATCAGCGGCAGCTTGATCTTCCAGAACTGCGCCATCCCGGTGATCCCGTCGCATTCGGCAGCCTCGATCACCTCTTCGGGGATGGACAGCAGTGCCGCGTAGATCAGCATCATCGGGATGCCGACGAACTGCCAGACCGAAACCAGGCTGAGCGCGGTCAGCGCGTATTGCGCCTTGCCGAGCCAGGGCGTGAACAGGCTTTTCAGGCCGACCAGATCCATCATATGCGGCGCCACGCCCCATAGCGGCGACAGGATCAGCTTCCAGGCGAAGCCGACGATGACGAAGGACAGGATCGTCGGCACGAAGATCGCCGTGCGGTAGAAGGCGGAAAACCGCAGCCTGGGGCTGGACAGAAGTGCGGCCAAAAGGACGCCGATCGGGTTCTGCACCAGCATGTGGACGATGAAGAACCAGACATTGTTCCTGAGCGCGTTCCAGAAATTGACCGACCAGTTGGGATCGCCGAACAGCATGCGGAAATTTTCCAGTCCGACGAAGACCTGCGACTGGTTGATGTTGCGGAACAAGGAAAGCTGCAGCGTGCCGGCCAGCGGCAGGATCATGATCGCCGTATAGACCAGCAATGCCGGCGCCAGGAAAACGCCGATATGCCAGCGGAACGGTCTTTTCGGTGCTGCGGCCATGCGTTCGGTCCCCGCCGATCAGGTCTTGCTATTGCCGTCAAAGGGCACGGCGCCTCCCTCCCCCTCGAGGGGAGGGTGCCTCGCGAAGCGAGGCGGGTGGGGTCGGCCGAGGCAGCGCGCCATCGTCGTTCGACCGCGCCTTTCAGCAACGATCAAGCCGCGGCCTGCCTCGACCGACCCCCTCTGTCGCCTTCGGCGACATCTCCCCCTCGAGGGGGGAGACAACGCTTCGCCGCGCTCTTACTTCGCCGGCTTGTACCAGCTGTCGAGGCCGTCCTGCAGCTTCTTGGCGGCAGCCTCCGGCGTGTCGGTGCCGTTGATGACGTTGGCCGATTCAACCCAAGTCTCGTTTTCGAGGTTCGGCGTGCCGCGCGACAGGATCTGGTAGGTCGAGCGGATCGTCGACTTGCACTTGCCGCGCCAGGAGACGAATTCCTGGGCCAGCGGGTCTTCCATCTTCACCGGGGTGTTGTTCAGGCTGAAGAAGCCCGGCAGCGCGTTGGCGTAGATGGTGGCGAAATCCGGCGAGGCCACCCAGGACAGGAAGGTCTTGGCCGCATCCGCATTCTTCGAAGCCGCATTGAGACCCATGCCGATGTCGGTGTGGTCGGAGATGTAGCAGGTGTCGCCGGCCTTCTGCACCGGCGGCGGGAAGGCACCCATCTTGAACTGCGCCTGCGTGTTGAACAGGCCGATCTCCCACGAGCCGGCCGGGTAGATGGCGGCGCGGCCGAGCGTGAACAGGTTCTGGCTGTCCGGATAAGTCTGCGCCTCGAAGCCGTCGCCGAGATAGTCCTTCCACTTGGCCAGCTCCTTGAAGGGCTCGACCCACTGCGGATCGGTGAGCTTCTGCTCGCCCTTGATCAGCGCCAGGCGGCCTTCCTCGCCCTTCCAGTAGTTCGGGCCGATGTTCTGGTAGCCCATGGTCGCCGCTTCCCAGAGGTCCTTGGTGCCCATCGCCATCGGGATGTAAGTGCCGTCGGCCTTGATCTTGTCGAGCGCGGCAAAGAATTCGTCGCGCGTCTCCGGCACCTTGATGCCTAGCTTGTCGAAGGCGTCCTTGTTGTAGATGAAGCCATGGATGACCGAGGCCATCGGCACGCAGAAGCTCACCTTGCCGTCGTCGGTCTGCCAGGCGGCCTTGGCCACTGGCGAGAAGTTCTCCATGCCGGGCAGGGTCGAGATGTCGGCGAGGTTGCCCTTCTTGAACAGTTCCAGCGACTTGTCGAACGGGCGGCAGGTGATCAGGTCGCCGGCCGAGCCGGCGGCGAGCTTGGCGCCCAGCGCCGCGTCATATTCGGTTGGCGCCGACGGCGCGAACACCACCTTGATGCCCGGGTTCTTGGCTTCGAAGGCCGGGATCAGCTTGTCCTTCCAGATGGCAAGGTCGTCGCCGCGCCAGCTTTCGATGTTGAGCGTTACGTCGTCGGCATAGGCCACCCCGGCGGAGCCGAGAATGCTGGTGCCGAGAAGAAGTGCCGTCAGTAGCTTCGTTGTCATGCTCAGTCTCCCTGTTGACCTTTTTCAGGTTCGGTTTTGATGAGAACAGAGGCATTGCGCCCCTTGCTCCCCTCGATCGCGGAAAGGGCCGGCCGCAGCCTGTGGCCGGTCCCTTCCAATATCTTCTCGGCCGCATCGGCGCTGGCGGCGCCGGCGGCGAGGAGAATGGCGGTCTTGACGACGCCGCCGCTCTTTTCGAGCAGGCGCGCCGCCTCGTCCTTGTCGCGCCCGCTGACGGCGGCGACGATGCGTGCGGCGCGGTCGCGCAGCTTGATGTTGTCGGCCATGAGGTTGACCATGTAGCCGTCATGGACATGGCCGAGATGGATGGCGGCCAGCGTCGACAGCATGTTGAGCGCGATCTTCTGGGCGGTGCCGGCGCCCATGCGCGTCGAGCCGGCAATCAGCTCCGGCGGTGTTTCGAGCAGGATGGCGATGTCGGCCAGCCGCAGCAGCGGCGCATCCCTGTTGTTGGCGATGGCAATGGTCGCCGCACCGCGGCGCCTGGCATCCTCGATCGCCCGGACTGCATAAGGTGTCGAGCCGCTGGCCGAGACGGCGATCAGGCAGTCGCCCTTGCCGATGCGGGCAGCGGCGACCGATACCGAAGCTTCCTCGGTGTCGTCCTCCGGCCCGCCGGCCAGTGTCTTGAAGGCCTCGTCGCCGCCGGCGATCAGGATGGCGATACGGTCGCGCTGGATGCCGAAAGTGCCCGGCAGCTCAAGCGCATCGGCCAGTGCCATCAGGCCCGAGCTGCCGGCGGCCGCATAGGCGAGCTTGCCACCGCTTTTCAGTCTGCTTGCGATGATTTCGGCTGCCGCGGCAATGGCAGGAATGGCGCCGTGCACGGCCTTGGCGGCCTCGATCTGTGCGTTGGCCAAAGAGGAAAGGACGGCTTCCGGGGCCTGGATATCCAGTCCCTCGGCATTGTGGTGAAGCGCTTCGGTGCGCGTTTCGGCCATCCGCTTTCCTCCAATCGAGAAAACCATACCAAAAAAATACCACTTGTCCACACGCATTAAATGAAATCCTTGCGGCGGTGCGGGCTTGCGAACGAAATTGGCTGATTTTCCAACAAACTACGCCTTAACTTTTTTGAAACGGAAATTAATCCCTTGGCTATTGGTATTTTATTGGTATTATCCGCCCGGAGGAGAAATCGCGTGAAATTCGTGCTCGGCATCGATGGCGGCGGCACCAGCTGCAGGGCGGCCCTTGCAACGGTCGACGGCATCGTCCTCGGCCGCGCCAAAAGCGGTGCCGCCAACATCCGCACCGATCTCACCGGCGCCAGGACGAATATCGTCGACGCGGCGCAGCAAGCCTTTGTCGCCGCGGGCAGAGATCCGGGACTGATCGCGCAAACTCCGGCCATTCTCGGCCTAGCCGGAGCCAATGTCGGCACCTACCGGCAGCAGCTCGAAGCGATCCTGCCGTTCCGCATCAGCCGTGTCGAGACCGACGCCGAGATCGCGCTGGAAGGCGCGGTTGGCTCCGGCGACGGCGCCATGGCCATACTAGGCACCGGCACCGCCTATATGGCACGCAAACAAGGCAAGTCGCGCGCCATCGGCGGCTGGGGGTTCCAGGTCGGTGACCAGGGCAGCGGCGCCCGCATCGGCCGCGACCTGCTCGAACAGACGCTGCTCGCCTATGACGGCATCCGCCAGGGATCGCCGCTGACGCAGGCCATGCTCGCCATCTTCCGCAACAATCCCGAGGATGTGGTCGAATTCACCACCAATGCCAAGCCCGGAGACTTCGGCGGCTTCGCGCCCAAGGTGTTCGAACATGCCGAAAAAGGCGACGTCGTCGCTATCTCGATCCTCGACAAGGCGGTCGCCGATGTCGAGGCAGCGCTTGGCGTGCTCGACCTCGGTGGCGACGATCCGCTCTGCCTGCTCGGCGGGCTGGCGCCGCTTTACGCGCCGCGCCTGTCGGCCCGCTATCGGGCGCTGCTGAAACCGCCGCTCGACGACGCACTGGGCGGCGCGGTGCAGATGGCGGTTCGGATTTTTGCCAACATGGCGGAGGCAGCGCGATGAGCGAGGCCGCCGACCAGATATTCGCGGCGCTGAGACAATCGTCGCAGAGCGGCGCACCGCTCTATCTGCAGCTGAGGAAAAGCATCGAGGATGCGGTCAAACGCGGGCTGATCGGACCGGGCGATGCGCTGCCTTCCGAGCGCGACATCGCCAGCAAGGCCGATATTTCGCGCGTCACCGTGCGCAAGGCGGTGCAGGACCTGGTCAAGGGCGGCATCCTCGTCCAGCGCCATGGTTCCGGTACTTTCGTGGCGCCACGCATGGAGCGCGTCGAGCAGTCGCTGTCGATGCTGACCTCGTTTACCGAAGACATGGCGCGGCGCGGCATGGCTGTGCGTTCGGCCTGGCTCGACCGCGGCCTCTATCCGCCGTCGCCCGACGAGATGATGGTGCTCGGCCTGGCGTCGAACGAATTGGTGGCGCGCGTGGCGCGCCTTCGCATCGCCAACGACACGCCGCTGGCGATCGAGCGCGCCTCGCTATCGACAAGCGTGCTGCCCGATCCGGCGGCGATCGGTTCGTCGCTCTACGCGGCGCTGGAAAAGACCGGCAACAGGCCGGTGCGGGCGGTGCAGCGCATTTCCGCAACCAATCTTGGCGATAGCGACGCGCATCTGCTGGAAGTGCCGCCGGGCATTGCCGGCCTGCATATCGAGCGTATCTCCTATCTGGCGAGCGGCAAGGTGATCGAGTTCACCCGCTCCATCTACAGGGGCGACGCTTATGATTTCGTCGCCGAACTCCGGCTGAGCGGGCCGGGCGAAGAGGGCCGGCCATGAGCGCAACAACGACCCATATGCGGCGCGAGATCGAGGAGATCCCGGAGGCCACCGCCCGCCTGCTTGACGGCTCGGCCGCGGTGCTGACGGAGGCCGGACGCGGCATTCGCGAGCGCGACCCGAATTTCGTCGTCACCGTGGCGCGCGGCTCGTCCGACCATGCCGCGACCTTCATGAAATATGCCGTGGAGCTGACCGCGGGCCTGGCGGTTGCATCGGTCGGCCCGTCGATCGCCTCGATCTATGGCGCCAAGCTCAAGCTGGGCGGCTCGGCCTGCCTGGCCATCTCGCAGTCCGGCAAGAGCCCGGACATTGTTGCAATGGCGCAAGCGGCGCGGGCCGGCGGGTCGCTGACCGTCGCCATCACCAACACCGCCGATTCGCCGCTCGCGCGAGCCTCGGATTACGCCATCGATATCTTGGCCGGACCGGAGCTCAGCGTCGCGGCGACCAAGACCTTCGTCAATTCGGCGGTCGCCGGCCTCGCCTTGATGGCGCACAGCACCGGCGACGACAAGTTGCTCGCCGCACTCGCCCGCCTGCCGGAGCATTTTCGCAAGGCGATCGCTTGCGACTGGATGGCGCTGGCTGGGGCACTCGAGACGCAAAAATCGCTGTTCATCCTTGGCCGTGGCCCGTCGGCGGCGATCGCCAACGAGGCGGCGCTGAAATTCAAGGAAACCTGCGCCATGCATGCCGAGGCCTATAGCGCCGCCGAAGTCATGCACGGCCCGCTGGCGCTGGTCGGTACCGGCTTCCCGGTCCTGGCACTTGCCGCTCGCGATGCATCCGAACCGTCGGTGGCCGATGCCGCCGATAGCCTGGCCGGCAAGGGCGCCGCCGTCTTTGTGACGTCGGACAAGGCAAAGAGCGCGCGGCCGCTGCCGCATGTCGCCACCGGTCATCCGTTGACCGACCCGCTAACGCTGATCGTGTCGTTCTATGGTTTCGTCGAGGCCTTTGCCCGCCATCGCGGCCTCGACCCCGACACGCCGCCTAATCTGCGCAAGGTGACCGAAACCCTATGAGCGACCGTTTTGCCCTGACTGGCGCCCGGATTTTCGATGGCGACGACTGGCACGACGATGCGGCGCTTGTCGTGCGCGACGGCCTCGTCGAGGCCATTGTTGCCGCCGGCGCCATTCCATCCAATGTTGCGCGTATCGAGACCGGCGGCATGCTGGCGCCTGGCTTCGTCGATCTGCAGGTCAATGGCGGCGGCGGCGTCATGCTCAACGATCATCCCGACGTCGCCTCGATCGAGACCATCTGCCGGGCGCACGCGCCCTTCGGCACGGCGGCGCTGTTGCCGACGCTGATCACCGACACGTCCGACATTACCGCCGCGGCGGTTGCCGCCGGAGCCGCAGCGGCACAGAGGAAGGTGCCGGGCTTCCTGGGCCTGCATCTCGAAGGGCCGCATCTGTCGATCGCCCGCAAGGGCGCGCATGACCCGGCCCTGATCCGGCCGATGCTAGTTGCCGACCAGGCGATGCTGATCGCCGCACGGAAAAACCTGCCGGTGCTGCTGACGACGGTGGCGCCCGAATCCGTCGAGCCCCGTCAGGTGTCGGCGCTCAGCAAGGCCGGCATTGTCGTCAGCATCGGCCATTCCGATGCCGGCTATGCCACGGCTCGCACCTTTGCCGAGGCCGGCGCAACGGTGGTCACCCATCTGTTCAACGCGATGAGCCAGATCGGCAATCGCGAGCCGGGGCTGGCGGGCGCGGCAATCCATACCGGCACATTCTATGCCGGGATCATCGCCGACGGTATCCATGTCGATCCGGCCACCATGGCCATCGCCTTGCGCGCCAAGCAGGGGCCGGGCAAGATCCTGCTCGTCACCGACGCCATGGCGACGATCGGTACCGACATGACCTCGTTCACGCTGAACGGCCGCACTATCCACCGCAAGGATGGCAGGCTGACACTTGCCGACGGCACGCTGGCGGGCGCGGATCTCGACATGATTTCCGCGGTGCGCTTCGTGCACCGGGTCGTCGGCCTCGACCTCGACGAAGCCTTGCGCATGGCCTCGCTCTATCCGGCGCAAGCGATCGGTCAGTCGCACCGGCTCGGGCGCTTCGCCAAAGGCACCGCCGCCAACATCGTTTCGCTGTCGGACGATCTGGACGTGAAAAGCGTCTGGATCGACGGCGCCAAGGTTTTTGCAGCCAACACTATCCCTCCGGCTTAGCCGGCTTTGGACGTATAGAGGTCCTTGTATGCTTCGCGCAGCAGGTTCTTCTGCACCTTGCCCATCGTGTTGCGCGGCAGTTCGTCGACGAAGACCACCCGCTTCGGATGCTTGTACCTGGCGAGGCGCCCGGCGATGGCCTCGATGATCCCTGCGGCGCTGATGGCCGAGCCCGGCGCCCGTACCACGACAGCGGTGACGCCTTCGCCGAAATCCGGATGGGCAACGCCGATGACAGCGCTCTCGGCGACACCAGGCAGCGCGTCGATCTCGCTCTCGACTTCCTTTGGGTAGATATTATAGCCGCCGGAAATGATCAGGTCCTTGCCGCGGCCGACGATGTGGACATAGCCGTCGGCATCGATCAGCCCGAGATCGCCGGTGATGAAGAAACCATCGTCACGGAATTCGGCCCTGGTCTTTTCGGGCATGCGCCAGTAGCCGCAAAAGACGTTCGGGCCCTTGACCTCGATCATGCCGACCTCGCCCCGGGCAAGTGTTTCGCCGCCATCGGGATCGGCGATGCGCAGGGAGACGCCGGGCAGGGGAAACCCGACCGTGCCGGCACGCCGCTCGCCATCATAGGGGTTCGACGTGTTCATGTTGGTCTCGGTCATGCCGTAGCGCTCGAGGATGGCGTGGCCGGTGCGCTCGCGCCAGGCTCTGTGCGTCTCGGCCAAAAGCGGCGCCGAGCCGGAAATGAACAGGCGGATGTTTTTCGCCGCTTGCCGGTTCAAACCGTCCTGCTGCAGCAGGCGGACGTAGAATGTCGGCACACCCATCAGGACGGTCGCGCGCGGCAGCAGCGAGACGATGCGGGCCGGGTCGAATTTGGTTTCGAACAGCATCGAGGCGCCGGCCATCAGGACGACATTGGTGGCGACGAAAAGGCCATGCGTGTGGAAAACCGGCAGCGCGTGAATCAGCACGTCTGCGGCAGTGAAGCGCCAGAGGTCGACCAGCACCCGCGCATTCGAGGCGAGGTTTTCGTGGCTGAGCATGGCGCCTTTCGAACGGCCGGTGGTCCCGGACGTGTAGAGGATCGCAGCAAGGTCGTCCGGTCCGCGCGCCACATCGTGGAAGTCCACGGCCGCCTCAGAGGCGCGGTCGGTCAACGAACCCTCGCCCTTGCTGCCGAGTGTCGCGACCGCAGCGCCCGAGGCCTGCGCCAAAGCGCCGATCTCAGTCACTCGCGCCGGGTCGCAGACGATCAGTCGTGGCTCGGCATCCCTGAAGAAATAGTCGAGCTCGGCCAGCGTATAGGCGGTGTTGAGCGGCAGGAAGATCGCGCCGGCACGCAGGCAGGCGAGATAGAGGAAAATGGCCTCGGGGCTCTTCTCGACCTGAACGGCGACGCGGTCGCCGGCTTCGACGCCCAGCTGCGACAGCGCATGTGCCAGTTGAGCGGAGCGCGCCAGCATTTCGCCATAGCTGATCGAGCGCCCATCCTCTGCCTCCATCAAAAGGCGTTCGGGCGCGGGCACCCGGGCACGGAAAGCATCGAACAGATGGTTGCTCATGTTTCCCCCGAGCCGCGGTTTCCGGGCCAGGCGGCAGCGGTCAGCCGGCCGCCTTGTCCGCCGCTGCCCTGATTGCCTCGATATTTGCCCGATAGGCCTCGACGCTGCCGCCCTTGAAAATGGCCGCACCGGCGACCAGCACGCTGGCGCCGGCGGCCGTGACCAGGGGCGCCGTTTCAGGCGAAATGCCGCCGTCGATCTCGATCCGGATCTGCCTGGCACCGATCAGCGCCTTCACCCGCTTCACCTTGTCGACGATCGCCGGAATGAAAGCCTGGCCGCCGAAGCCAGGATTGACCGTCATGATCAGGACCAGATCAAGCCGGTCGAGCACGTATTCGATCATCGTTTCCGGTGTCGCCGGGTTGAGCGACACACCGGCCTTCTTGCCAAGGTTTTTGATCGTCTGCAGCGAGCGATCGAGATGCGGCCCGGCTTCGGCATGCACCGTGATGCCGTCGCAGCCGGCCTCGGCGAAGGCGGCCAGATAGGGGTCGGCGGGGGCGATCATCAGATGGCAGTCGAAGAAGGCCTTGGTGCGATTGCGGATCGCCTTGATCACCGGTGGCCCGAACGTGATGTTCGGGACGAAATGCCCGTCCATGACGTCGAGATGGATCCAGTCGGCGCCGGCCGCCGCCACCGCCTCGACCTCGTCGCCGAGCTTCGAGAAATCGGAAGCCAGCACCGATGGCGCGATCAGGGTTTTTTTGCTCATGATGCGGCCTTCCTGAACGCCTCAGTTTACAGACCCTCTGTATCGACTGCCTAGACCATGAGTGCGGAAAGTGGAAGCCGGTTTGTCCTTCCGCCGACGCCACGGCTTCAGGTTTGCGCTGCCCTTTCATCTGCCCGCCAAAGAAAAAACCCGCCGGACCGCTCCGGCGGGTTTGGGTGACGCGAACCATCACCGTTTGAAGTTCCGTGCGCGATCCTATTGCTCGAGCTGCGGCTTGCGCCTTGGCACGACCTGCTGAAGAACCTTTGGATTCAGCAGCAGGTTCGGGTTGCGGATCGGCTGGCACTGGCCATTGATCGGCCGCGCGCCAGGTGCGCATTCCAGCCGTGGTTTGCGGCAGGCGCCGTCGCGCAGCTCTGTCCCACGCGGGCAGACGCAGACGCCACGCTTGTTGTGGACCTGACCAGGTATCGGGCACTCCACCACAACAGGCTTCTTGCGCCTGCAGGCATTGCCTTGCACTTCCGTGCCCTTCGGGCAGACGCAATCGCCGTTGGCATCGTGGATCTGGCCACGGATCGTGCACTGCTCGGGCTTTGGCCGGATTGGCCGGCAGGCATTGCCTCTGACTTCGGTGCCCCGCGGGCAGACGCAATCGCCAGCGGCGTTGTGGATCTGGCCACGGATCGTGCACTGCTCGGGCCTTGGCTGGATTGGCCGGCAGGCATTGCCTCTGATTTCCGTACCCCTCGGGCAGACGCAATCGCCAACAGCGTTGCGGATCTGGCCAGGAATGGTGCACTGCTCAGGCTTCGGCTGGATTGGCCGGCAGGCACTACCCCTGACTTCGGTGCCCCGCGGGCAGACGCAATCGCCGGCAGCGTCGTGGATCTGGCCGCGGATCGTGCACTGCTCGGGCTTGGGCTCTTTCCCCACGCAAGCGCCGTTTTCCAGTTCGGTTCCGCGCGGGCAGACGCAGCGTCCGTCTTCGGTACGGATCTGGCCTTTGAGCAGAACGCAAGGTCTTGGCTTCGGCACGATGACCGTGCCGCCGCCGGACGAGCATTGGCCGTTGCGGAAGGTCGTGCCTGGCGGACAGACGCAGTTGCCGGCGTCGTTCATGACGAAGCCTTGCGAGCATTCCTTCTTCACCTCATTCCTGATGGTGAAGGGATGACAGGCATAGGCCTTGCCGCGATCGCCTTGCACGTTGGCCGCACCGCGGGACAACACGTCGCCCGCGCCTTGCACCGGCGTGTTCGGAGACAGCACGCCGACGCAGTTCTGGCCGTTGACCGTGCCCTGCAGATTGGCCAGACGGCCGTCGTCGGGTATGACCACGGTCACATTGTGCACGTGGCTTTCCCCGGCGCCGAGCGTCAGTTGAGCGATGCAGGACAGAGGCAAGGTTGCCGGCTCCGGCGAGCAGCCGAAGGGCGGATCGATCGAGGTGATCGCGACGCCTTCCAGCCGGCCGAGGCCTTCGACGCCGATGGCATCGCCGATGCGAACCGGGCCGGCGACGGCGCTCGCGCCATCGTTCGTGATGGTGATCTCGAACGAGCAGGGTTGGCCGGGCTGGCATTCGGCGTCACCGGTCTTCTCGACGCGGATGGTCGAGGCGCCGCCGCCCTTGGCGCAGGCCTGGCCGATCGGATAGACGATGTCGTCTCCTGGAGCCGGGCCGTAGGAGCCGCGTGCGCAGTTCTCGAATTCGCCGCCCGCGGCAACCGTCACGTCGAAATGGCGGCTGGTTCCAGGCGTCATAACGGCGCCGGGAATCTGGCAGGACAGCGTGTTGGCCGGTACCGGTCCGCAAGCCCATTCCGCGCCGTCTGGGGTGACGGTCTGGATCTGGACCGGCGCTCCGCCGGCTATCAGCGTCGCGGCATCGTTGACCCGCACCGGACCGGTCCGGGCAGTGGTGCCCAGGCTGATGACGGCAATGCGGCAGGAAACGACCGCAGCGCCGGCCAGCGAGCCATTGCACACCTTGGTTACGCGCAGGGCCGGCTGGCCGCCATTCGGATGACGGATGCGTTCCTTGGCGCAGGCCCTGTTGTTGGTGATGTCGTTCTCACCGGGAATAGCCTTCACCTCGGCGCAGTTCTCGACACTATCGGGCCGGTAGTTGGCCGGCGTCACCGCCCTGACGAAGATCGGCGTCGAGGCGCCAGGCAACAGCACGATGCCGGCATTGTCGCAGCGGAACTGGCCGGGGCCGTTCGGTCCGCATGTCCATGGCGGCGTCGGGCCGAAGGTCGAGGATGCCGGCACGCCGCCCGGATAGGTATCGACGACCGTCAGCGGCCCGTTATAGGCGACGCTGCCATTGTTGATAATGTCGATCACGAAGGTGCAGACGCCATCGGCCGAACAGAATCCGGTGCGGGCGCGCTTCTTCAGGATCAGGTCGACCTTCTTCTCCACCGGCGGCCGGCAGTCGCGGTCACGATCGCCACGCCGGCAGACCGGGATCGAAGCACAGCCGCGATCGTTTTGCTGGTTGCCGAAAAGCGGCTTGCCGCTGGCCCCGTAGTTATAGGTGGCGCAGTTGCGCAAGACGCTGCCTCGCCAGCTTGCGGCCGGCTTGAAGCCGAGCTCGAGGTCGACAGAGGCACCCGGATTGAGCGTGGTTACCGGATGAGTACAAATCATCGGGGTGGTTCCAGGCGCGCAGACCCAGGGCGGGTTCGGCCCTGAATCGAGGATGGAGCCGGCCGGCGGGGTGACTTCGTCGAGCACGATCTTGCCGTGGTAGGGTGCATCGCCGACATTGGTGACCCTGATGGTGAAGTCGCAGCCGCCGTCCATCGTGCAACGTTGCACGTTGGCGCGCTTTTCGACTTTCAGATCCGGTTCCTTGTCCTTCGGCGGGCAGCGCTGATCACGCGGGATGACGATGTCGATGGTCTGCGTGCAGCACAGGCCCCAGCCCTCCTTCAGGCCGGCATAGGTTTCGATGCCGGTGACGATGATGTGGATGACGTCGCCGGGTGAAGCGCCGACGATCTTCCAATTGAGCACACCGCCGCCGGCCGGCACCAATTGCGTGTCGGGAATGATGGTGATGCCGGGTGTCGTCGTCGAAAGCTGCACCCATTTGCCGGCCATCTCTGGGCCGACCGGCATGTGGTAGATGAAGGCGCCGCCGCCGGGCACGCAATCAACCGTGCCGCGCTCCACCTTGAAGCATTCCTTGCCGGGAGGTGGAGGCGGCGGGTTGCACCTGGTGACGTCGATCTTGATCGAGGTCTTTACACCCGTGAGGTAATTGCCGTCGTCCGGCTTGCCCGGGTCCTGCGACGGGATTTCGATGCCGGCGCCGCGTTCGCGGTTCACCTTGACCATGCCCTGGTTGTGAACGATCGTCGGCGACGGAAACGCCGCATGATCGATGTTGGCGGTGATCTGGAACGTGATGACGCGCTCGTTCGCAGCGCCGATGCCGTCGAGATCGCTGGCGGAAATCCGGAAATCGGACACCGTCGCGGTATCGTCCGGGCCAGCCGAACTGCTGATCGCAGCGCCGGGCAGCGGTCCGCCGGACGCATCGGTACCGTCGCCGGTCACATGTACGCCGACGATGCGCAGGCCGTGCGGGAGCTGGTCCCTGAAATCGAGCCTGACCTTTTTCAGCATGGCCGCGAGGCCCGGGCTGGCAAAACCCTGCGGATTGCCGCGCAAGCCAAAGCTCAGCGAATATACGACATAGTCGCAGCCTCGCTGGGTACCTTTCTTGGTGAAGAAGGGCACGATCCGGCCCGGCTCCGGATTGACGATCCGAGGATTGTCGAAATCGAGCTTGGTATCGGGAATGACAGTGCCCGCATCGGCAGGCGTGGTCTTGGCCGGAGCAAGGTCTTCAGCGAAGCCTTGCAGCGGGCTCAGCATGGCGACCGCGACACCGGCCGCCATCAGCCAGCGCGCGCCGCGCCTGGCGAGTGACAGCGGTTTCATGATGGTCTCCATGACGAATGATTGTTGGCCGGTTGATTGGCTGCTCGTCGCAAGCGGGGAAAGTGCAAGATTGCTCATCTTCCCCTCCTCACGGTTCGCAGCTGACGGCTGGGGTCCTGAGCGGCAAGGTCATCTTGCAGCAAGGGTAGTAGCCGCCCTTGTCGCGGTCGGACTGCCTGTAGAAGCAGAGCCCGACATCGACCCTGTCGCCAGGATAATGGCCGGTGATGCCGATCGTGAATGGCGCGCCGGGCGCATGCGACAGGGGTGAAGTCACCCCGACGCCAGGCGTCCTGGACAGAGCCTTGATCGAATCGCCGCCGAAGCCGGCATGGTCATGGAGATAGAGATCTGCCTCGAGGCCGGAGGGCGTGCAGAAATACCTGACATCCTCGACGTCGAGGCAAGGAGGCAGATTGCCGGGAGGCGGGAAGTCCGGCGGATAGAACGGTGGCAGATAGCCGCCCGGCACCTGCTCGTAATAGCCGGCACGGCCTTCGCAGGGGCGCCAGACCTCGACGTCGCCGACATGGCCCTCGACTTCCGGGTCTTCGAAATAAGTGTCGAAGTCGACGAACCACGAGCCGAAAGGCGGCACGTTCGCCGGCTTGACCAGCGCCGTCGGCGTGATCTGCACGCCGTGCACGGCGAGCGGTCCGCCGGCTGCGAGTTGTTCGGCAAGCTCCGGGTTGTCGCGCAACTTGTCGCCGGTGTCGACCAGCGTGTCGGTGCAGACGCCGGAATCGAGATTGCCTTCGGCATCGTAGCCATATTGCAGGTCGAGGCCGCCGGCCGACTGCCGGTTGTCTTGCGGGAAGCCGACCGCATATTCCTGCGGCATTTCAACCCAGGCCGATTCCGTCGCCGGATCGTCCGGGTTTTCGCGCCAGTAGCGGATGACCTCACCCTTGCCGGAATCGGCGAACTGGCTGTAGTCGTAGCGGTTCTCCACCGGGCCGCGCTGGGCCAGATACATGAAGCCCTTGTTGTCGAAGGCGATGTCGGTGACCGCGTAATCCTTGTCGGCCTTGACCGTCAGTTCCCAGCGCGGGTCGCCGGCGAAACTGCCGTCGCCGGCAATGCCCACCGACCAGATCTCCGCCTTATCACCGACCGAGTAATAGAGCCGGCCGCCACGATAGGCGACCGACCAGACGCGGCGCTCGTCCTGTGTGTAGCCCCAGCTGTCGGGGTCCTCGCTGTCGAAGGCAGCACCCTGGATGTCCATCACCGAGCCGTCGTCGGCAACGGCGGCAAGCCCGTGCGCCGGGCGGCCGGCTATGCCGTGGTCGAACGTGTCGAGCAGCGCGCCATTGGCGTCGATGCGGTGGATGAGACCGGTGTCAAGATCGCTGGCGAAGAACTGGCGGTGGATATTGTCGAAAGTGACGTCGCCGATGCCGGGGCCGCTATTGGCGTCGATATCGGCGAATCTCGAGACGGCGCCCGTGATGCCGTCGATCTTCCAGATCGTTCCGGGGCCGCCGCCGTTCTCGGTGCCGAACTGGCCCTCCATGAAGACCGCGTCAGCCGAGCCGCGGCGCTGCCGCTCCGATCGGCCGTCGGCGTCGCCGTCTGGTGTGACGATGCGGATGCCGTGCAGCGACGTGGCGCCGGCATAGAGGTTTGGAATGGCCGAGGGAACGCCGTCGCGCACGCCGTCGTCATAGGCGATGCCGAACACCTGGCCGATTTGTCCGGCCGTGACCTCGAACGGTGGCGGGGTGAATACCAATTGGCCAGACGCCGGCCCGCCCAGCCTTGAGACGTCGAAGACGCGCAAGGTCGCGCGCGCCGTGTCGATGAAGGTTTCGTCGACGGGATCGACGCCCGGTGGCAGGCCTTCCTCAAAATTGGGGATGATGGTGCCGGAGAATCCGGTCATTGCCATCGAGCCGGGATAGATGATCCGGGTTTCCTGAGCCTGGGCCGAGCCGCAGAGCCAGAGCCCAGCGGCGAGCGCCAAGACCGACAATCCGCTGGCAGCCTGGCCGCTGGCAGCCTGGATGGCGCGGCGCAAACGGCCGGCGCGAGAGCGCACCAACGCGCCGTGGTCGCAAGACATGGATCTCCCCCCACAGGTCATGGGAGAAACATCCGGTCCCGGCGCGCAAATCAGGGCAAGGCGCGGCGTTCCGGCACGTTCATCCCTGATCGAATTGTCTGCTTTCCTCAACGTCACGATACGCTTGCGTCCGCGCAGGGTCAACGGAACCAGCGAAAAGCCCAGCGCATCGACCCGGTCCCGAAGGCGATAGTCGCGCTGAGCTCCTGCTGTTCCCGTAGACCATGGAGCCTCTGGATCTGCGGTCATGGGGTTTTCCTTTCCGGGGCCGCACCACGCGGCACCTGAGCGTCAGTCGCGGGGCGAGGCGAAAAGGTTCATGGGCCGGGGGCCGGGCCGGCTGGATCACCGCCGGAAAATACCGGCCTGCCGGTCCCGAATCCGATCAACCGCGATGAATGGTGAACGCCTTGCGCAGAATGCTTGCGCGTCACGCAGCCTGTTCTTATATACGCGCCAAGCCGTCCAGCGCCGAATGCCGGTTGCCGGAGCGGAATTTCTTGTGAACAGGGGCTTTCGTCGGAACGCCTGTACGGGTCCTGAGAGCCTGCTTAGCGGAGAGATTAGAACAATGGCAAAAGTAATCGGTATCGATCTGGGAACAACCAACTCCTGTGTGGCCATCATGGATGGCAAGGAATCCAAGGTCATCGAGAATGCGGAAGGCGCCCGCACGACCCCTTCCATCGTCGCCATCAACAGCGACGGCGAGCGCCTCGTCGGCCAGCCGGCCAAGCGCCAGGCGGTTACCAATCCTGAAAACACCATTTTCGCGGTCAAGCGCCTGATCGGCCGCCGCTACGACGATCCGGTGACGGAGAAGGACAAGAAGCTTGTCCCCTACAAGATCGTCAAGGGCGACAATGGCGACGCCTGGGTCGAGGCCGGCGGCAAGAAGCAGTCGCCCAGCCAGATCTCGGCGATGATCCTGCAGAAGATGAAGGAAACGGCGGAGGCCTATCTCGGCGAGAAGGTCGAGAAGGCGGTCATCACCGTTCCGGCCTATTTCAACGACGCCCAGCGCCAGGCGACCAAGGATGCCGGCAAGATCGCCGGCCTCGAAGTGCTGCGCATCATCAACGAGCCAACGGCGGCCGCGCTTGCCTATGGACTGGACAAGAAGGAAGGCAAGACGATTGCCGTCTATGACCTTGGCGGCGGCACGTTCGATATTTCGGTGCTCGAAATCGGCGACGGCGTGTTCGAGGTGAAGTCGACCAATGGCGACACCTTCCTCGGCGGCGAGGATTTCGACATGCGTCTGGTCGAATATCTGGCGGCCGAGTTCAAGAAGGAACAGGGCATCGACCTGCGGAACGACAAGCTCGCCCTGCAGCGCCTCAAGGAAGCGGCTGAAAAGGCCAAGATCGAGCTGTCGTCCACCACGCAGACCGAAATCAACCTGCCCTTCATTACCGCCGATGCCACCGGCCCCAAGCATCTGACGCTGAAGCTGACGCGGGCGAAGTTCGAGAGCCTGGTCGAGGATCTCGTCCAGCGCACGATCGATCCCTGCAAGGCGGCGCTCAAGGATGCCGGCCTGAAGGCCGGCGAAATCGACGAAGTCGTCCTGGTCGGCGGCATGACCCGCATGCCCAAGATCCAGGAGATCGTGAAGCAGTTCTTCGGCAAGGAGCCGCACAAGGGCGTCAACCCGGATGAGGTCGTCGCATTGGGCGCCGCCATCCAGGCCGGCGTGCTGCAGGGCGACGTCAAGGACGTGCTGCTGCTCGACGTGACGCCGCTGTCGCTCGGCATCGAGACGCTGGGCGGCGTGTTCACGCGGCTGATCGAACGCAACACGACGATCCCGACGAAGAAGAGCCAGGTGTTCTCCACGGCCGAGGATTCGCAGTCGGCGGTGACCATTCGCGTCTTCCAGGGCGAGCGTGAAATGGCCGCCGACAATAAGGCGCTCGGCCAGTTCGATCTGGTCGGCATCCCGCCTGCGCCGCGCGGCGTGCCGCAGATCGAGGTCACCTTCGACATCGACGCCAACGGCATCGTCAACGTCTCGGCCAAGGACAAGGGCACCGGCAAGGAGCACCAGATCCGCATCCAGGCGTCTGGCGGCCTTTCGGATGCCGACATCGAGAAGATGGTCAAGGACGCCGAGGCAAATGCCGAGGCCGACAAGAAGCGGCGCGCGCTGGTCGAGGCCCGCAACCAGGCCGAGGCGCTGGTGCATTCCTCGGAGAAATCGCTGAAGGAATATGGCGAGAAGGTTTCCGAGGCCGACCGCACGGCGATTGCCGATGCGATCGCGGCGCTGAAGACCGCTGCCGAAGGCGACGATGTGACCGAGATCGAGGCCAAGACGCAGACGCTCGCCGAAGTCTCAATGAAGCTCGGCCAGGCCATGTACGAGGCTTCGCAGAAGGAAGCCGCCGAGGCCGACGCCAAGGCTGATGCCGCCAAGGAAAGCGACGTCGTCGATGCCGATTTCGAGGAAATCGACGAAGACGACGAGAAGAAGAAGTCGGCCTGAACCGCCTGACGGTGCAGGTAAGGGAAAAAGCCCGGCGCGCAGCCGGGCTTTTTTGCAACCCTTTGCCGGAAAAACGCGGAGCTCCGCGAAAAAATGCGGACAAAGCCTCGTAGACACTGGCATCCCGGCTCCATCACACCTAAATCGGAACAGCGTGCCGGCAAACGACGCAAGATGCTTCAAGACGTTGACTATCCGGACTGCGGGAAAACATGAAAGCTGATTTTTACGAAACGCTGGGCGTGCAAAAGGGCGCCGACGAGAAGGAGCTCAAGAGCGCTTTCCGCAAGTTGGCCATGCAGTTCCATCCCGACCGCAACCCAGGCGACCATGCCTGCGAGCACAAGTTCAAGGAAATCAACGAAGCCTACGAGACGCTGAAGGACCCGCAGAAGCGCGCCGCCTATGATCGCTTCGGCCACGCCGCCTTCGAGCACGGCGGTATGAATGGCGCGGCGCAAGGCTTTGGCGCTGGCGGCTTCGCCGACATTTTCGAGGACATTTTCGGCGACATGATGGGCGGGCGCCAGCGCCGCTCGTCCGGCGGCCGCGAGCGCGGCGCCGACCTGCGCTACAATATGGAAATTACGCTGGAAGAGGCATTTTCCGGCAAGACCGCGCAAATTCGCGTGCCGGCCTCGATCTCCTGTTCGGAATGCTCGGGCAGCGGCGCCAAGCCCGGCACCCAGCCCGTCACCTGCTCGATGTGCAACGGCCACGGCAAGGTGCGCGCCACGCAAGGCTTCTTCTCGATCGAGCGCACCTGCCCGCAATGCCAGGGGCGCGGCCAGACCATCAAGGATCCGTGCCCGAAATGCGCCGGCCAGGGCCGTGTCACCGAGGAGCGCTCGCTGTCGGTAAACATCCCTGCCGGCATCGAGGATGGCACCCGCATCCGGCTGGCCAATGAGGGCGAGGCCGGCCTGCGCGGCGGCCCGTCGGGCGATCTCTACATCTTCCTCGCGGTCAAGCCGCACGAATTCTTCCAGCGCGACGGCGCCGATCTTTATTGCAAGGTGCCGATCTCGATGACGACGGCAGCGCTTGGCGGCTCGTTCGAGGTGACGACGCTGGACGGTACCCAGACGAAGGTGAAGGTGCCGGAAGGCACTCAGAACGGTCGCCAGTTCCGCCTCAAGGGCAAGGGCATGCCGGTGCTGCGCCAGCCCAATATCGGCGACCTCTACATCCAGACCGTGGTTGAGACGCCGCAGAACCTTTCGCGCCGTCAGCGCGAATTGCTGGAGGAATTCGAGCAGCTTTCCTCAAAGGACAATTCGCCTCAGTCGAGCGGATTTTTCGCACGCATGAAGGACTTTTTCGAAACGTTCGGCGAGCACTGAAGCTGATCCCTGGAAACGCTTCCCGAGCGTCATCAACACCTTATCCGGGGATTCGCCTTGTCTTGCACCTCGTAACTGCTAAGTAGCATGCGAGGGAGCGTTGAGGAGGACTTTCGATGACGCGTAGTCCCGGACTGCGAAAGACGCTGGCAGAAAAGTTCGACGACGAGTTGAAGTTCTTCAAGGGCTGGATCGACAAGCCGAAGGCGGTCGGTTCGATCGTCCCGACCAGTTCCATCACCGCGGGCAAGATGGCCTCGATCGTCGATCCGACATCCGGCCTGCCGGTGCTTGAGGTCGGGCCCGGCACAGGCGTCATCACGCGCGCCATCCTCGCCCAGGGCATAAAGCCTGAAAATCTCTACGCGGTCGAATATTCCACTGATTTCGTGCGCCATCTGCGCCAGCTTTATCCAGGCGTCAACGTCATCGAGGGCGACGCCTTCAATCTCGACGCGACGCTCGGCGACAAGCGCGACCTGATCTTCGATTCGGTGATATCGGGCGTGCCGCTGCTCAATTTTCCGGTCGCCCAGCGCATCGCCTATGTCGAGAGCCTGCTCGACCGCATCCCGGCAGGCCGGCCGATCGTGCAGCTGACTTACGGGCCGCTGTCGCCGATCCCGCCCGGCCGCGGCGACTATACGGTCGAGCATTTCCATTTCGTCATCCGCAACATTCCGCCGACGCAGCTGTGGATCTACCGACGCGGGGCCGCTTGAATTGAAGCGTTGGGTTTGAATAGCACTTGTCATATACCCATCGGGTGACAAGGCAGACCCATGGCTGTGATCCCGAAAATTCTTGTCTTCGCCGGTTCGGTGCGCAACGGCGCCTATAGCGGCAGGACCGCCGACGTGGCGCAGAAGGAACTTGCCATGCAGGGCGCCGAGGTGACCCGCATCTCGCTTGCCGACTATCCACTGCCGATCCTCGACCAGGATTTGGAAAAGGACGAAGGCATTCCCGAAAACGCCGTCAAGCTCGGCCGGATGATCGCCGCCCATGACGGGCTGCTGATCGCGACGCCCGAATATAACGGCTCCATTCCGCCGCTGCTCAAGAACACCATCGACTGGGTGAGCCAGCTGCGCAAGGATGGCGGCCGGACGTTTAGGCCGCTTGCCGGCAAGGTTGCCGGCCTCTGCTCGTCTTCCAACGGACCCTTCGCCGGGATACGTTGCATCAACCATCTGCGCGCCGTGCTGGTGCGCTGCCGGATGGAGGTTGTGACACCGGAGTGTTCGGTGCCGGAGGGCGGCAACGCCTTCGACGACGAGGGCAACTTCAGGGACGAGAGACTACACCAATCGATGGAGCACCTATGCCGCACGCTGATCGAAACCTCGCGCATGCTGTCGACGCGGATCGAGGCATGATCCCGGACGCCGCGCATGCCGACACAATGCAGGAAAGGCTGATCGTCGGCCTCGACCTGCCGACGCTGAAGGAGGCCGAGAAGGCGGTGCGCGAGCTCGACGGGATCGTCTCCTTCTACAAGATCGGTTACCAGCTCGCCTTTGCCGGCGGGCTCGACTTCGCCCGCGAGCTGGCCAGCGGCGGCACCAGGATCTTTCTCGACATGAAGCTGCTCGACATCGATAACGCCGTTGCCAAGGGGGTCGAAAACATCGTCACGATGGGCATGAGCATGCTGACCATCCATGCCTATCCCAAGACAATGAAGGCGGCTGTCGAGGCTGCCAGGGGCAGCGACCTTTGCCTGCTGGGGGTTACTGTGCTGACCTCGATGGACGAGCAGGACGTGATCGACGCCGGCTATGAGTATGATCCGCGTACGCTGGTGCTGAGGCGCTCCGAGCAGGCGCTGCATGCCGGCATGGGCGGCATCGTCTGCTCGGCCGAGGAAGCGGAGGCGGTGCGCCGCATCGTCGGCCCCGACCTGGCCGTGGTGACGCCGGGAATCCGGCCGAAGGGCAGCGACCATGGCGACCAGAAACGCGTGGTGACGCCGGCGCAGGCGATCCGCAACGGCTCCAGCCACCTCGTGGTCGGCCGGCCGATCGTCGGCGCGGCCGACAGGCGGGCGGCAGCGGAAGCGATCCTCGATGAAATGCGCTCGGCCTAAGGACCAATCCCGAAACTCTACTCCGGCGGCCGTCTGGCGGCGTTTTCTCCGCTTCCGGTGCTCACGTACTTTGAGTACGCTCCGCTCCGGTTCTCGAAAACACCCCCAGCCAACTCGCCGGAGCGACTTTCAAAATCGGTCCGTGCTCTGCCAAAGACCCGGAGAAAAGCCATGCCCAAGGGATACTGGATCGCTCGCGTCGATGTACGCGATGCGGAAGGCTACAAGGATTATGTCGCAGCTGCCAAGCTGGCCTTCGACCGCTTCGGCGCCAAGTTCCTGGCGCGCGGTGGCGCGCATGAGAAGGCAGAGGGGCCGGGCCGCGACCGCAACGTGATCATCGAGTTTCCGTCGCTTGCGGCGGCGCATGACTGCTACCACTCGCCCGAATACCAGCGCGCCGTCGCGATCCGCCAGAAGGTGGCTGACGGCGAAATCGTGCTGGTCGAGGGGATTTAGGCGAGAAGCCGGTTCATCGCGGTTTCAGCCATCGCATCGGCGAGGCTCAGGCCCCATTGCCGGCGACAGTAATCGCGGAAATCGAAGCAGGGCAGGCCGGGACAGACCTCGAACTCGATGAGGTGCACGCTGTCGTCGGCTTCGACCCGGAAGTCGATGGAAAAGACGTCCCGCAGGCCAAGCCCGACCATCAGGTTTCCGGCGATTCGACGAATAATTGCATCCGCTCGAGGCTGGCTGTCGGCGACCGGCAGCAGCGCCGGCGATGTGTATGTTCCCGACGCTTTCGCCACTGCGCCGGTATCGCCGTAAAGCGCCAGGCTGTCCTGCATGGTCTGGAAATCGCCGCCTGAATCGACAAAGGCGATGCCCAGCGCCTCGACGCCGGTATCCGGCCTCAATCCGAGAAAACTGGCCCGCACGTTGCGTCCGGCGACATAGGGCTGGACCACGACATCGTCGCGATAGGCGGCGAAGACGCGCCGGCTAAGCTCCAGCGCATGGCCGAGATCGTCGCAGCGCGAATCCGGCCAGATGCCGATCTTGGCGCCGAGCCGGTTCGGCTTGACGAACCAGCCGCCGGACGAGGCCGGTGGCGCGACCAGCCAGGCACCGTCGCGGGCAAGGCCCGCCTGCGGCACCGGCAAGCCGAACGCGCCGAGCACGGCGCCGGACCGGAACTTGTCCTGACAGAGCGCGAACACCGCATCGTCGGCGCCGATCGCCTTCAGACCGTTCAGCCGTGCCAGAGCCGGTGCCGCGCCGCCGCGGAAATAGGCAATGCCGTCGGTCAGCGTCCAGACAAGCGTGGTCTTCGGAACTTCGCTGGCGAGAACGCTTGCGGCATTGTCGAGCGCCAGCGGCGCGAAGGTCAGGCCGCGCTTCTGGCAAGCGGCGGCAAGTGCGTCGAATTCAGCAGCGATGTCGGTCGATTGCGCCAGATAGGAGGCGATTTCGGCGGCGCGCTTCGGCACGTGATTATCGGCGACCAGCCGATCGAAGCAGGCCTTTTCCGGCTCATAAACCAGGATCAGTTTCGGCTTGCGGGTTGACATGGGTGGGACGGCTCCTGGCAGCACGATTGCCTACCATCGCACGGCGAACGCATTCGGCTTGCGCGGAACCGACGCCGATCGGACGCCTGCACGACAGCAAGTGCACCATGTTCTCGTTTGACCATGATCTTTCCCGAACCAAAGGTTCAGGATCATGGTCAGCCAATCAGCACGCGTGGCTCGAAGCGACCATTGACCGGAATGTCGAGCATAAACGTCATGCCGACTTGCGGGTCGAGCAGGCGCTGCTTCTCGCTCTTGCCCGACCAGGCGGAGGTGACCGCGATCCGGTCGGCATTCCCGCCGACAAAAGCCGGACAGGACGGTTGCGTGACCGGCATCGCCACCGAACGGACAAGCTTGCCGTCGGGCCCATAGGCTTCGACGACGCTGCCGCCCCAGCAGGCGTTCCACAATATGCCGTCGCGGTCGAGCACCGAACCATCGATATAGCCCTTGGCCGAGCGGTGGTCGACGAAGACCTTCGGTTCGCCAACCGGCAGGCCGGTCACCGGATCGCAGCCGACGCGCATCAACAGGCCGGTGCTGGTATCGGTGTAATAGGCAACGGTCCCATCCTCGGAAAAGCAGATAGAATTGGGCACCGTGATATCCGCATAGAGCCGACGCAGCTCGCCCTTGAAGAACCAGTAGATCGAACCGGCGGCCTTCTCCTCGCCCTTGCCCATGGTGCCGACCCAGAGCGCGCCGCAAGGGTGAACGCGTGAATCGTTCGAGCGGGTGACCGCATTGTCGGCCTCGATCGGCGTGTGCAACGTCAGCTTGCCCGTCGCGACGTCGCGGACATGCAGGCCGGTCTCGGTGGCGATCAACTGGCGCCGGTCGTCGACGATGGCGACGGCGCTGGCCGTCTGACCGAGCTCGTGGATCTTGACTGCACCGCCGGACAGACGTTTTTCCAGGAGCTGGCCGTTGACGATGTCGAACCAGTAGAGCGTGTCGGTCGCAGGGTCATAGCTTGGCCCCTCGCCCAATTGGCAGACATGGTCGGAAAAAACCGAAACGATGCTCTCGCTCATCATGCCACTCCAAACGCCGCGTCCCAGGCCTGAACTGCGGCTTTCGCCCGTGCTGCCACTTCGTCGACGCTCATGCCCGGCTTGAACAGACTGGAGCCCAGACCGAAGACGCTGACGCCGGCTGCCTTGTAGCCGGCAAAATCCTTGTCCGAAACGCCGCCGACGGCGCCGACCAGCACGTTGGCCGGCAGCACCGCGCGCATCGCCGAAATGCCTGCCGCGCCAAGCACGCTTGCCGGGAAGAATTTCAGCGCCGAGGCGCCGAGCCGGATGGCCTGGAATGCCTCGGTTGGCGTGAACACGCCGGGCATCGTCACCATGCCGTACTGCATGGCACGGCCCATGACCTCGGCATCGATATTGGGGCTGACCAGCAGCCGCCCGCCGGCCTTGTGCAGGCCATCGACATCGGCGGCGGTGAGCACCGTGCCGGCGCCGACCAGCGCTGTCGGAGGAAGCGCTTCGACAATGCCGGCGATCGAAACAAGGGGCTCGGGCGAGTTGAGCGGCACCTCGATCGCTTCGATGCCGGCGCCGAAGACCGCCTGGCCGATGGCCACCGCCTCGCTTGGCTTCAGGCCGCGCAGGATCGCGACCAGACCCCGCTCGAGCTTTGGAAAAGGTGCGGTCTCTGTCATGCGGCAACTCCATTTCCGGCGATCATGCCATTTTCGCGCGCGGCTTCGGCAAGGCCGGCGCGCACCGCCTCGTCGGCGTCGACCGCCCTGAAAGCGAGCCCGGCAAGGCCGAGCGCCTCGGCATAGAGCGTGCCAAGTGCGCCCGACGCGATCAGCACGACGGGCCCAGCGCTTACCCCATAACGGCGATTTGCCGAAGCGATCTCGCCGCCGATCAGCAGGCCCGACAGGCAGGCGGCGGCATCCTCCGGCTTCAGATCCTGCAGCAAGCTGGCGGCGCGGATCGAGAACAGTCTTGAAACGATGTCACCGCCCTCGGCCAACGCCTTCAGGCACCAGTCCCGGAAAAACGGACTTTCGGCGGCAACCGGCTTCGGCGGCTCACCCAGCGAATGGCGCAGGATCGAGTGCGCGGCGAGCACCGAAAACAGCTCGCCGGTCGGCCACGTGCCGAAGCCGGCAACAGAGCCGTCCTCGACCAGCACCCATTTCGAATGGGTGCCGGGCATGCAGACGAGGTGGCGTCCCTTTGCCGGCAAACCGGCGCCGGCAAGCTGGGTTTCCTCGCCGCGCATGACGTCAGGTGCATCGGCGAGGCGTTGGGCAAGGCCGGGCACGATGCGGATGTCGCGGCGCTGGCCGGGGATGCGGGCAGCGCCGGCGAGGACAGCATCGATCGGCGCCGGCACGCTGACATAGGGCGCCTCCAGCCAGCCCTGGCGCGAACCGGCCATGCCGCAAATAATGACCGGCAGCGCCTCGGCTGCGCCCATGGCGGCCAGATGCCCTTCGAGAATGGACGAAAATCCCTTGGCCTGGGCGGTGATCAGCCCGTCATCGCCGCGCCGCTCGGCGAGAACCTTGCCGGTGCCGTCGAGCAGCCAGACCCGCATACGGGTGGTGCCCCAGTCGACGACCGCGACGGACGCTGACTTGCTCGGTGAAATCACAGGAACCCCCCGTCGACGATCAGCATCTGCGCGGTCAGCATGCGTGAAGCATCCGACGCCAGGAACAGCACGGTGCCGACGATGTCTTCCGGCTGCATCACACGCTTGATGCACTGCTTGGCGACGTGGGCGGCGAGCGCCTCTTCGGTGACCCAGAGCTTTCTCTGCCGCTCGGTAATTACCCAGCCGGGCGCGATCGCGTTGACGCGGATGCCGTCGACGCCGAGCTTGCCGGCGAGACCCTTGGTGAGGCCGACGATGCCGGCCTTGGCGGCGGTGTAGGCCGGCATATCGGGATGGTTGATGAGAAACGAGGTCGAGGTGAAGTTGATGATCGAGCCGCCGCCGGCCCGCTTCATGCCTGGCGCCACCGCCTGTGCGCTGAAGAAATGCGGGCGCAGGTTTATGGCATGGTTGTTGTCCCAGAACTCGACCGTGACGTCTTCGACGGCATGACGGTCATCCTGCGCGGCATTGTTGACCAGCACGGTGACGTCGCCATGCGCCTCGGCGGCCCTGGCGACTGATAGCCGCAATGCCTCGATGTCGCGTATGTCGGTCTTGAGATAGAGCGGCCGAAAACCGAGCTCCTTGTCCAGCCGATCGGCCAGCGCCAGGCTCGGACGGTCGGCGATATCGATGAAGGCGACCTTTGCGCCCTGGCGAGCAAATCCCTCGGTCAACGCGGCACCAATGCCGGAGCCGCCACCGGTGATCAGCACCGAAGCGCCTTCGAGGTCGGCAAAGCGTGCCGATGGCATCATGAATTCTCTCCCGGTCCAATGATCTCGGTCGACCGGCGCGCATCCTATCCAGCCGTGTCGGGCGGGCAAGGGCGAAAGAGTGGATTGTCAGGACTTATGTCCGACAAAAGGCCGCACGGGCCGGCGGTAGATCAACTGCCCGGCCGGACGCGGTACAGTTCGACGGCGGCTCCGTTGTTCCCGGCAACCGGCTCAAGCCATTCCGGCACGCTGCCGCGCATCAGCCCGGCAAGAAAGCCTGCCGGCGCCTTGGTTGCGAGGAGCTTGCTTTCGGCGCTGCCGGGGCACAGCGCGACGAGGCCGACGTGATGATCGGCCAGGATCGTCCTGGCATCGGCATCGGACCCAAGGAAGGCATCGAGCACCAGCAGGTTGCCGGCGACGTTGCGATGATAAGGCCCGGCGAAGACGCGATGTCCGGAATAGGCCAGGATCGGCGATCCGAGATTGGAAATTGCCAGCACGGTAGTGCCGGGCAGGCGGCCAAGCGCCGCAAAGGAGGCCATGCGCTGGCAAGCGACATCAGTGCCATTATCGGCCGTGGCGTTGCTGTCGTCGAAGGCTACCGAGGTTGCCGCGGCAGCCCCAGTCCAGACCGCATTCACCGAAACCAGCCAGACGGCAGCCATGCGCAGCGCCACGCCACGCGATGCGCTGGCCTCGGCCCGTTGACGCCATTTGGCAATCCAGGCGGCAAGCGGGATGACAGCGAAGGCGATCGAGAATGTCGAACCGCGCACCTGCCAGGCGCTGACGATGAACGCCACGACAAGCAGCGCACCGACAAGGCTGTCCTGCCGTCGCCAGCCGCCACGGCCAAGGCGAAGCGCCATCAGCACGAGCGCAATGAGCGGCGTGGCATAGCGCGCCACCACCTCAGCCGGATCCTCGGCGAGCAGTTTGAACAGCGACTGCGCCTCGTCGATGTGATCAAGCCATAGCTCCTTGAGGCGCGGATCGAGGTTGGCGTAGGGCGCTGCCAGGCATTGCGGAAACAAAAGGACGACGACAGTGCCCAATGCCAGTGCAAGCAGGCCAAGCGAGGCGAACCGCCTCCCGCGCGTGCGGCCGGCGGGCTCGATCGACGCTATCGCCGCAAGGCCGGTTCCGGCAATCGCTGCGACGACGAACTGCACGGTCGAGAAGGCGTCGCATTGCGCCTGGCCCCAGGCGGATGGCGCAATGGTGGCGACAAAGACGAGAGCGGACACGCCGGCAAAGCCGAGGCCGAAATCCCTGGCGATCAGCCTCTCGCCATTGGCCTCGAGGGCAAACAGCGTGGCGACAGAGGCGCCGATGGTGGCGACATAAGGCGCGGTTTCCATGCCGACGGCCAGCATCAATCCGGCGCACAGGCCGGAGAGCAATGCCGCCGCCCTGCGCGACGGCGCTTCAAGCAGAAGGCTCAGGCTGGCCATGCTCAGCATCAGCTGGACATTGTGGTGGTCGAGCGCGCCGGGCGAAAAAATGCCGAGGAAATACAGTGCTGCGGCGCCGACGACGACAGCCGGCAGCACAGCGCCGTCACCGGCAAAGCTGCGAGCAGTGCGGGCGGTGAAAAACACGGTCAGGCAGAAGAGCAGCGCCGGCCACAGCACTTGAGCGACATTCTCGGCAAGGGCCGCGCTGCCGGTCAGGGCCGATACGGCGATGATGACGGCGGCGATCGGCGCATCGACCAGCCGCGACCAATGCATGACGAAACCGCCTTCCAGGCCCATCCGGTACTGGTGCAGATCGAACCAGCCCTGGCCGGCCAGCATGTCGCGAACTTCGACGAGGCGCAGCAGATTGTCGTTGTCACCGCCGGCATTGTTCAATTCCGGGAAGCCGGCAAAGGCATTGACGGCCAGCGCCAGCAATGTGGCAAGCAGCGCCAGCGCGATCTCGGACCTCCAACTGGAGGCGCCATCGTCGGCTGTGCTCATATCAGGACCTTTGGAAGGAATACTGGGCGGTTTAAACCTAGCCTTAACAGCTTCAATAAATAGTAAAGCCGCCCGAGCGAGGCCGGCGTTTGAGCGGCCAGGGGCCTCCTCACAGGGCATCCGGAGACGAAAATGCCACAAGACGTGCGCCATGAGCCGAGCATCGCCGTGCTGCTGCCTTGCTACAATGAGGAGCTGACGATCGGCGAAGTGGTGCGGCGCTTTCGCGAAACGCTGCCTTCCGCCGCGATCTATGTCTACGACAACAATTCCCGCGACCTGACGGCGCTCCGAGCCCGCGCCGCCGGCGCCATCGTGGTGCGCGAGCCGCGCCAGGGCAAAGGCAATGTCGTGCGCCGCATGTTTGCCGACATCGAGGCCGACATCTACCTGATGGCCGACGGCGACGGCACCTATGCGCCGGAGGACGCGCCGCAACTGATCAACACGCTGCTGACCGAGCGCTCCGACATGGTGGTGGGCACAAGGCGCGGCGTTGCCAACGATGCCGGCAGGACAGGCCACGCCTTCGGCAACCGCATCTTCAATAGCCTCTACAAGCGGCTGTTCGGCTCGGACTTTACCGATATCTTCTCCGGCTACCGCGCCTTCACCCGGCGCTTCGTCAAGAGTTTTCCCGCCGTTTCCGGCGGTTTCGAGATCGAGACCGAAATGTCGGTGCACGCCTCGCAGCTGAAATTGCCCGTCAGCGAGATCGGACTCGACTATGGCCGCCGGCCGGAAGGCTCCTCGTCGAAGCTGTCGACCTTTCGCGACGGCGCGAAGATCCTGTGGATGTTCGCCATGCTGATGAAGGAGACGCAGCCGCTGCGTTTCTTCGGCGCTTTTTCGGTGTTCTTCCTGGCATCGAGCCTGTTCCTGATGGCGCCGGTGCTGATCGAGTTCGCCGAAACCGGGCTTGTGCCGCGCATGCCGACCTGGGTGCTGTCGGTCGGGCTGCTGCTGCTGTCGATGCTGGCGGCGGTGACCGGGGTAATCCTCGATTCGGTGTCGCGCGGCCGGGCCGAGCAGAAGCGCATCTTCTATCTGTCGATGCCTTCCGGCCGCGTCGAACGCGAACGCGCAAGTGCGCTCGCGACTTTGAAGGCCGGACCGCGCAAGACCCCGCGGGCGGCTTAGAGCTCTAAATGGGACGCCTCGCCCGCTTCGTTATCGCCGGCGGCATCGGCTTCGTCGCCGATGCGGCGGCGCTTTGGCTGGTGCTGACGATAGCGCCGCTCGGACCCTTCGCGGCTCGCATCATCTCGATCGGTTTTGCCCTGTCCGTCACCTGGCTGATCAACCGCCATCTGACCTTCTCGCCTTCCAGCCGCGGCGTCGCGCAAGAGGGCGCACGCTATGGCGGCGTCGGCATTGCCACCAGCCTCGTCAATTATCTCGTCTATTGCGCCATGCTGTTCGCGCTGCCGATGGTGCCGCCGCTCATAGCTCTTGCGGTCGCCTCGCTGGTTGCCATGGCGCTGTCCTTCCTCGGCTATTCCAAGCTGGTCTTCGACCGCTGAAGGCACATCGCATTGGGGTCTGCGCCAAGCGAAGCGCAGCCTCATCATGATCTTGGCCGATTGGCAGAGGCCGCCGATTTCCTTATATCGCTGTCGTCGATGCATCGGCCCGAAAACCGGAATCGATTTTCGAAAAGCACGGTGCATGGATTCAAAAGTGTTGGAGCGTACTTTGTGCATCCAAGTGGATCGCCCCAAGTGCGCCGGAGAGCTGCCATGCCCCTTAAAGTCGCCGTCCAGATGGACCATATCTCCACCGTGTCGATTGCCGGCGACACGTCGTTTGCGCTGTCGCTGGAAGCGCAGCGGCGCGGCCACCAGCTGTTCCACTACACGCCCGACCGGCTGTCACTGCGCGACGGCAAGGTGTTTGCCCGTATCGAGGCGATGCAGGTCCGCGACGAGAAGGGCAACCATTATTCGCTGGGCGAAGAAGTCCGCACCGACCTATCGGAGATGGACGTCATCCTTTTGCGTCAGGATCCGCCCTTCGACATGAACTACATCACCACCACGCATGTCCTCGAGCGCATCCATCCGAAGACGCTGGTGGTCAACGATCCGGCCTGGGTGCGCAACAGCCCGGAAAAGATCTTCGTCACCGAATTTCCCGACCTGATGCCTGACACGCTGATCACCAAGGACCCGCTCGAGGTCGCCGCCTTTCGCAAGGAGTTCGGTGATATCATCGTCAAGCCGCTCTACGGCAATGGCGGCGCCGGCATCTTCCATCTGCATGAGGCCGACCGCAACCTCGCCTCGCTGCTCGAAATGTTCGGCCAGATGTTCCGCGAACCCTACATCGTGCAGCGCTACCTCAAGGAGGTGCGCGCCGGCGACAAGCGCATCATCCTGATCGACGGCGAGCCGGTCGGCGCCATCAACCGCGTGCCGGCCGAGCACGATTCGCGCTCCAACATGCATGTCGGCGGCCGCGCCGAAAAGACCGAGCTGACGGAACGCGAACGCGAGATCTGCGCCCGCATCGGCCCATCGCTGAAGGAGCGCGGCTTCATCCTCGTCGGCATCGACGTCATCGGCGACTACATGACCGAGATCAACGTGACCTCACCGACCGGCATACGCGAAGTGCGGCGTTTTGGGGGCGCCGACATCGCCAGTCTGTTCTGGGATGCCGTGGAGGAGAAGCGTAACTAGTCTCGCTTCGGGAGCGGCCGCGTTGCAAACCATTGCAGCCGTTGCGTTCACCCGTTCCCCAAATGTTCTTGCCTTCGCCGGAAATCTGTGGTTGTCTCCGGTGACGCCGTTCGCGGCATGATCGCAAAGGCTGGGGCAAAGCCTGCATCCGGGGTGACGACATGGTGGCGCGGGTTCGCACGGTTGCTTTCCAGGGCATCGAGGCCGTGCCGGTCGACGTGCAGGTGATGATCGCGCCGGGCAAGGTCAACATGCACATCGTCGGGCTGGCCGACAAGGCTGTAGCCGAAAGCCGCGAGCGGGTGCAGGCAGCACTGCATGCATCCGGCCTGTCGATGCCATCGAAGAAGGTCACCGTCAATCTGGCGCCCGCCGACCTGCCCAAGGAAGGCAGCCATTACGACCTACCGATCGCGCTCGGGCTGATGGCGGCGCTCGGCGCCATTCCGGGCGACATGCTGGCCGGCTATGTCGTGCTTGGCGAATTGTCGCTCGACGGCACCATTGCCGCGGTGGCCGGGGCGCTGCCGGCGGCGATCGGCGCCAATGCCGAAGGCAAGGGCCTGATCTGCCCGTTCGCCTGCGGGCCGGAAGCGGCCTGGGCCGGCAAGGATTTCGACATCTTGGCGCCGCGCAGCCTGATCGCCATCGCCAATCATTTTCGCGGCACGCAGGTCCTGTCGCGGCCGGAAGCCGGCATCCATGCTTCGGCGCGCGACCTGCCCGACCTTGCCGACATCAAGGGGCAAGAGACCGCCAAGCGGGCGCTGGAGGTGGCGGCGGCCGGCGGCCACAATCTTTTGATGGTCGGGCCGCCGGGGTCGGGAAAGTCGATGCTGGCGCAGCGGCTGCCGTCGATCCTGCCGCCGCTGGCGCCGAAGGAATTGCTCGAAGTCTCGATGATCGCCTCGGTGGCCGGCGAACTCGGCGAAGGAAAACTGACCGACCGGCGGCCGTTCCGGGCACCGCATCATTCGGCCTCGATGGCGGCGATGGTCGGCGGCGGCCTGCGCGTGCGGCCGGGCGAGGCCTCGCTCGCCCATCACGGCGTGCTGTTCCTCGACGAATTTCCGGAATTTTCGCCGCAGGCGCTCGATGCGCTGCGCCAGCCGCTCGAGACCGGCGACTGCATGATCGCGCGCGCCAATCATCGCGTCACCTATCCGGCGCGCATCCAGCTGGTCGCGGCGATGAACCCGTGCCGCTGCGGCATGGCCGGCGAGCCGGGCTATCGCTGCCTGCGCGGCGACCGCTGCCGCACCGACTACCAGGCGCGCATTTCCGGCCCGCTGCTCGACCGCATCGATCTCAGGATCGAGGTGCCGGCGGTTTCGGCCAGCGATCTGATCCGGCCGGACCGGGCGGAGAAGAGTGCAGCCGTGGCACTGCGCGTGGCGCGAGCGCGGACGATCCAGCGCGAGCGCTTCGAGCGGCTCGGCGCGACCTCCGCCACCACCAACGCACATTGCTCGCCGTCGGTCATCGAGGAGATTGCCATGCCCGATGCCGCCGGCCTGTCGCTGCTCAGGGATGCCAGCGAAAAGCTCGGCTTTTCCGCACGAGCCTATCACCGCGTCTTGAAGGTGGCGCGGACGCTGGCCGATCTCGAGGGCAGCGAGACGGTCGGTCGCATCCATCTGGCCGAAGCGATTTCCTACCGCATGAGTTCGGAGCGGATGGCGCAGGCGGCGTAGGAGCGTCCGTCCTGCGGTCGAACACGACGAAGAGCTCTGGTCAATTCCCGATACGAATTCCGATTTCTTTCGCTTCAAGATCAACAAGTAAACTATTCGTTTCAAAATACCGTATGCCAATGATGTTGTGGGCGATCGTTGGAGAGAATTCCAACTCGGATCTGTATGACGTGTCGAACTTCCACTCCCCCAGCATCGCGATTTTTACCGCGACTCTGGTCCCAACAGCCATTGATCCGCCCGAATCTTTTGGCGGGCTGTCCGCTATTACGATTGTCGAATTTCCAGTGTCGTAAAGCGTCGGCCGGCAAGTTGTTTTTTCTTTCAATAGGATACATGAACCTATGGTTGGGAAATTATAGCGATCGCTAGCGGTTTTCCACTTATCCATATTGAACCCGCTTTTCACGCTGTCCGATATCCCAATGTGAAGTGCCTTAACTGCCGGGCAATTCGCCTCCTCGTTCGTGCAAGCTCTCCAATCGGCTCCTACCGGAGAAAGATAATACCCCTTTCGCAAGCCATTTCTGGGACTCACGGCATCCATCGGGGATTTCAGTATTTGATTTGGTCCACCACCCCCAATAGGGGAAATGCCAAAAATTCCTTTTGGCCAGAGCCGGCCACCGACAATTTCACCTGTGCTGCGTCTGACCTCCTTATAGCGAATAAGGAAGGGGATGGATGCCTCGGTGGAGATGGAAGAGCCTCGGGAGCCGAAAGTCACTCGGGCCAACGCAACATTTCCGTACTCGTCGTAGGTTCCGTAATTCATGACGGCTTTTTGGGTGGTAACAGTTATCCCATCCAGTTCCAGATCTTTCGTGATTTTTATTCCTTCGACCGAACACAGCTTCTTGGGAAGCACAGATGCACAGTCGATCGTCATGCCACTGGACCCGGTATCCAACAAGAGCGGTTGATTTACTTTTCGGTTACCAAGGGACAGCACCTTAACATACAGCATCCGGATATTGGGTGGATTTCCCGGGTACTCCAATTTTATCAGAGGAACAGCTAATGGCACCTCTTCTGCAGCCAGGGTCGGCAGCGAATTGAATAGCAATGCTTCCCAAATGACCATTATCGACAAGAAGAATTTTCTGACGTTTAGTTCAGACCTGTTGTTGCCCATTTGGCCCCTGAGAAATTCGTCGCACGTTGTCGTGGCGGTATCCAGTCACGCTCACCCCACCCTACAGTACATTGTTCAAATATTTAATGCCTGAGGATCCGCGACCGTTCACAGCTGACTGTCATAGGTTTTATCCCGCCTGCTCTCGCGCCTTCAGCTCCAATCTCCGCGCGTGCAGCACCGGCTCGGTGTAGCCGTTGGGCTGGACGCGGCCTTTGAAGACGAGGTCGCAGGCGGCGAGGAAGGCGATGGACTTGTCGAAATCCGGTGCCATCGGCCGGTAGAGCGGATCGCCTTGGTTCTGGCGGTCGACGATATCAGCCATGCGCTTCATCGTCTCCATGACCTGCTCGGGCGTGCAGACGCCGTGATGCAGCCAGTTGGCGATGTGCTGCGAGGAGATGCGCAGCGTGGCGCGGTCCTCCATCAGGCCGATATCGCTAATGTCGGGCACCTTGGAGCAGCCGACGCCCTGGTCGATCCAGCGCACGACATAGCCCAGAATGCCTTGTGCGTTGTTGTCGAGTTCCTTCTGGATGTCTTCGGGCGACCAGTTCGGCCGCACCGCGACCGGCACCGACAGGATCTCGTCGAGCTTTGCCTTGGGCCGGCTTTTCAGCGCCTTCTGCACGGCATGGACGTCGATCTTGTGGTAGTGCGTGGCGTGCAGGGTTGCCGCCGTGGGCGATGGCACCCAGGCGGTATTGGCGCCGGCCTTGGGGTGCGCGATTTTCTCGGTCAGCATCGCCGCCATCAGGTCGGGCATCGCCCACATGCCCTTGCCGATCTGGGCGTGGCCGGCCAGTCCGCATTCCAGCCCGGTATCGACGTTCCAGGCCTCGTAGGCGGCAATCCAGGCGGCCTGCTTCATGTCGCCCTTGCGGATCATCGGGCCGGCTTCCATCGAGGTGTGGATCTCGTCGCCGGTGCGGTCGAGGAAGCCGGTGTTGATGAAGACGATGCGGTCTTTCGCGGCGCGGATCGCCTCCTTGAGGTTGACGGTGGTGCGCCGCTCCTCGTCCATGATGCCCATCTTGATGGTGTTTTTGGCCATGCCGAGCAGCGCTTCGACGCGGTCGAAAATCTCGACGGCGAAGGCGACTTCGTCGGGCCCGTGCATCTTGGGCTTTGCAATGTACATCGAGCCGGCGCGGGAGTTGGCGCGGCGCCCGTTCACGCCGATGTCGTGCAGCGCGATCAGCGCCGTCAGCGCCGCATCCATGATGCCTTCCGGCACCTCGTTGCCGTCGCGGTCTGATATCGCCGGATTGGTCATGAGGTGGCCGACGTTCCTGACCAGCATCAGCGAGCGGCCGGGCAAGGTCAGCGTGCCGCCATCCGGCGCAGTGTAAGTACGGTCGGGGTTGAGCCTCCGGACAAAGCTCTTGCCGGCCTTGGTGATCTCCTCCGCCAAGTCGCCCTTCATCAGGCCGAGCCAGTTGCGGTAGACCAGCACCTTATCCTCGGCATCGACGGCCGCCACCGAATCCTCGCAGTCCTGGATGGTGGTCAGCGCCGATTCCAGCACGACATCGGCAATGCCGGCCGGATCGGTGCGGCCGATCTGGTTGTTGTGGTCGACAATGATTTCGATGTGCAGGCCGTTCTTGACCAAAAGGACGGCTTCGGGGTCGGCGGCATCGCCGCGATAGCCGGCAAACTGCTTGAGGTCGGCAAGCGTGGTGGCGCCGGCACCCTCGCCCAGCCGCAACATGCCGTTGGCGACCGAAAGCCCGTTGACCCCCGCCCATTTGCCTGTCGTGAGCGGCACCGCCTCGTCGAAGAAGCTTTTCACCCAGGCGACGACCTTGGCGCCGCGCGCTGGATTGAATTTGTTGCCCTTCTCGGCGCCGTCCGTCTCCGGAATGGCATCGGTGCCGTAGAGCGCATCGTACAGCGAGCCCCAGCGCGCATTGGCGGCATTCAGCGCATAACGCGCGTTCATCACCGGCACCACCAGTTGCGGCCCGGCGACCGAAGCGATTTCCGGGTCGACATTTTCGGTCGTCACGCCGAAGGCCGGCCCCTCGGGCAGGAGATAGCCGATCTCGCGGAGGAAGCTCTTGTAGGCCTCCATGTCGACGGGCGCGCCATTGTCGCGATACCAGCGGTCGAGCTTGTCCTGCATGGCATCGCGCTTATCGAGCAGCGCCCGGTTTTTTGGCGAGAGATCATGGACGATCGCCGAAAAGCCGTTCCAGAATGCCCCAGCCTCGATGCCGGTGCCCGGCAGCGCCTCGTTCACGACGAAATCATGAAGCTCGCGGGCAATCCGCAATCCGGCGATCTCGACGCGATCGGTCATCAGGGCTTCTCCAAGGCTTGGCCGGGTTGCCGGCACCGGGGCGTTTGACATGCCATGGCTACAGGGTCAATTCGCTTAGGCCGAAGGTAGGGCATTTTCGCCGCTGGCCAAAGCTGCCAATCTCCCCCCTTGTGGGGGAGATGCCCGGTAGGGCAGAGGGGGGCGTGAAGGATCGCGGACCTTGTCATTTACGACCAGCCGCAAGTCTGAGGGCACAACAGCAAACGACTGAGAGGTCGGCGGGACAGCGCCCCCCTCTGGCCTGCCGGCCATCTCCCCCACGAGGGGGGAGATCGACTGAACCTACACCGCAATCCTTGGCCGTCCCGACGCCACCGCCACGACATGCGCCTCGATGAACATGCGCTGGCCCTCTACGGTGGAGACGCGGAATTCGCTGGCGATTTCGATCTCGGCGCTGTCGGTGCCGGCGTCCTTCGCCCGCCCGGCGGCGATGGCGCGCACGTCTTTCTCCGCCGCGGCGATCGCCGCCGCCTCGTCGTTGAAATCGCGCACGCTTTCGCCTGAGGCGACGCGGAACAGCCCTTCCTTGGGCTGGCTGACCCGCGCCTCGGCCGATACCCGGACCTGGCCGACGACGGCGCCGAGCGCGTTGGCGACGTCAGTATCCTCGGGCACCACGCATCGATTGCCGACCAGCTCGGCCAGGCCGGCATAATGCAGCGGCGCCGAGGCGCCGAGGCCGATCACCGGACGGTCGAGCGCGACGCTGAGGCGAGCGATGCCAGGATGCGCATCGACGGCGCGCTGGACCAGGGCATGAGCGACGGTCGCGGCGCCATCCAGCCCATCCTCGGCAAAGGCGGTTTCGAGGATGACTTCGGCCGACAGACGGGTCAGCGCGGTCAGCACCCGTTCCGAGATCGCCTCCGGCGAGGCGGCGATGAACTGGCCGCGGCCGTCACGCCTGCGCGCGAACAGCTCGGCACCCAGACGCGCCGCGGCCGGATCCCAATTGGCCTGCCTGCCCAGCACATGCGCGGCGTCCGACGGCGTGAAGCCTGCGATATGCACCAGCCCGCGGGACACCAGCCGGTTCAAGGTGGCGTTCTGGGCATTCGAGGTCAGCAACCTGTCGAGAGCCAGCGGCACGGCACCAATCAGCTCATAGAGTTTCGCCTCTGCGCCGGTCAGGCCGGCCGCCAGCCGCTCCGGCACGCCGGTGCGCACCGCGAGGCGGCCATCCATGCGGCCGGGGTTCGGCGCGCGCAGCTGGCGTTCGAGCTCCGATGTGACGGCGTCGCCATGCATCATGCCGGCCAGCGCCAGCGGCACCAGGCGGCGCGGCCCGAGCAGGATTTTCGGGCTGAGCACGCCGTCCTCCAGCGCCACTTCGGAATCGCCGCCGAGGCCAAAGGTGCGCATGGCGACGGCCTCGACCATGGTGCGGAAGCCGCCGACGGTGGCGCCTTCCGGATCGAGCCGCGGCCGACCCTTGTCGAGCACGGCAACGTCGGTGGTAGTGCCGCCGATGTCGGAGACCACGGCATCGTCGAGGCCGGTCATGTGGCGGGCGCCGACCAGGCTGGCTGCCGGGCCGGACAGGATGGTCTCGATCGGCCGCTGGCGGGCAAAGGCGGCCGAGACCAAGGCGCCGTCGCCGCGCACCACCATCAGCGGCGCGGCGATGTTGCGCGCGGCCAAAAAGCCTTCGGTCGCCGCGACCAGCCGGTCGATCATCGAGATCAGGCGGGCGTTGAGCAAGGTCGTCAGCGCCCGGCGCGGGCCGCCGAGCTTGGCCGAAAGTTCATGGCTGGCGGTGACCGGCAGGCCGGTCCTGTCGCGGATCAGATCGCGGGCGGCAAGCTCATGCGCCGGATTGCGGGTGGCAAAATAGGCGCAGACGGCAAAGCCGGACACCGATTTTTCCAGTTCCGGCAGCGCCGCCTCCAGCCCGGAAAGATCGAGCTTTGCCGCATTGCCGTGCACGTCGTGGCCGCCGGCGCAGAACACCACCGGGTCGGTGCCGAGCGCCGCCCTCAGCCCGTCGCGGGCCAGGTCGCCCTCGGCAAAGCCGATCATCACAAGTGCGACCCGCCCGCCCTGGCCCTCGACCAGCGCATTGGTGGCCAGCGTCGTCGACATCGACACCAGTTTTATCGCAGTCGGGTCGGTGCCGGCCTTTTGCAGGACCGCATCGACCGCGCCCGATATGCCGACCGCCAGGTCGTGGCGGGTGGTCAGCGCCTTGGCCTTGGCCAGCACTTTTCCGCCGGGGCCGCCGGCTTCCGACCACAGCACCGCGTCGGTATAGGTGCCGCCGGTGTCGATGCCGAGGAACAGGGGTGGCGATTTGGTCTTGGCGGTCATATTTGGGTCCGGAGAATTCGTCACCGCCCCTTAGCGGATACCGGCCGATCGATAAAGCCGTGATGGCTGGGCCAAGGGCGATGATCGTGGTGACGGCCAATCTCCCCCCTCGTGGGGGAGATGTCCGGCAGGACAGAGGGGGGCGCTGTCCCGCCGACCTTGCCACGATTTAAGGCATCTCGGCGATTCCAACCGCAATCACAATATGCTGGCAGACGTTGTCGATGTCGCGGAGAATGTCGTCGTTCCAGAAACGCAGGACGGTCCAGCCATCCTGTTCCAGGCGCACTGTCCTTGCTTCGTCTCTGGCAACAGCATCGGCTTCGGTATGCTGGGAGCCGTCGACTTCGACAATCAGCTTCTGCTCCGGGCAAGCGAAATCGACAATGTAACCGGCGATCGGAAGTTGACGCCGGAAGCCAAGTCCCATCAGCCGGTGCGCGCGAAGCTCGTTCCAGAGCTTCAACTCAGCTGATGTCATGACCTTACGCATCGATCGCGCATTTGCGCGGTGTTTTGGAGGCAATTGCGTATGAGGCATTGTACTGCCGAAATTAGCGCTCTACGGCGCCCCCCTCTGTCCTGCCGGACATCTCCCCCACGAGGGGGGAGATTGGCAGCTTTGCCGCCTACCCGACAAACCCCACGCGCTTGTGGCTGCCATCGCAGAACGGCTTGTTGGCGGAATGGCCGCAGCGGCAGAGGAAGGCGCGTTGGGTGCGATCGACCGTGTGGCCGGTGCCGGTGACGATTTCGACATTGCCTTCGAGCTTGAGCGGGCCGTTGGTGGTCGGCGTGACGGTGAGCGGCCCATCCCTCGCTTCCAGCGCCGGCGTATCCTTCAGCGGCGGCTCGCCGGTGGCGGTGAAGCCCGCCTTGGCGTGGCTGCCGTCGCAGAACGGCTTGTTTTCCGAGGCGCCGCAGCGGCACAGCGTGGCGCGGAAAACCGTTTCGCCGCCCAGCACGATCTCGGCATGGACGGCCAGCGGGCCGTTTTCCCTTATGCGCACGGTGTTGACCACCGGCGGCTGTTCCTGCGGCCCGCCATCCTTGCGGACATAGGTGATGGCGCCAGACGGACAGGCTTCGGCGAGCGCCACGATCTTCTCGACGCTGGCCGCCTCGGGGTGGATCCACTGGCCGGGCGCATTGGGCACGAAGACACGCGGATCGCCCAGCACGCAATTGCGCGAATGGATGCACCGGCGCCCGGAAAAGCCGATATCGATCTTCTCGCCTTCGACCACTGCCATGGGTGGGATCTCCTGTCGGACTACGCTATGGCCACGGTCAGGACGACGTCAAGGTAGCATTCTCCCCATCGTGAGGGCCGACCTCGGGTGCGGCGGGGGAGCGAATTCGCTTTTTTGCCGCCGCGCCACATTTTGTTCTTGCTTTGTGCCGGCAGCTATGCTACTAATCTGGGTATGGTGCTAATTGGCTCCAACGACCCGCCCACCGAGGCGGGTTTTTTGTTTTAGTTTTGAGTTCCGGCGTTGCCAGCCTGCACTCGCGGGACGGCCAATCTCCCCCCTCGAGGGGGAGATGGCCGCGCAGCGGCCAGAGGGGGTCGGCACGACCGGACTCGGCCTACTACTGCAGAACAGGTTGGCGCTCTATGCGCGGCCCTGTCGCCTTTGGCGACATCTCCCCCTCAAGGGGGAGATTTGCCACGTCACGGAACCAGATCGATCTCCTCGGTCTCGCCGCCGCTGCAGGTGTAGCAGCAATCGTCGCACTTTTCCGTGTTGCCTGGGCCGACGCCCCAATAGGTGTTCTCGTCACCATCGACCCAGGCGCCGTAGCAGATCGATTCGCCGTCGTTGCAGGACAGCGGGATCGACTTGGTCTCGCCGTCGTTGAGATAATAATCCTGATTGTTGCCCGGCCAGACATGGTCGCGGTCCTGGCTGTAGAGCTCGACGCGCATGGCGTTGGGGTGGCTGTTCCTGATCTCGAAAGTGACATCGCCGGCATGCGCGGCTGGCGCAAACAACGCGGCAAGGCAAAGCGCCGCGCCGGCGCGGCGCGCGAAAGCGTAAGACAACATGATGATTCCCCCCGGAATGAAACGGCCTGCCCGGCCGCACGGAGAACATCGCATGGCGGCGGGATGGGTGGAAGAGGCGATTGCGGCATTTGCGCTGGGAAAGGCGCAGCGTTGCCGAGGAAGACCCGTCTCCGGTTTGCTCCGCAAACCACCTCTCCCCACTCCGTGGGGCGAGGAATGCCAATCGCCGAAGCCTCACAAAGCTTGGGTTCCTCGCCCCCACAAAGTGGGGGAGCCGCGAAGCGGCCGGAGAGGGGGTGGTCCGACCGGACTCAACGGCCTGGCTTCAGCAGCGTCCAGATCCAGCCGATGAATGTGAGAACCAGGAAGGGATATCCGGCAGCGGGCAGCGGCGCCGAGGTCGGCAGCAAAGGCGCGCCCCACAGGATCAGGCCCGCCGAGACGACAAACAGCAAGGCGGCCACGACAGCCGTGAGCCGCATCCACAGCGCGAAAGTTTTCGGCGCGCTGACCATGACCAGCGCCGCCGCCCAAAGCGAGATACCCCGACATAGGAGGGCACGCTGGCCTCAAGCCCCGCCGCATTGCCGGCGAGCAGCAGGCTCTCGCCGGCAAGAAAGGTCAGAAATCCGGCCGCCACCCAGTCATTGCCCAGCCGCTGATACTTCATCGTCAACAGCGCGGTCGCCACCACGAGCGCCACGCCGTCGATCGTCCAGAGCGTTTCGCGAAGGGCGGCGCTCGCCACGAAGGTGCCGGCGAGGCCCAGAGCGCCGCCGATGGCGAGGCCGATCGCGGCGATAACGTCGGAGATAGCAGGGCTGGCGGGACGCATCGAGACCTCCCTTTCCAAGCTCAAGGATACTTCAAGACGGGACGTTCTCCAATGGCGGCCCGCTGCCTAGAGCGAAGGGCATTGGCCGGCGCGTATTTGATCGCATCGGGAGGCGGTTCGGTCAGCTCGAAATCGGGAACGGCCCAGCTCAATCGCCCATCTTCAGCGCCTGAATAAACGCCTCCTGCGGGATATCCACCTTGCCGAACTGGCGCATCCGCTTCTTGCCCTCTTTCTGCTTGTCGAGCAGCTTGCGCTTGCGTGAGACGTCGCCGCCGTAGCATTTGGCGGTGACATCCTTGCGCAGCGCCGAGATGGTTTCGCGGGCGATGACCTTGCCGCCGATCGCCGCCTGGATCGGGATCTTGAACAGATGGTGCGGGATCAGCTCCTTCAGCTTCTCGCACATCTGGCGGCCGCGCTTTTCCGCAGCCGTGCGGTGGACCAGCATTGACAATGCGTCGACCGGCTCCTCATTGACCAGGATCGACATTTTCACCAGGTCGCCCTCGCGATAGTCGGTGAGGTGATAGTCGAAGGAGGCGTAGCCCTTGGAGATCGACTTCAGCCGGTCGTAGAAGTCGAAGACCACCTCGTTGAGCGGCAGATCGTAGATCAGCATGGCGCGCTTGCCGACATAGGACAGGTCGGCCTGGATGCCGCGCCGGTCCTGGCAGAGCTTCAGGATGCCGCCGAGATAGTCGTCCGGGGTCAGGATGGTGGCGCGTATCCACGGCTCCTCGATGGCCTGGATCTTGACCACGTCCGGCATGTCGGCCGGGTTGTGCAGTTCCTTGACCGTGCCGTCGTTCAGCAGCAGGCGGTAGACGACGCTCGGCGCGGTGGCGATGAGGTCGAGGTTGAATTCGCGCTCCAGCCGCTCCTGGATGATTTCAAGATGCAGCAAGCCCAGGAAGCCGCAGCGATAGCCGAAGCCGAGCGCGGCACTGGTTTCCATTTCGAACGAGAAGGACGCGTCGTTGAGGCGCAGCTTGCCGACCGCGGCGCGCAGATCCTCGAAATCGGCGGCGTCGACCGGGAACAGGCCGCAGAACACCACCGGCTGCGCCGGCTTGAAGCCGGGCAGGGCCTGTGCTGTCGGCCGCTTGTCCTCGGTGATGGTGTCGCCGACGCGGGTATCGGCGACTTCCTTGATCGAGCCGGTGAAGAAGCCGAACTCGCCGGGGCCGAGCTCGTCGACATTGATGCGGGCGGGCGTGAAGACGCCGGTGCGTTCGACCAGGTATCTGGCGCCGGTGCCCATCATGCGAATGGTCTGGCCCTTCTTCAGCACGCCGTCGATGATGCGGACCAGCACGATGACACCGAGATAGGCGTCGTACCAGCTATCGACCAGCATCGCCTTCAATGGAGCCGTGATGTCGCCCTCGCGCGGCGGCGGAAGATCGTTGACGATGGCTTCGAGCACGTCGGGAATGCCTAGCCCGGTCTTGGCCGAGATCAGCACGGCGTTGGAGGCGTCGATGCCGATCACCTCCTCGACCTGCTCGCGGATGCGCTCGGGCTCGGCGGCGGGCAGGTCGACCTTGTTCAGCACCACGACGATCTCGTGGTTGTTGTCGATCGCCTGGTAGACATTGGCCAGCGTCTGCGCCTCGACCCCTTGCGAGGCATCGACGACCAGCAGCGAGCCCTCGCAGGCGGCGAGCGAGCGCGACACTTCATAGGCGAAGTCGACATGGCCGGGCGTGTCGATCAGGTTGAGGATATAGTCCTGCCCATTATTGGCGCGGTACTTCAGCCGCACCGTCTGCGCCTTGATGGTGATGCCGCGCTCGCGCTCGATGTCCATGCTATCGAGGACTTGTTCCTTCATATCCCGCGCTTCCAGCCCGCCGGTCGACTGGATCAGCCGGTCGGCAAGCGTGGATTTGCCATGGTCGATATGGGCAACGATGGAGAAGTTGCGGATGTTCTTGATCGGCGTGGTCATGCGGCGCGCTTTAGCAGGGGCACGGTATATCGGCAAGCGGCGGGGCGCGGGTGCGGCGGCGGCGAGGCAAAGTCGTTAAACTTTGATCCATGAGATTAGAGCATAGTTCGCGCCCGGCGTGATAGCCACTGGCCTATCACCGTTTCGGGGGGATCGGAATGCCGCTGTCAGCATGCAAATTTCTCACATCGGTGAGCGGTTCGTTCGCGCCATTGCTCGCCATTTTGCTTATCCCGATGGTTGCCGCATTGGGTTTTTCCATCGACTATACCTCGGCGGTTTCAACCAGGGCATCGATGCAGAACGCCCTCGATGCAGCGTCGCTGTCGATCACGACGCTGGAGACGACCACGTCGTTGGCGGACCGCCAGGTGAAGCTGCAGGAGTCCTACCTGGCCAATGGCGGGCAAGGCACGGCCAAGCTCGACAGCTTCGTCGTCGCCGCCGACGGCGCCGCCAGCATCAAGGCTTCGGCCGGCTTTGCCATGCCGACGAGTTTCATGCAGATCGTCAAGATCAACACGGTGCAGGTCGGTGTCGCGTCGGGAGTGACCAAGAGGCCGGCACTGGTGGAGGCTACGTTCAAGGTCGACAAGATCTCGGGCTGGTGGGACAAGACAGTGACGCTCTACGGCACGAAGTCCGGGGACACGGTGGCCAACAAGCTGATGAGGATCTCCTACGCCTACAACAGGTTTGGCGATCCGAAAGGCTACGGAACGTCCTCTGTGTACACGATCAGCGGAACGACGGAGACGCTGGTCCAGAAACAAGTATGCACGACCACGACGGTGCTCAGCTTCTACGGCTTGCCCACCGGCACAATCACCCAGATCAGCGGCACCAGGAAATACGCAACCACCTGCGTCAACACCATGTATCCCGCGACCGGCGCCGGTGCGGTGATCGACGTGAAGGACATGGACAACCTGTCTCTGGAGATGAAGATACCGAATCCCAATCCTGGTCTTGGCGGCAGCTACCTGGAGACGGGCACGAAAACAACCCTGCGATCGGACGATCCGGTAACCTCCGATCGCTTGTTCATCGACAACGTCAAAACGCTAGCCAACACGACCGTCGACATCTTTACGGCCGTGCCGTGCGGCATCACCAGCAGTCAAGCGTGGGAAGATGGCGGATCACTTACCAACAACACCATAACCGACGCCGATTTTTCTTATTTTGTGACCGGCAAGTGCGCCTTCAACAAGCGCCCTTCGGAGACCGTGCTTACACAATAGACGAGGCGACATCCGATCTCCCCCCGCGTGGGGGAGATGGCCGGCAGGCCAGAGGGGGGCGCTGTCCCGCGGCCCTCGCAATCTGCAAGTCTGGCGACTCGCTTGGCCCGCTGTTGCATTGAGTTGGCGTTACTCGGCGTCCACGTAGGATGACGCTCCGTGGCGCCCCCCTCTGTCCTGCCGGACATCTCCCCCACAAGGGGGGAGATCGGATGTCGCCTCGGCTCTCGCCAATGCGCCAGGACGAAAAACTCGGACTTCTCCTCAATCACGAAGCGGTGATGCTGTAACGAACCGTGTGTCGGCGGCGAAGTGTGGGCATGGAACCGCACAGGAGAACAGCGATGACCGGATCGAAACGCAGCACAGCCCTAATGGGGCTCGCCGCGGCACTGTTTTCGGCGACTGTGCTATCGGCAGCAAGCGCGGCTGCCGGCCAGACGCTGACCGTGGTCGAGCTGTTCACCAGCCAGGGCTGCTCGTCCTGCCCGCCGGCCAACGCCAATCTGATCAAGGTCAAGGACCGGCCCGGCGTGCTGGCGCTGTCCTTCAACGTCACCTACTGGGACTATCTCGGCTGGAAGGACACATTCGGCAAAGAAGAATTCACGCAGCGCCAGGTCCGCTATGAACCGTCGCTCGGCCGTTCCGGCCCGTTCACGCCGCAAGTGGTGGTCAACGGCAAGGCCGATGCGGTCGGCGCCAGGCCAGGCGAGATCGAGCAGCTGATTTCGAGCGGCGGCCACGCCGACGGACCTTCGCTGTCGCTCGCCGGCGGCAAGGTCAGCATCGGCGCCGGCCCGGTGCCCGGCGGCAAGGCCGATGTCTGGCTGGTGCGTTACGGCAAGGGCGTCATCGAGGTGCCGGTGGCGCGCGGCGAAAACACCGGCCGCACGCTGCCGCACGCCAATGTCGTGCATTCGCTGACCAGGCTGGGCAGTTGGACCGGCGACGCCACCGCGCTGCCGCTGCCGGTGACGACGGGCGGCCTCAGCACCGCGGTGCTGGTCCAGGTGCCGGGCGGCGGGCCGATCCTGGCTGCCGCCACGAACTAGAAACCCTCGCGAAATTCCCCCAACGCGCAGCGGCGCCGCCGCATGCCGTCAACCCCTGCCAAACCCAAGGAGATCATCATGACCAATCGTTTGACCAATCGCCCGACCCTGGCGGCCTTCGTACTTTGCTCGACGGCGCTGTTCGCCGGTGGCGCGGCGAGGGCCGAAGATGCGATGAAGCCGGCGATGGCGACAAACGCCATGAAACCGGCAACGGACGCCATGAAACCAGCTGGCGCCATGAAGCCTGATGCGACGGCCACGACTGCGATGAAGGCGACAGATCCGATGAAGGCCGACTGCATGGACAAGGCAGCCGCCGAGACGGACGCCATGAAGAAGGCCGAGGCGACCAAGGCCTGCGATGCCATGGCTCCGGCCAAATAGGCGATGCGCACAGCAATGTGAGAGCCCGGCGGATCTATCCGTCGTATAATCCACACCACATCATGGGAGATCAGACATGACCGCAACCGTGAAACGACCGTCGATTTTCGCAAAAGCAGCGCTTGCCGCGCTCGTCCTCACGGCCGCCGCCGCCGTGTTCTGGCAGACGCCGGCAGTCTCGGCCGAGGACGCGGTGGTGATCCCGCCGCCGGCAATGGACGAGAAGGCCACCGCCGGCACCGAAAAGGCGGTCTTCGCCGGCGGCTGCTTCTGGGGTGTGCAAGGCGTGTTCCAGCACGTCAAGGGCGTCACCAGCGCCGTCTCCGGCTATGCCGGCGGCGACAAGGACACGGCCGTCTATGAAATGGTCGGCACCAGCCGGACGGGCCATGCCGAATCCGTCGAGATCACCTACGAGCCGTCCAAGGTGACCTATGGCCAGCTGCTGCAGGTGTATTTCTCGGTGGCGCACAATCCGACGCAACTGAACTACCAGGGGCCGGACAGCGGCACCCAGTACCGTTCAACGATCTTTGCCGAAAACGACACCCAGAAAAAGATCGCCGAAAGCTACATCGCCCAGCTCGACAAAGCCAAGGTGTTTCCCAAGCCGATCGTGACGACGCTGGAGACCGGTAAGAGCTTCTATCCGGCCGAGGACTATCACCAGGACTTTCTGACGCTCAACCCGACCTATCCCTATATCGTCTACAATGATCTGCCCAAGGTTGAGAATCTGAAGCGGCTGTTCCCCAACCTCTACAGCGAAAAGCCGGTGCTGGTGCTGGCCGCCAACAAGAGCTGAGCTTTTGGGGAGATAATCTCCCCCCTCGAGGGGGAGATGTCGCCGAAGGCGACAGAGGGGGTCGGTTCGGTTGGCGCGACGCGGCCGGCATCCCGAGGAAAGACGAAGTTGGCGCTCCACGCGCGGCGACCCCCTCTGGCCTGCCGGCCATCTCCCCCTCAAGGGGGGAGATTACTACCCCCCTTTTTCCAGGGCAGGCTCCAGCGCACTTTCTCCAGCGTCGCCTTTGCCTCGGCCGAGTCCGGGTCGGGCTCTGTCCCGCGATAATGCGCCGAGCCTTCAGGCGGATAGGCAAGCGTGTTGTTGAGGGCGAATTTATCGATCTGGCTGAAGTCGGGGAAAGGCAGATTTTGCGCCTCGCGCCAATCGCTGACCCTTTTCTCCGCGGCGATGCGTTTTTCGTCGTCGACCGGAAGGTCGGTGGCTCTGTATTCCAGTGACGAAGGGAAGGCGAACTGCGCGCCGGCATCATCCATGATGTTGATCATGGACAGCAGGATGTCCTCGCGGATGGCTTGAAATTCGGCCACGTCGGCGGTTTTCACGTAGGTGAACACGTCGATGTCGAGCGAATAGGCGCCGAAGCCGGCAAAGCGCACGCGGCAGGGATCGTCGATGACGCGCGGATGGGCGATCAGCAGCCTGCGCAGCTCGGCCAGGACGTAACGCAGCTGATCGGGCGTCGTCTCGTAGCGCAGCTGCAGCGTCGTCGCGAACCGGGTGCGGTCGCGATGCGCGTAGTTCTCGATCTGCATGCCGGCGAAATCCGAGTTCGGCACCGAGATGATCGTGCGGTCGAGCGACCTGATGCGGGTGGAGCGCATGCCGATATGCTCGATCGTGCCGGACTGGTCGCCGAACTTGCAGAAGTCGCCAACGCTGACCGGCCGGTCGGCATAAAGCGTCAGGCCGGAGAGGAAGTTCTGCAGCGTCGGCTGCGCCGCCAGCGCTACCGCCAGACCGCCGATGCCGAGACCGGCGATGACGCCTTCGTAGGGGATGGCGAGCACTTCGGCCAGCAGCAGGAAGGCGACGACCAGCACGGCGACGCGCGCCACGCCGGTGGACAGCGAAATCAGCGTGTCGTGATAGCCGGGCACCTGCCACAGCCCGCCATAATGGTCGGCGACCTTGCCGATCAGGTGCCAGACCACCGGCACGGCGCCGATCACGATCAGGCTCCAGGCGATTGCCTTGACCGGAGCGGCGACCACTTGCGGCAGACCGAGCGGGCGCAGCGTCAACAGCAGGAAGAAGCCAAGCACGATCGAGCGCACCGCCCATTCGACAATGCGGAAGAAGGCCGGGCTGTCCGTCCTTCGCACAAACAAGGAAATCAGCGCATTGGCGATGAAGCCGAAGACGATGCCGGCCAGTACGGCAAGGCCGAGCATCCACCATTGCCAGTGCTCCATCGGGCCGGCGCGGGTGAGCAGGCCGGGGCTGATCTCGCGGGCGAGGCCACGGGCGATGAAGAACGGGTCGGTGCTGGCGAAGGCGGCGAATTCCGGCGCCACCGGCACGTCTTCGACATCGGCGTAGAGCGCGCGGATGTGGGCGAGCGTCTCGGGCGTAAACTGCCAGATCTTGCGCTTGCCGGTGCCGTCGGGGTCGGTCTCGACCGGACCGATGACGATGTTGCCGGCGGGATGCTCGAAATAGACGAAGGGGGTGTTGCTCTTCGGGTCGTCGGGGATCTCCTGCCAATAGACATAGCCGATGCGGTCGATGACCTTTTTGAGATAGCGCTCGAGCAGGAACGCCTCGTCGCCGCGCACCGCCTGACTATAGTTGCGCAGGTCGAGCGCCGCCTGTGCCGGGTCGCCGGCTTCGGTGAGGCCGCTCAACAGTACCTTGAACGTATCGCGCGGCGAGGCGAGCATGCTCGGATCGTCGACCATGTCGACGGCTTCGCCATGCGCTTCCTGGAATTCGGCGAGCTTGGCCTGAAGCTGGGCAAGTGGCGGCCCGACGATAAACCAGTCGCCATTCTTGCGGCGAAAAGTGACGTCGAAGGCGACCCTGGTGCCGTATTGCGGCAGCGTCGCCGTCACCTCGTCGCCGGCGATGTTGTCATGCGGCAGGCTCCAAAGACGGAACGTCGCGTTGTCGATGACGGTGAACAGGAGCTTGGTATAATCGGGCATGTTGAGGCCGCCGCGGTCGGCCTTGGTGACGTCGACGAGACCTGCTGCCAGACCGGCAAGACCCATGCCGCCGCCGGTGGCGCGCGGCACGTTGTCGGCGCCGCTCTCGTTCATCGTCTGCAGGAACGAGCGCATGGTGCTCATCGGGCTCGACTGGTCGACACGGACGTCCTCGACGGCGCTGACACGCACCCCTGTCCACCATTCGGCGGTGGCGGCATCGAAACGACCCATGAAGCTGCCGCCGTCGGGCGACTGAACGAAGGTGAAGGCGCCCTGGCGGTCGCCTTCGAACCAGTGGCCGACAAGCTTGTCGCCTTCGGCCTTGGCCTCGATACGGCCGTTATAAAGCGGGTACACGCCCTTTATGTCGGTGCCGGTCTGCTCGAACTTGATCTGGGCGCCGCCGCCGCGCCACTTCGTGTCCCACACGCCCGCCCAGTTGGCCGCGTCCTGGGCATGCGCCTGCGGCATGGCCGGCAGCAGGCCGGCAAGCGCGAGTGCGCCGATCAGCGCGACCGTACGGATCAGCAAAAGCAGCAGCCGGTCCTGTGCTGCCGCAGAAAAGGGGTTCATTCTGTTGCCCTTCTTCTTGCCGGCGATTCTGCTGGGCCGGCCAGAGAAGGTTATTCCGCTTGAAGATGAATATTCTGTTTCAGGCGGCGACGGCGATGCCGGTCAGTCATAGGTCAGATCCGTCGCCTTGCCGGCGAACACTCGGTAGGCAAAGAACGAATAGAAGATGATGATCGGCAGCACGACGACCGTGCCGACCAGGATGACGGCCAGGCTTTCGGGTGCCGAAGCAGCCTGCCAGATGGTCAGCCGGTCGGGTACCACGAAGGGGTAGAACGACCAGGCGAGCCCGGCAAAACCGAGCGTGAAGATCGCAGCCAATGTCAGGAACGGGAGCAGCGCGTGGCGGTCGCCGGGTTTCGGCAGATGGAAGGTCTGGCGCCATAGCCACAGGAACAGCACTGCCGACAGGATCGGCAACGGCGAGAGGTAGAGCATGGCTGGCCAGACGAACCATTTGTCGAAGATGCGCGCGCTGGCAAAGGGCGTGGCCAGCGATACCGCGACCATGCCGAGCGCGGTCAGCACCAGCGCCGTGCGCAGCCACAGCACCGCCTTCCTCTGCAGGTCGCCTTCCGTCTTGTAGATGACCCAGGCCGCGCCCATCGCCGCGTAGGCCGCGGCAAGGCAGAGCGCCACCAGCGCCCCGAAAGCGACGCCGCCAGGACCGACGTCGAGGCCGAGCACATAGACGCCGAGCATGTAACCCTGCGCCAGCGACGCGATGACCGAGCCGAGGAAAAAGATGCGGTTCCAGCGATGTTTCCTGCCGGCCGGCACCTTGGCGCGGAAATCGAAGGCGACGCCGCGCAGGATCAAGCCGACCAGCAGAACGAAGACCGGAATGTAGAGCGCCGTCAGGATGGTGCCGTGCGCCAATGGGAAGGCGACCAGCAGCAGGCCGACCGCCAGCACCAGCCAGGTCTCGTTGGCGTCCCAGAACGGGCCGATGGCGGCGATCATCGTATCCTGTTCGGTGTCTTCGGCTGCGGCGAACAGGATGCCGATGCCGAGATCGAAGCCGTCGAGGATGACGTAGATCAGGATGGCGAGGCCCATCAGCCCGGCAAAGATCAGAGGCAGCAAGGTCGGCCAGTCGAAGCTCATGATGTTTCTCCCGGTTGCGCAACCGGCTGCGACAGCGGCCTGTCCATGACGCCCGGCAGCGGCGAGGTGTCACCATCCTTCGCCGCCTTCAATGCCAGATGCACCAGCACGCCGAGATAGGCGATCAGCAGCAGCACATAGAGGATGAGATAGACCGCCAGCGACAGCGCGACATGGCTGCCGGCGACCGGGCCGACAGCATCGGCGGTACGCAGCACGCCGGTGACCAGCCAGGGCTGGCGGCCGATCTCGGTGGTGTACCAGCCCGCCAGCGTCGCCAGCCAGCCGGACAGCGCCATCGGCACCATGACAAGCGCCAGCGGCTTGGGGAGGCTATGGCGGCGCTTGAGGAAGAAGGCGGCCGACCATGAGACGGCGAGCATCAAGAGCCCGGTACCGACCATGATGCGAAAGCCCCAGAACACTGGAAACACCGGAGGATGGTTGCCGACATAATCGTTCAGCCCTGGCACGACGCCGCCGGCGCTGTGCCTGAGGATAAGGCTGGCGCCGTCGGGAATGGCGAGCTCGAACCTGTTCTCCCTGGCCGCTTCATCGGGAAGCGCAAACAGCACCAGCGGCACGTTGGGACCGGTGTTCCAGTTGGCCTCCATCGCGGCGATCTTCTGCGGCTGATGTTCCAGCGTGTTGAGGCCGTGCTGGTCGCCGGCGAATATCTGGATCGGGATCAGGATCGCGGCGGTGAAGACGCCGGTGCGCAAGGCTTTCCACATCGATTCCGAGCGATCGCCGTAGAGATAGCGCAGCGCCGACAGGCCGGCGATCAGGAACGAGACGGTCAGCCCCGAAGCAAGCAGCATATGGACGAGCCGGTAGGGCATGGACGGATTGAAGACAACGGCCCACCAGTCGGTGGCGTGCGCCACACCATCGCGCATTTCGAAACCGGCCGGCGTCTGCATCCACGAATTAAGCGCGATGATCCAGAAGGCGGACAAGGTGGTGCCGCCGGCCACCAGCACCGTCGCCAGTGTATGGACGCGGTTCGAGACGCGACGGAAGCCGAACAGCATGATGCCGAGGAACGCTGCCTCGAGGAAAAAGGCGGTCAGGATCTCGTAGGCCAGCAGCGGGCCGGCAATGTTGCCGACCGTCTCCATATAGCCCGGCCAGTTGGTGCCGAATTGAAAACTCATGGTGACGCCGGAAACCACGCCCATGGCGAAGGACAGCGCGAATACCTTAACCCAGGTGAAATAAGCGCGCATCCAGGCCGAATCGCCCGTCGCGTTGTAGCGGAGCTTGAAGAACAGCAGCACCCAGCCGAGCGCTATGGTGATCGCCGGGAACAGGATGTGGAACGAGATGTTCGCGCCGAACTGTATGCGCGACAGAATGAGCGGGTCCATGGCGGCTCCGGCTGCTGCTTGTTTGTACAAGGATAGGCTTCATGCACCGGACGGTCAAAGCGGCGTCGCGCCGCGAGGCGGAACGCCGCAGTGCCGGTTAATCTGCTTTTGCGTGGAATTTTGCTGGACGACCGGGCGGGTGTTGCCTATCCCGGCGAACCTCGATGTCCAGAACTGTCAGGAGCGCCATTGACTTCCGGATTTGCGAACCGACATTCAGCGGATTAAATCAACAACTCTGTTTCAAGCAGCCGTTTTCAGCCATGCAGCCGATCATCTCGATTTCCGGGGTCACCAAGACCTACGCCACCGGCTTCAAGGCGCTGAAGGAGATCAATCTCGACATCGTGCGCGGCGAGATCTTTGCGCTGCTCGGGCCGAATGGCGCCGGCAAGACAACGCTGATCTCGATCGTCTGCGGCATCGTCAACCGGTCGTCGGGCAGCGTCACCGTCGACGGCCATGACATCAACCGCGACTACCGCGCCGCGCGCAGCCTGATCGGGCTGGTGCCGCAGGAACTGACCATCGACGCCTTCGAGAGCGTATGGGCGACGGTCAATTACAGCCGCGGGCTGTTCGGCAAGCCGGCGGACAAGGCGTTCGTCGAAAAGGTGCTGCGCGACCTGTCGCTCTGGGACAAGAAGGACGCCAAGGCGATCACGCTGTCCGGCGGCATGAAGCGCCGGCTGATGATCGCCAAGGCGTTGTCGCACGAGCCGCGCATCCTGTTCCTCGACGAACCGACGGCAGGCGTCGATGTCGAGCTGCGCCAGGACATGTGGGCGATGGTGCGCCGGCTGCGCGAAGACGGTGTCACCATCATCCTGACCACGCATTACATCGAAGAAGCCGAGGCGATGGCCGATCGCGTAGGCGTCATCAACCGCGGCGAGATCGTGCTGGTGGAGGACAAGGCCGAGCTGATGCGCAAGCTTGGCCGCAAACGGCTTGTACTGGAACTGCGCAGTCCCCTGGCCACTGTTCCCGACGCTTTTTCGAGCTATGCGCTGGAGCTTTCGCCGGATGGCGGACAGCTGACCTATACTTATGACAACCAGAGCGAACGGCCGGGCGTCGCCTCGCTGATCCGCGAGCTCGAGGCGGCCGGCATCCAGTTCCGCGACATCGATACGGAAAACAGCTCGCTCGAGGAGATCTTCGTCAATCTGGTGAGGAAACCGGCATGAATCCGCGCGCGGCCATGAATCTTCATGCGGTATGGGCGATCTATCGGGTGGAGATGGCGCGCGCCCTTCGCACGGTGCTGCAAAGCATCGTTTCACCGGTCATTTCGACGTCACTCTATTTCGTCGTCTTCGGCTCGGCCATCGGCTCGCGCATCACCGAGATCGACGGCATCAGCTACGGTGCCTTCATCGTGCCGGGGCTGATCATGCTGTCGCTGCTGACGCAGTCGATCTCCAACGCCTCTTTCGCCATCTATTTTCCGAAATTCGTCGGCTCGATCTACGAATTGCTGTCGGCGCCGGTGTCCTATCTGGAGATCGTCATCGCCTATGTCGGGGGCGCGGCGACAAAGTCGATCGTGCTTGGCCTGATCATCCTGGCGACGGCCTCGCTGTTCGTGCCGCTGACGATCGAGCATCCGTTCTGGATGCTTGCCTTCCTGGTGCTGACGGCGGTGACCTTCAGCCTGTTCGGCTTCATCATCGGCATCTGGGCGAAGAGCTTCGAGCAACTGCAGCTGGTACCGCTGCTGATCATCACGCCGCTGACCTTCCTCGGCGGCAGCTTCTATTCGATCAACATGCTGCCCGGCATCTGGCGCACGGTGACGCTGTTCAACCCGGTGGTCTACCTGGTCAGCGGTTTCCGCTGGAGCTTCTACGGCAAGTCCGACGTTTCGGTCGGCGTCAGCCTCGGCATGACGGTGGTCTTCCTGCTCATCTGCATAGCGATCGTCGCCTGGATATTCAGGACCGGCTACCGGCTGCGCAACTGATCGACTGGCCTTGTCCCGGCGAAGCCGCCTTATCGATCGACCTTTCCTCGCCGAAGGCGATGTAGGCCCGTGGCCCCGAGCCGGAGCTTGAATGCTCGATCTTGCTTTTTATGCGTTGTTATATATCATGTTATAGATTTTGAGGTGAAGCGACCTGTGGAAGACGTCATACGTTCGCTTGGCTTCCTATGCCTGGGTAGCAGGTTGAGGCGTATAGGCGAGCAACTGCAAGCGGAGGCGCAGCGCCTGCTCGACCGGCTGGATGTTCCGGTTCAGGCGAGCCAGTACCCGCTGCTGGCTGCGCTCGACAGGCTGGGTCCGCTGTCTGTCGGGGAACTGGCGCAATGCCTTGGCATCGCGCAGCCAGGCGTAACGCGAAGCGTCTCGCTTCTGTCCGAATTGGGACTGCTCGAGGTCAGTCCGTCGACCGATGACCAGCGGCGCAGGATTGTCTCGCTCACTCGGGACGGCCGGCGACTGGTCGATGTCGCAAAGCGCGACGTCTGGCCTTGCATCGAGAACGCCGTCGCGGATTTGTGCGCGGATCTTTCGGGGCCGCTTCTTGAGCAGCTGGCTGCCATCGAGGACGGCCTCGCCGCGGCCCCTCTCGACCGTCGTGTAAAAAAGCCTGAGGGTGCCGCGCAATGAGACATCTGCTTGACCGCCCTGTCTGGAGCGCGCTTCAGACGCGACATTCGGCGTTCGCGCAAGGTAATGACCTCGCCAGGCGATACCGGCCATCGATTGTTCCTTTCGCCGCCACTGGGGCGGACGATCCGGAAAGCCTGCGGGCGCTCGAAAAGCTTGTCTCCCCGGGCGAGAGTGTGATCCTGCTTCAAGCGGACGCCATTGCTCTGCCAACGGGGCTTTCCGCGACTTCGGCCGCAGCCGGAGTTCAGATGATCGCCGAGCAGCCATTGCAGATCGTCTCCGACCCGCGCGTGCATCGTCTGACCCGAGACGATGCCGCTGAGATGCTCGCCCTGGCATTGCTCACCAAGCCTGGCCCATTCACGCTTGAAGCCTTGAGCCTGGGCGATTTTTGGGGTGTGAAAATCGAGGGCAGGCTTGCGGCAATGGCCGGCGAGCGCATGAAGCAGCCTGGCTATACCGAACTCAGCGGCGTGTGCTCACATCCGGAATTTCGCGGCGGTGGCCTGGGCAAGCTGCTGTCCCTGTTCGTGGCAAACCGGATAGTGGCGCGCGGCGAAATTCCCTATCTCCACGCCTATGCCAGCAACGCCGCGGCCATTAGACTATACGAGTCCATTGGCTTCAGGTTGCGAAGCACAATGAATGTGGCCGTGGTTCAGCGCACCGAATGATTAGCCGGCGCATGATGCGCAGCATGGATGCATCCGTATCAGGAAAGGAAGGATTTCGTATCGCCGAAATCCTTCCTTGAGACTGCAAGACCTTGCTGCGTGTCAGACCGCGATCTTGCCGCCGTCTTGCCTGGTAATGGCAACGATCGACGGACGCACCGGCATGTCCGGCTTGAAGTCGGGCCAGCGGGTCGACAAATCCTCATAATAGGACGGACGGCCGAAAGCCTCCCAGTCCTCGCCGCCGTCGCCCGGATGCTGGACGGCAACGAAGGCGGTCTGGTCGTCCGGCGCAAACAAGGGACCGCACATTTCGGCGCCGATCGGCACGCGGAAGAACAGCTTTGATGTCGCCCGCGCCGGCCCTTCCGTATCGACAGCCCACAGACCATCGGTGCGGCCGGTGGCTTTCGGGCCTTGGCCGTCGGTAGCGACCCAGAGGCGGCCGGCCGAATCGACCGCGCAATTGTCCGGCATGCCGAACCAGCCATTGGCGGTGGTTGCGGTCGAGAAGGTGGCGCCGACAGCGGCAACCGAGGGGTCACCGCATTTCAGCAGGATTTCCCACCTGCCCTTTGTCGCGGTGAAATCACCGCCGTCCTCGACGATCTCGATGATGTGGCCAAAGGCATTTTCGGCACGCGGGTTGACGGCGTCGACCTGATCGGCCTTGCGCTTCGAATTGTTGGTCAGCATGACATAGACCTTGCCGTTGGTGGCATTGGGCTGGATGTCTTCCGGGCGGTCCATCTTGGTGGCGCCGAGCAGGTCGGCGGCGCGGCGCGTTTCGATCAGCACGTCGGCCTGACTGGCAAAGCCGTTCTCCGCCGTCAGCGGCCCTTGGCCGAAGACGATCGGCAGCCATTCGACCGAACCGTCGTCGGCAAACTTGGCGACATGCAAGGTGCCGTCGTCGAGCAAATCCATGTTGGCGGCGCGATCGTCCGGGTTGAACTTGCCTGTGGTGACGAACTTATAGACATAGTCGAAGCGCTCGTCGTCGCCGAGATAGAAGACGACACGGCCGTCCTTGGCGACGATCGATTCGGCGCCCTCATGTTTGAAGCGCCCCATCGCGGTGCGCTTCCTCGGCGCCGAAGTCGGATCCTGGACGTCGACCTCGACGATCCAGCCGAAGCGGTTCGGCTCGTTCGGCTCCTTGCCGATGTCGAAACGGTCGTAATGCGCAGCCCATTCATAGGCACCTTCGGGAATGCCGAGGCGCTTGTAATTGGCGGCTTCCTTATGGCCCTGCGGCAGCTCGCCCGAGAAATAGCCGTGGATGTTCTCCTCGGCCATGACATAGGTGCCCCATGGCGTGACGCCGCCGGCACAATTGTTGACGGTGCCGATGACCTTCGTGCCGGTCGGATCGGCGCTGGTCTTGACGCGGTCGTGGCCGGCGACGGGGCCGGAGAGCGCAATCTCGGTATTGGAGGTGATGCGGCGGTTCAGCTTGCCGTTGCGAAAGACCTGCCATTTGCCTGATACCTTGCGGATCTCGACGATGGTGCCGCCATGCGCGGTCATCTCGACGTCGACTTGTTCCTTGCTGAGGGGCGCCTGCTTGGCCTTGCCATCGACGATGGTGACGAGGCCCGGAAACATCAGGTGCGGATTGGTGTATTCGTGGTTGACGACCAGCAGGCCGTGCTCGGCCGAGCCGTCGATCGGGATATAACCGACATAGTCGTTGTTGTAGCCGAATTGTCTGGCCTGGGCTTCTGCCGACTGTTTTGTCGGATCGAATTCGGGCGAATCGGCGAACAGCGGGTCGCCCCAGCGCAGCAGCACGTCGGCGTCATAGCCGGGTGCGACGTGATGCTTGTCGTCGATGCCGGCCTCGAGCTCGTCGAAAGCGAAGGCGGAGCCTTCGGCGGCGCGGGCGTTGTCGACGGTGATCAGCGCCAGCGGCCTGACGGTAGCGGCTATGGCCGAGACGGCAAGCGAGCCCTTGAGGAAGCCGCGGCGCGAGAACCGCGCGGCGATGATCTCACCCATCGTGCGGTTGTCGGTGGGATTGGCTCCTGGCCCATCGTTTTCCTCGAGCAGGCTGGTGCGGAAATGAGCGTCAGGGATGCGATGTTCGGTCGAGCGCTGTTCAGTCATGGGGGGCCTGCCTCTGGCTGGATAGATTGCTGGAGCGTGTTGCCTGGCCAGTCCGGTATCGCCGGCAGGTCACAGTTTGATGACATGCCGGCTAATTGCCACCTGCGATTTCGTATCCAGCATCAGCCCCGCTTGACCGCGACCGGCGCTTCGGAAACAAGAGCTGCGGCAGGCGCGTAGGGACCGCATCGGGAGGAACAAAGAGTGAGTTTCTGGGGACTTGGGCAGCTCTGCGTTTCGACGGTGATCTTCCTGCTGGCGGCGATGGCTGCAAAACAGTGGGGGCTGGCGCCGAGCCTCGGCAAGATCGTGCTGACGTTGGCGCTCTATTCGCTCGGCAATCTGATCATGCTGAGGCTGATCCGTGAATTCGGCATGTCGGTGTCGTTCAGCCTGTCGGCGGTGATCCAGCTGGTGTCGGTGAATGTGGTGGCGCTGGTCTTCTTCGGCGAGCGCGTCAATGCGTTACAGGCAACCGGCATCGTGCTTGCCATCGCAGCGGTGGCGCTGATCACGCTCGGGCCCTATCTGCAGAGGCTGTAACTGCGATCGGGCCGATGAAGAAGGTTGCAAGCAGACTGCGCAACTGGCTGGAGTTCCCGGTTCTGCTGGCCGGGCTGGTCATTGCCGGCGGGCTGTGGGGGTTCGAGGAGCTGATGGAGATGGCGCGGGCCACCACGCCGCATGCCTTCGATACCGAAATCCTGCTTGCCTTCCGCAAGGCCGGCCAGCCCGACAATCCGATCGGACCAGCGTGGCTGGAAGGAGCGATGCGCGACATCACCAGCCTCGGCAGCGCCAGCGTGCTGGTGCTGATTACGGCAGCAATGATCGTCTATCTGCTCCTTATCCGCAGGCCAGGCGCGGCGCTTCTCATGTTCGTCGCGGTAGCGGGCGGCCAGCTCCTGTCGAGCGTGCTGAAATTCGATATCGACCGGCCGCGCCCCGACCTGGTCTCGCATCTCGCCGATGTGGCATCGCTTTCGTTCCCGAGCGGCCACGCCATGCTGTCGGCGGTGACATATTTGACGCTGGGCAGCATGGCGGCGCGGTTTTTGCCCGGGCGGACAACGAAGATCTATGTGCTCGGGCTGGCGGTGCTGACGACGGTGGTGGTCGGCATCAGCCGCATCTATCTCGGCGTCCACTGGCCGTCCGACGTATTGGCCGGCTGGTGCGCCGGCTTTGCCTGGGCGATGCTATGCTGGCTTGCGGCACGGTTCCTGCAGCGATGGCTTGGGCGGGCCGACGGCACCTGACTCATGTCAGTGCTTTTGCGGTCAAATCAGCCTGTTGATCAGGCCATGGCCGCAGCCTGCCAACAGGCAAACCATCGACAGCAAGGCTGTCGAGGTCGCCATCGCTTTGAATATCTTCACCTGCTTATCCTTTTTGAAGTCGTGCCTGTGAAATCGGTGCCGCAATGGATGTTCCGCCAAACGATGCCGAGGTTTGTAGCATGACAGCGCATCGGCTGGCAAAGAGTGCTGCATGTTTCAAGTATGCAAGATGATTCTTGAACCATCATAATAATCAGGCGCTTCACCGCAGACACGCCGCATGCTGATCAACCACGGCGTCAAGCGGCCGCTGGTGACTTATGCCGCCTCGATCACGGATGCGCGGGCGCAGTTGAAGAAAGCCGCGCCCGCCGCCTGAGCCGATGGCTGGCTTAGTCGAGGCCCAACGCTGCGACTTCGCCCTCATTCATCAGCGGCACGAAGAGGGTCGACCTGCCGTCGGTGCCGATGTCGGCGCTGCCCGGCTTGAACGTCGCAACCACCTGCGGCGTGCCGCCGGCTTTGTAGCGGTAGAGCGTGCCGGTCATATACGCGGTGGCGTAGACGCTGCCGCCGATGACAACGACGCCATCGAGGTTGGCGAATTTTTCCGCGCCGGGCAGTGGCGCAATTGCCTTGGTGGCGAGATCAACCGAGAGCAGGCCGCCCGGCTCCGCGGTGCTGAAGTCGGGCTTGATGCCCTTGCCCCACGAAGCGACGATCAGCCGGCCGCCATCGGCGAAGATGCCATTCGGCGAAGCAAGCGCCGCATCCCTGACGAACAGTTCCGGCCGGTCGCCGTCGATACGATAGATCGTGTCGGCAAGCATGTCCGTGACGTAGACCTTGCCGGACGCGTCGGCGGTCATGTCGTTGAGGAAGACGGCGTTCGGCACGTCGATCGTCGATGTTAGCTTGCCGCTTGCGAGATCGACGACGCGCACATGGGTGATATCGGCGACGTAGAGTTTGCCGTCGGCAATCGCCATGCCCTTGGGCGCGTCCATGCCGTCGGTCCAATGTTTCGTAACCATCTTGCCGTCCATCGACAGGACCGACAGATATCCATTGCCGTCGGCGTCGCCGGGATTGCCAACGATATTCGAGATGATGATGCGTTGGCCGGCGGCATCGAACAGGGCCGATTCCGGTTGCTCGAGGCCGCCGGCGCGCCAGAGTTCAGCGGCCTGAACTGCCGGCGCAGCCGCGATGCCGACGATAGCGAGAAGTATCGGTGTGAAGAGGCTCTTCATGGCTAGTCTCCTGTAATGGACTGGCGGAGAGCTAGGCCTTTCGATACTTTTCGGGAAGATGTATCAGGACTAGTACCGAAGGCTGATACCAAATCGCGCAACAGAGGTGCATCCCATGAACGGCCTGATCTTCGAAGCGCTCAAGCGGACGCTTAAGGCCAAGGGCGTGACCTATCGCGTCCTTGCCGAGCGGATGGGCGTTTCCGAGCCTACGGTGAAACGCATCTTTCATGAGCGCAACTGCAAGCTCGACCGGCTGATGGAGATCTGCACTGCCGCCGGCGTGGAGTTGGAGAACCTGCTCGGCTCAATGAACAGAGGACCGGGACCTGCCAACCAGATCGCGCCGGAGATCGAGCGCAAGCTCGCCGGGCGGCCGGCACTGCTGTTCGTCTTCGTCATGCTTTCCGAGAAATTCACGCCCGAAGGTATCATGCGCTCACAAGGACTGAGCGAGGCTTCGATGTTCCTCTATCTGCGCGACCTCGAGGAACTCGGCCTGGTCGCGCTCGGTCGCGGCCTGTCGGCAAGGCTGCTGGTCGAGGCGCCGATCCAGTGGAATTTCGACGGGCCATTGCGGCCGCTGTTCGAGATGACCAACAAGAATTTTATCGGCTGGGCCATCACCCATCTTGAGCGCGAGTCGACGTTCGTCAGCTTCTCCAGGCGGATGCGGCCGGAAACGGCGGAGATGGTCAGGCGCGAGGCGGAGGAATTGGCGGAGCGCGCCAAATTGCTTGCTCATCACGACCAGCACACGACGCCCGAAGACGGGCTGGTCGGCTACAAATGGACGTTTGCGTTCGGCGCAACGCCGTTCCCGGTGATCATGCCAATCGGGCCGCATCCGCGCGACGCAGGCGCGCGGACGGACGATCGAGTTACGGCCGCCGCAAACGGACGGCGTCTGCCGGCCTAGGTCAAGATGCAGAACGACCGGGCTGTTGGCGGCAGCCAGTCTGACTGAGCTTCTTACTCCTGAGTATCGGCCGCAAACCGGTTGTCAGAGCGTCCCATGCCCAAACACAAGATCGAGCGGCTATTCGGCGGTCTTGTTCGCCGCCACCTTGTCATCCCAGACCATCTGCCGGTAGTCGAAGCCGTATTCCAGCGTCGGCTTGACGATGCGGAAATAGGGCGACAGGTCGAAGTCGCGCGGCGTGTAGAGCGAGTGGTGGCGGATGTGCAGGATTTCCTTGCGCGAATAGCTCGACTGGGCCGAAGCACGGCCGGGCGCCCGGGTAATCTCGGGTAAGATCGGGTAGCGGATCTGGCCATAAGCCTCCGCGATCAGCGACGAGCAGATGGCGCGCGTCGGATCGCCGGAACCGAAAGCCAGCATGCGGCGGCGCCAACGCACCGGCACCGGCGGCGTCGGCAAGAAGTAGCGCAGCATGTCGAATATGTTCTTGAGATCGTATCTGAGACCGAGCCTGCCGATCATGAAGGCGACGACCGCTTCGCGATCGTCCGGAGCCAGGCCGCTCGCACGGCAGATGCGGGTATTGTAGCTGCGGTAGCGCGACAGCGGCACAGCGATGCAGCCATCGCCGAGCGTGACCTCGATCAGGCGCCGCCGCTCCGATCCGTCTTCCGGCTCCGGCAATGCATCGCCGACATAGAAGGCGGCATGCGACCAGGTCGACTGGGTGAGGTATTTGATTGCCGCCGAGATCTTCTGGTTGCCCTCGATGAGCAGGATGTCGCCGGGTTCGAGCGTGCGGCGCAGCGTTTCGGCGTCCGACGGCGTGTAGGGCTCGTAGCCGGACGATTCCTCCTGCAGCCGGCCGGCAAGCCAGCGGCCAAGTCGGTCCAGAAGCGTGTCGCCGGGCTCGGTCATGCCAGACGGCGATTACCACAGGGCGGCAAATTAGACCATGATCAGCCCACGCCAGGCGCGCCGGCGTCTTCGTGCTGCGGTACCGCTGTGAGATCTTCGCGCGCTTTACGGGCGAGCTTCCTCGTCGAGCGCTTCGGGCTGTCGCCGAAAAGCTCGGCCGCCTCGGCGAGGCAGGTCTTTTTCAGGCTCTTTTCCGAGCGTTTCAGCAGCTTGGCAAGCAACCGCGTGTCCTCAGGGGGGCCAAGCGGCTGGTCCTCGGCATCGAGAAGCGCGCGCATAACGAACACATCGTGCAGTTCGCCAAGGCGCTCGCCTAATTCGTCGACGGCCTTGCGTCGCGTCTTGATCGACGTCGGCCACAGCCTGCCGAGCAGTGACAGGTGCATGGCATGCGTCTTGGCCGCCTTGCGCAGATCGTGAAAGTCATCGGCTTCGCCGCGCGAAGCCGCCTTGTCCAGCGCTTTCCTGGCGCGGCGCAAAGTGGTGCGCGCGCCTTCGGCGAGCACGTCGGCAGCCTGCTCCGGCTGGTCGGGCAGAGCGAGCTTGTCGATCCGGACGACACCTTCCTCGCAAGCGGCGATCGCCGCGCCTATCGCAGCCTCGAGGCCTGCTCCGCCATGCAGTTCATGCTGGCGCGCGACGAGCCTGTCACGCACGGCATCAAGGCCGCCGGCACTTTGCTCGGGAAAGCTTGCCGCTAGCCGGTCGATTGTTTCGACCAGTGCAGTCGCCTCACGCGGGCCGGCAAGCAGGGCCGCTACCTGGCGGTAGCACTGGTTCTCGGTCACGCAGAATGTTTCGTCTCCGGAACGGACAAGGCGCAGCAAGGCGCGGACGTTCTTCAGCCGTTTGCGGCATTTGTGCAGCCCCTGTTCGGGCCTGTCACGCGCGGCGTCCAGATGGACAAGCGCCTTGCCGATCTCCTCGGTAAGGATGCGCCTGACCTCGCCGGTCAGCGACATGCGCGGATCGATACGAAAGCTCATGCGACGATCTCCGGAATCCCCCCAAGGGCGAGCGACGCGTTGTAAAATCTCGGCTCGCCGGTGACCTCTCGGCCGAGCCAATCTGGCAGCATTTCGTCCGGTACATCCTCCGGCGTCTCGAGCTCGGCGACCACCAACCCCGCAAGCGTCCCGCCGAAGACATCGACTTCGTAGCGATAGCCGCGGTGTCTAACATGGTGGCGTGTCTTCTCGATGACATGTCCGATGGCAAAGGCCTGCATCTCCTGCGCCTCCGCCAAAGGCACCGGATATTCGAATTCATCGCGCTCGCGTGCCTGGCTGCCGAACTTGAGCGTCAGCTTGGCGGCGGCGTCATCGCTGATGCGCATACGCACCGTGCGGCTGGGTTCGGCGACAAGATAGAATTGACGGATATGAATGTCCGCCTCGACCATTGCCCGCCATTCCTCACCGGAGACCAGAAATTTACGCTCGATTTCCTTGCCCATGGCCAGGCACTAAAGCGCCCACGGCCAGAGTTGGCAAGTCGCTTGACCGCACTTGACTTTAATCATTCGATTGATTAAATTGCCGACCATGATCAAATCGCCCAGTGCCAGCGGCCTTCCTCATGAGGCGCCCAAAACCGCCGCAGATATGACGCGGACGGCACTCGTGCACGCGGCGCTAAAGCTGTTCGGACGCCAGGGTTTCGACGGCACGTCGACGCGCCAGATCGCGGCTGAGGCCAAGGCCAATATCGGCTCGATCGCCTATCATTTCGGCGGCAAGGAAGGGCTCCGCAACGCTGCGGCCGACTACATCGTCGACACCATCCAGACCGTTGCCGGCCAGGCGATCGGCAATCTGCAAGCGCCGGCCGCGGCATTGGCGGACACCGAGGCCGCGCGGGCACATTTAGCCGTTGCACTGGAGCGGATGGTCGCCTTCATCGCGGCAAGGCCGGAAGCCGGCGAGATTGTACAGTTCGTCCTGCGTGAGCTGTCGCATCCAACCGCCGCGCTCGACCGTATCTATGACGGCGTGTTCGAACCGGCGCATCACCGGCTCTGCCTGATCTGGGAACAGGCGACGGGCGAGCCGGCCGAGAGCGAGCGCACAAAACTCACCGTATTCACGCTGATCGGCCAGGTCGTCTATTTCCGCATCGGCCGCGAGGCGGTTATGCGCCGGATGGGCTGGCGCGAGATCGGCGATGACGAGGCCGGCAGGATCGCGGCGACAGTAACCGACAATCTCAGTGCGATTTTAGCTCGGCGCGATTTGGCTGTACGGAAGGATCGTGGATCATGAGCCTGCTCTGTTCTTTGCCGCTTGCCGCCCAGCTTTTCAGCGCCTGCGCGCCGGCAGCACCGCTCGCCGTCGGCTACGTCGAGGGCGATTATGTGCTGCTGGCGCCGATCGAGGTGGCGCAGGTCGAGACGATTGCGGTCAAGCGCGGCGACCGCGTCGCGCCCGGCACGCCGGTGGTGACGCTGGAAAACGCCGACGCCAAGATCGCCATCGCACAAGCCGAGGCGGCCCTCGCGCAGGCCCAGGCGCAACTCGCCGACCTGCAGGTCGGTAAGCGGCCGGAAGAGATCGCGGTGCTCAAGGCGCAGGTCGACATGGCCAAGGCGCAAGCCGCCGACGCCAAGCGCCGATACATCCGCGCCAGTGATCTGTTCAAACGCGGCACCGGCACACAGGCCGACTACGACACGGCTTCCGCGACGCTGGAGACGGCCAACGCGCAGGTCGGCCAGGCGGAGGCCAATCTCGCCGTCGGCGGCCTGCCGGCACGGCCCGAGACGATCAAGGCCGCCGACAATCAGGTCAGGCAGGCGCGATCGGCGCTGGAGCAAGCGCAATGGCGGCTATCGAAGCGCGTGCTGACGGCGCCCTCGCCCGGCCGGGTCAACGATGTCATCCGCTATCCGGGCGACACGGCCGGGCCGACCGCGCCGGTCATCTCCATACTGCCGGACGGCGCGGTGAAGCTCAGCGTCTATGTGCCGGAAAGCGCGTTCTCCTCGGTCGACGTCGGCACGCTGCTCAACGTCCATTGTGACGGTTGCGGATCGGGCGTGAAGGCACGCGTCAGCTATGTTTCGCCGGATCCGGAATTCACGCCGCCGGTGATCTACTCGCTCGAGACCCGGCAAAAGCTGGTCTATCTGGTCGAAGCGCGGCCGGAGGGCGACGCCAGCGCATTGCAGCCCGGGCAGATCGTCGACGTCGATCTGGCGGACATCGGAAAATGAACGTCATCGACGTGCACGGCCTGGTCAAACGCTTCGGCGACAAGACCGTCGTCGACCATGTGACGATGACGGTGGCCGAGGGCGAGATCGTCGGCTTCCTCGGGCCGAACGGCTCAGGCAAGACGACGACCATCCGCATCATGTGCGGCTTGCTGACGCCGGATGAGGGTGAAGGCACGGTCCTGGGCTTCGACATCCGCACCGACAGCCTGCGCATCAAGCGCGAAGTCGGCTACATGACGCAGAGATTCTCGTTCTACGAAGACCTGACGATTGGCGAGAATCTCGAATTTGTGGCGCGGCTCTACCGGCTGAAGCCGCTCGACGAGCATGTGGCTAAGACGCTTGAGGAGCTCGGCCTGACATCGCGCAGGAACCAGTTGGCCGGCACTCTGTCCGGCGGTTGGAAGCAGCGGCTGGCGCTGGCCGCCTGCATCATGCACAAGCCGAAACTGCTGCTGCTCGACGAACCGACGGCTGGCGTCGACCCGAAGGCGCGGCGCGAATTCTGGGACGAGATCCACCGGCTGGCGAGCGGCGGGGTGACCGTGCTGGTCTCCACCCATTACATGGACGAGGCCGAGCGCTGCCATCGCATCAGCTACATCTCCTATGGCAAGATGCTGGCTACCGGCACGGTCGAGGACGTGGTGAGGAACGCCGGGCTGACCACCTTCGTCCTGCAAGGGCCGCAGCTCGATCAGGTCGCTGCCGCACTTCATGGCCGCCGCGGCGTCGATCAAGTGGCGCCGTTCGGCGCGACGCTGCATGTCGTCGGCTCCGACAGGACGGCGCTTCAGGCAGCGCTCGCCGACGTCGAGAAAGACCACAAGGGCGTCAGGGTCTCGCCCGGCGAGACCAGCCTGGAGGATGTGTTCATCCAGTTCATGTCCGGTTCGAAGGACAACATGGGATGAAAAACGGGATAAACAGCATCTTTTCCTTCGCCAGGCTGGGCGCGCTGCTGATCAAGGAGTTCATCCAGATGCGGCGCGACCGCATCACCTTCGCCATGATGCTCGGCGTGCCGCTGATGCAGCTGGTGCTGTTCGGCTATGCCATCAACAACGACCCGAAGAGCCTGCCGGCAGCGCTGGTGGTGATGAGCAGCGATCCTTACACGCGAGCCATGGTTTCGGCGCTGCAGACCACCGGCTATTACCGCTTCGACCATGTCGCGCAAAGTGCCGCCGAAGCCGAATTCCTGATGGCGCGCGGCGACGTTGCCTTCGTCGTCACCATTCCCGCCGATTTCGCCCGACGGGTCGAGCGTGGCGACAGCCCGCAGATCCTGATCGAGGCGGATGCGACCGACCCGGCCGTCGCCAGCGGCGCCATCTCGACACTCGGCACCGTCGCCAACCAGGCGCTGCTCAGGGCACGCGGCATGCAGGAGACGGCGGCCGAAGCCGCCCGGGGCCAGCTCCAGGTGGTGGTGCACCGGCGCTACAATCCGGAAGCCGTCTCGCAATACAACATCGTGCCCGGCCTGCTCGGCGTCATCCTGCAGATGACGATGGTGATGATGACCTCGATCGCGCTGACGCGCGAGACCGAGCGCGGCACGATGGAGAACCTTCTGGCGATGCCGTCCAGCCCGCTCGAGATCATGCTGGGCAAGGTGCTGCCCTATCTGGCGGTCGGCGCCGTGCAGGTGCTGGTGGTGCTGGCGGCCTCAAAGCTCCTGTTCGCCATCCCCTTCACCGGATCGATGTCGCTGCTGTTGACCGCCGTCCTGATCTTCGTGCTGGCGCTGGTGCTGCTCGGCTACACGATCTCGACGATCGCCCGCACGCAGATGCAGGCCCTCCAGCTCACCTTCTTCTTCTTCCTGCCGTCGATCATGCTGTCCGGCTTCATGTTCCCCTATCGCGGCATGCCGGACTGGGCGCAGGTTTTCGGCGAGGTGCTGCCGCTGACGCATTTCCTTCGGATCATCCGCGCGGTGATGCTGAAGGGCGCCGAGCTGCCGGCGGTAGCAACGGAGATCGGCTGGCTGGTGGTGTTCGTGGCGCTGTTCGCCGGCATTGCGCTGGTGCGGTTCCGCCGGACGCTGGATTAGGGTCAACGCAATCAGCTTGCGCAAATGATCGAGAGTCACACGGTCTTGGCCTGGCCCGGGACCGGTGTCAGTTCGGGTGCACTGAGCCCTTCGAAGGGATCGCGCCAGGCGTCGATTTCTTCAAGCTGCCGATACCAGCGGCCGACAGAAGGATAATCATCAAGAGGCAATCGGGCGACGTCGTTGAAGGGCAGAAACGTCGCCATTCGAAAGTCGGCATAGGAAACCGAATTTCCGACCAGCCAGTCTCGCTCGGAAAGCTCGGCATCAAGTATGGCGGCGGCGGTGCTGAAGTCGCTCAGGCCCTCCTCAACCCGCGCCTGATCGATCGGGCCGATCCCATAGCGCTGTTTGGTTCCGCGTTCGAAATGCACGACGTCGCAGGCTCTTGCGAAGTTCTCTTTGCCCCAACTCAGCCACCGGATCATCTCGGGCTCATCGTCGCCGGTGCGCCAAAAATGCGAATGCGTGTCGCGTGAAAGCCGGCAGGCTATGGCGTCGGCCTCCCAGAGGCTTTTTCCCGAACCTACAAGGATGGGCAATGAAAGATTTGGATTGAGCGGCCGAAAGCGCTCGGCCTGCCCCGGAGCGAAGGGCGAGGCGAATTCGAACTCGACCTTGGCTTTGAGATACCGTGCCACCGCGACCGCGAGGCGAGGATTGGGATTGCGGCTGAAGAACAGTTTCATTGATCTCAGTCTTTGAAGGGTACCGGTTCGACTAACGCAACGGAGGCTGGAGCGCCTCGAACCGGCACATGACCTGGAATTGGTTGCTATCTTAGCCGGCAGCAATGATCTCGGCATAGGTGTTGAGATCGACATTGCCGCCGGAGAGCACCACGGCAATGGATTTCCCGGCAAGGTCGATCTCGCCCGACGACAGCGCGGCCAAGCCGACGCAACCGCCAGGTTCGACCACCAGCTTCAGGCAAGCCATCGCATCGCGCATCGCCTGTGCCACCGCCTTGTCGGAAACGGCGATGGCGCCGGCGAGGTTCTTGCGGTTGACCTCGAAAGTGATCGCGCCCGGCTCGGCGACGAGAAGGGCATCGCAGATCGAAGTGTGGCCGGGCGCGTTCGACACCCTGGCGCCTTTGATCAGCGAGCGGCGTGTGTCGTCGAAATGCTCGGGTTCCACCGCCCAGACGGCGGTGCCCGGCGAGGCGTCCTTGACCGCGATAGAAATGCCGCTGCTCAACCCGCCGCCGCCGCAGGGAACCACTACCGCATCGAGGCTGACGTCAAGCGCTCTTGCCTGGCGCATCAATTCGAGGCCGATCGTGCCCTGGCCGGCGATGATGGCCGGATCGTCGTAGGGCGGCACCAGGACCATGCCCTTTTCCACGTAAGAACGGACGACGGCAGTGCGATCGTCGCGGACCCGGTCGAAGGTGATCACTTCCGCGCCCATCTTCCTGACATTGCCGACTTTCATCGCCGGCGCATCGGTGGGCATGGCGATGACGGCCTTGACGCCGAACATCGCCGCCGCGGCGGCAACGCCTTGCGCGTGATTGCCCGACGAGAAGGCGACGACGCCGCGGGCGCGTTCTTCCGCCGAGAGCGAGGAGAGCTTGTTGTAAGCGCCGCGGAACTTGAACGAGCCGGTGCGCTGCAACGTCTCCGGCTTGAACAGGATCCTGGCGCCGAAGCGCCTGTTCAGCTCCGGCGATTCGATCAGCGGCGTTTCGACGATCAGTCCGGACAACCGCACTGCTGCGCTGTGAATATCGGCGATGCCGGGAGGGGTGGTCATGGCTAGGTCCTGCAAGAGATGAGACCGCCTATGTGCACGGAATGGGAGGCGGCGCACCAATGAAAAAATGTGACCGTTACAATTCGTCTTTGGAGGCAGGAGTGGGGCGTGACCGTCCCCACCGCCTCCTCGGCCCTCCGCCATGCATTCGGTCGCTTCAATCGACAAATCGTTGCCGATTGATCGGCATAGCCTGCCGCTCCTCACCCCAACAGCGTCTTTTGCCGTTTGGGACCGCCCATCTTGCGCCAGGTGTTGAAGCGGTGGGTGGCGGCGGCGAATGAGATCTTCATCTGTTGGGCGACCGAATAGCGCGACTTGCCCTCGTCGAACAGCCGGTAGCAGCACTCGACGCCCTCCTCGGTCAACTTGCCGTCGGGAGCCTTGTTGTGCGGATTGGCGGGATCGAATTTTTCGACCTGCTGCTCGACCAGGCCTTTCAGGCGCTGCAGATCCGTCTCAATATTAGCGATCAGGTCGAGAACCGGTTTGGGATCAAACGGCTGCTGTTTTTCCGGCATCTGCGGGTTCCTTTCTCTTGGTTGAGATTCGGTTATATAAGTGAACGTTTGCCGATAGCAACGGCGACGTGTTCGGGATTTTGAAACCTGTACCTTTTGAGCATCAGCGGAGCGCACACGATTGACCGGCGATGCGCGAGGTCATAGTTTAGAACTATTCTAAACTAGGGTGAATTTCTCATGCTTTCCCGCGTTTTCGGCATCGGCCGCCGTCCCTTTGAATCGCTCTCGGAACAGGAGATCCTGGCGCTCGCCATCTCCTCCGAGGAGGACGACGGGCGCATCTATCGCGCCTATGCCGACGGGCTGGCGGAGAGCTTTCCGCAATCGGCCAAGGTGTTCGAGGAGATGGCGGAGGAGGAGGACGGCCATCGCGATTCGCTGATCGAGCTTTACCGCAAGCGTTTCGGCGAGCGCATACCGCTGATCCGGCGCGAACATGTGAAGGGCTATTACGAGCGCAAGCCGGACTGGCTGGTGAGGCCGCTCGGCATCGATCATGTGCGCAGCCAAGCCGAGGCCATGGAGCGGCAGGCCTACCTGTTCTATGTCGAGGCGGCCAAACGCACAGGCGATGCGTCGACGCGAAAACTGCTCGACGACCTGGCGATCGCAGAACAGGGCCACGAGACACTGGCGCAGCGGCTGGAGCAAAAGCATGTGCCGGGCGCGGTCAAGGACGAAGAAGCGGCAGCCGAGCAGCGCCAGTTCATCCTGACCTACGTGCAACCGGGACTGGCTGGGCTGATGGATGGATCGGTGTCGACGCTGGCGCCGATCTTTGCCGCCGCCTTTGCCACGCATGATACGTTCCAGACGTTTCTGGTCGGACTTGCCGCCTCGATCGGCGCCGGCATCTCGATGGGTTTCACCGAGGTGGCTTCCGACGACGGCAAATTATCGGGCCGCGGCTCGCCGGCAAAACGCGGGCTGACCGTCGGCGTCATGACGACGCTGGGCGGGCTCGGCCATGCACTGCCCTATCTCATCCCGCTTTTCTGGACGGCGACCATTGTCGCCGCCGTGGTGGTTTTCTTCGAGCTGTGGGCGATCGCCTTCGTGCAGAACCGCTATATGCAGACGCCATTCTGGCGCGCCGCCTTCCAGGTGGTGCTGGGTGGCGCGTTGGTGTTTGCGGCAGGGGTGCTGATCGGGAATGCATAGCGGTCCCTATCCGTTCACAACCCGGCTATCTGTTGGCGCCTCGGCGCGTTCGGTCAGGCCGTAGTCGCGCACGACATGAGCGATACGCAAACGATAGTCCGCAAAGATACCGCCGCGCCCGGCCTTTTGCGCCTGCCGATGTTCCTGCGTGTTGCGCCAGGCCTTCACCGCGTCCTCGTCGCGCCAGAAGGACAGCGACAGGATGCGGTTCGGATCGGCAAGGCTCTGGAAGCGTTCGATCGACAGGAAACCGTCGATGCCGTCGAGCAGTGGGCGCAGGTCGGCGGCGATGCCGAGATAGGCATCGCGCTTGCCCGCCGCCGGCTCGACCTCGAAGATGACGGCGATCATGGCTTCACCAAAGGAGCATGCGGCCCGGAGGCCAGCTTGAGGAAGATGCGGTCCTCCTTCAGGATGAATTTTTCCCGCCGGGCGAACTCGTAATTCGCCTTGCCGGCGGGATCGGCGGCGAGCCGGGCGCGGTAGGCTTCGTAGGCCGCAAGACTGTCGATGTTGTAGGCGGCATAAGCCGTGGTGGCCGAGCCTTCGTGCGGCGCGAAATAGCCGATCAGATCGGCGCCGCAGCGCGGGATCGCCTGCCCCCAATTGCGTGCATATTCCTCGAACGCCGCCTTGCCGAACGGATCGATCTCGTAGCGGATGAAGCAGGTGATGGTCATTTTCGCCTCCTGGCGGTGGATGTTTGCTTGCGGTCACAGTTCGAGCGGGATCGAAACGTTCCGACGATCGATATGCTAGGCAATTCCCTTACTGGTCATACTTGCCAGAACGATTTCGCGCATTCGCGGCGGACGTCTTCGGGTGTCAGGCCAAGGTCACGCAGCAGATGATCATCGATCTCGGCGAGGTCGAGACGCTGCAAATGACGGTCGTACCACCGCTTCAGGAGCCGCAGCCGCAGGCGGCGCAAGACAACGAACGGGAACGGCCGGCGAGCAGGCGCGGCGCTGAGAATGGTCCTTGCAGGCATTGTCGTCTCCTTGATCTGCATCGAGATTAATGCTTGTCTGACGAGGATGCTTCGATGAGGAACGAACTATGCGCGAAGGACCTGACATAGCCCGCATTGCCAGCTTGGTGGGCGATCCGGCGCGGGCAAACATGCTGTCCGCACTGATGGGTGGCACGGCACTGACGGCGAGCGAACTGGCACTCGAAGCCGGCGTGTCGCTTCCGACAGCGAGCTCCCATCTGTCGAAGCTGATGGAAGGCGGGCTGCTGACGCTGGCGAGCCAGGGACGGCACCGCTATTACGGCCTCGCCGGCCCGCAGGTGGCAGGAATGATCGAAGCCATTACCGGCGTTGCCGCCGCGGTCGGGCCGCAGAGGGTGCGACCCGGCCCTCGCGACGCGGCCATGCGAGTGGCGCGGGTCTGCTACGACCACCTCGCCGGCGAGCAGGCGGTGGCGATGCTGGACCGTCTTGTCGCTCGACAAGTGCTCCTGCGCGACGACGAGGAGATCCAGCTTGGGCCGTCGGCCGCCTCGCATTTCGCCGCGATCGGCATTGACATCCGTACCAAAGCGCGGCGGCCGGTGTGCCGCGCCTGCCTCGACTGGAGCGTGCGGCGTTCGCACCTTGCCGGCACGCTGGGCGCCGCCATTCTCGACAAGATCCTCGCCGAGAAATGGGCGCGGCGCGAGAAGGACAGCCGTGCTGTGATCTTTTCACCGGTAGGCAAGCAGGCCTTCGAGAAGACGTTTCTCGCCTGACGGCGCGCTCAACGCGCTAGCCGCGCTTGAGGGGCTTGGCCTGCTTGAAAAAATCCTCCCAGGGATCGGCTTGCCCGAGCCGCTTTAGCGTCGTCTTGTCGCCGATCGGAAAGGCGTTCGGCGGCAATCCGGCCTCGATTTCCGCCCAGGTCACCGGCATCGATACCGTGGCGCCTTTTTTGGCGCGCGACGAATAGGGGGCGACGGTGGTGGCGCCGCGGCCATTGCGCAGATAATCGACGAAAATCTTGCCCGTGCGCGCCTTCTTCGACAGCGTCGCCGTGTAGCGGTCGGGTGCCGCCTGTTCGAGCGCTCGGGCGAACTCATGGGCGAAGCCTTTGACCTCGTCCCAGTCCGCCGACGGCTTCAGCGGGACGAGGACATGATAGCCCTTGCCGCCCGAGGTCTTGACGAAATTCGGCAGGGACAGTTCGTCGAGCCGGCTGCGGATATCGAGCGCCGCGGCACGCACCGCCTTCACGTCGACACCCTCGTCGGGATCGAGATCGAAGATGATCTGGTCGGGTTTTTCCAGCTCGTCCGTGGTCGAGCCCCAGATGTGGATCTCGACGACGCCGAGCTGCACCAGGGCCACGACACCGTCGAAATCGCGGATGAACAATATCTCCTCGCCGTCGGTGGGATCCTTCATCACGGCGATCTTGTCGTGCATGCCGGCCGAGGCATGTTTTTGGAAGAACCGTTGGCCGCCAACGCCGTCCGGCGCCCGCACGAGGCTGAGCGGCCGGTTGATGACGAATTGCTTCATGCGCAGCCAGACCAGCGCGTAGTGATCGACCAGATCCTGCTTCGATACGTTCTCCTCGGGCCACAGAAGCTTGTCGGGGCGGGACAGCGTAACCGAGGTTTTCGCCGCGCCTGCGGCTTTGGCGGGCTTTGGCGTCGGCTCTGCCGTGGCTGAGCGTGCTTTCGGTTTCTCCTGCACGACTTCCTCCGCCGGCTTGTCCTCGCGCAATCCCTGGAACGAGGCGTGGCGTATTATACGGTCCGACGTCCAACTGCGAAACTCCACTTCGCCGACAAGTTCGGGCTTGACCCAGACCAGCCCCTTGCCCCTTGGCACCGCCCTGTCGAAAGGCGAGGTTGTCGTCTTCAGCGCATCAAGCCTCTTCTTCAGCTCGTTGGTGCTTTTGGTCGTGAAGCCGGTGCCGACGCGGCCGGCATAGCGCAGCTTGCCGCCCTCGTGGTAGCCGACCAGCAGCGAGCGCAGGCCGCGCCCGGTCTTGTCCGACGGCATGTATCCACCGATGACGAATTCCTGGCGCGCCGTGCATTTCGACTTAACCCACGAGGGAACACGGCCGCTGCGGTAGGGCGCATCGGCGCGCTTGGAGACAACGCCTTCGAGGCCCAGGCGGCAAGCGTGCTCCAGCATGATCTTGCCAGGCTCGGCAAAGTGGTCGCTGAAGCGCACGGCCTGATCCTCGGCCTGTCCGGCGAGCAAAGTGCGCAGCCTTTCCTTGCGCTCCACCAGCGGCTCGGAACGGATATCCTCACCGTTGAGACGCAACAGGTCGAAGACATAGTAGATGAAACGGTCCGTACGGCCCGCCGACAGATCTTGCTGAAGCAGCGAGAAGGACGACACGCCATTATCCGCCAGCACGACGATTTCGCCGTCGATGATCGCATCGGTGCATTTCAGGCCGCCAAGTGCCGCGACAATTGCGCCCCCGAATTTGTCGGTCCAGTCGAGGCCAGCGCGTGTCAAAAGCCGCACCTCGGTGCCGACAAGCTGGGCCTGCATGCGATAGCCGTCGAACTTCACCTCATGCAGCCAGTCCTTGCCGGGCGGAGCGTCTCGCTCCAGCGTTGCGAGCGCCGGTTCGATGAATTCGAGCCGCCTGGCCGCGACAGCCTTCGCTTTGCTGGCGGCCGGCCTGTCGGACTGCCAGACGCTTGGCTTCTTGCCGTCGGCGGTCTTGCCTTCGCCGACCTCCTCGATGGTCAGCCCGGATTTCACCGATTGCGGCGCCTCCTGCAAAATGTCCTCGCCCGGACGCGCGGCGGCATCGTCGGATTTGATCAGCAACCAGTTGTCACGCTTTTCGCCCGGACGCGGCTTCAGCCGCACCAGATGCCAGGCGCCATGCAATTTGTGGCCATGCAGTTCGAAACTGATATGGCCTTTCTTCATCGCCTTTGCCGGGTCGCCATCGGGGACCCAAGTTCCCTCGTCCCAGACAATGACCGAGCCGCCGCCATATTGGTCCTTCGGGATAGTGCCTTCAAACGGCGCATAGTCGATCGGGTGGTCCTCGACATGCACGGCGAGCCGCTTTTCGTGCGGGTCGAGGCTCGGGCCTCGCGTCACCGCCCAGCTCCACAGCACACCGCCATGCTCGAGACGCAGGTCGTAGTGAAGCCTGGTGGCGGCATGCTTGTGGATGACGAAAATGCCACCCGGCTCGGCTTTCTTGCCGCGCGAAACCTTGCCGGCCGGTTCGGCGGTCTTCTTGAAATTGCGCTTGGCGTGATACTGCTCGAGGCTGGCCATGGTCTGATCCTAAGCAGATTTGCGCCGGGCGGCTTTGGGCTTGGCGCCTTTTGCCGGGCGTCCGGTCTTTGCCGGCGCACCGGCTTCCGACGAAAGGCTCTTCTTCAGTGCATCGAAGAGGTTGACGACGTTGGAGGGCCGTGGTTCCGCCTTGGTCTTCGGTGCCTTCTTGCCGGCCTTCTTGGCGCGGACCAGCTCGATCAGGGCGTTTTCGTATTTGTCCTCGAATTCGGAAGGGTCGAACTTCGCCTGTTTCTCATCGACGATGTGTTCGGCCAGCCTGATCATCTCGGCATCGGTCTTCACCGGCTTGATGTCGCCGAACACCATCTCAGGCCTGCGAACCGTATCGCCATAGCACAGGGTCGTCAGCAGCAGACCCTTGCCCAACGGCTCGATGACCACCGGACGTTCGCGGCGATAGAGCACAATGCGGGCGAGCCCCGCCGTCTTCTTGGCGGCCATGGCGTCGCGGATGACGGCGAAGGCCTCTTCCGAGACCTCGTCAGCCGGCGTCACATAATAGGGCGTATCGAGATAGATCTGCTGGATCGAGGATTTTTCGATGAACCCATCGAGGCTCATCGTGTGCGAGGATTCGATCTGCACGGCTTCGATCTCCTCCTCCTCGATTTGGACGAAGTCGCCGTCGCCGACCTCATAGCCCTTGATCTCGTCGCCTTCATCGAGCGGCTTGCCGCTTGCCGAATCGACATAGACGCGCCTGACGGTATTGCCGGTCTTGCGGTTGAGCACGCGGAACGAGACTTTCTCGGCCTGGGTGACGACATTGGTCAGTTCGACGGCGCAAGTGACCAGCGAAAGCTTGAGATACCCTCTCCAGGCGGGGCGCGGCGCCATGACAAACTCCCTGCGCGACAACGTTCAACCGAGAACGGGCAAAGTCCGTTCCGGTTCCGGCGGCGCAAAAGGCAAGTCCGGGGTTTCGGCCCAGCCTTGCCTTGAACTCAATTCTCTATCGCTGCCCTACTCGGCGGCTTGCAGGTTGATCTTGCTTTCCGCCATCTCGGTAAGCTTGCGGTCGGTCGCCTGTTCCTCCTTGAGATTGTTGGCCAGCACATTGGCACAGTCGCTGCGGCCCAGTTGCTTGGCCCAGGCAATCAAGGTGCCGTAACGGGTCATTTCATAGTGCTCGACCGCCTGGGCCGAGGCGATCAGCGCAGCGTCGAGGACCTCCTTGTCGGCGATGTCGCCGCTGACGTCGTCGGCCTCTTCGAGAATGCCGTCGATGGCCGGGCAGTCGACCTGCTTGGCCTTCACACCGTGCAGTTCGAACACCTGCTCGACACGCTGGATGTGACCCTTGGTCTGGGCGAGATGTTTCTCAAAGCCGGCTTTCAGCTGCGGATCACTCGCCTTGTCGATCATCTTCGGCAGCGATTTCTCGATCTGTTTTTCAGCGTAATAGATGTCGCGCAGCGTGTGCACGAACAGGTCATCGAGTGTTTTGATATCCTTCGAAAAGAAGCCCATGGCCTTTGCCTTTCCATTGCTCTTGCAGTTTCGGATTTTTGGCTGCGGCCCAACCGAGCACCACAGCCTGCGGAACCGGTTCGTCCCGGCACTGGGAAATCAACGTGCGGCTGACGGGCGAGTTCCTGGTTTTCCGGCCGCGTGCACGGAAATTTCGCGGTCCAGTAAGAACCTGAAACAAAACCGCGCTTCTGCGACATTCAGGCGAAACATATGTGATGCAAAAGTCACACTGGACGAAATGCCGACGGACTGCATGGAAACACCGCGAATCAGCCGCATTCCAGCCATGAACAAAGGCATTTTCGACCAGAGATTAACATCGCGTTCACCGACTATTCACGCCTGGACGCTATGATCCCCGCAATTCGGAAGGGACATCCGAAACGGGACAGGGACCGAGTAAAATGAGCTTCTGGAATCAAATCGCCGGCTATGCCGCCGCCATCCGCGAATTCGTCGCGCCGACCTATCGACCCGAGCGCTATTACATGCGCGGCCCAGGCCCCGCCTGCGCGCGCCGTGGCAACACGCTTGGGATCAGCGTGCACTGATGATGACCATGGAGAGCCGTCACGACAGCCGTATCTGCCGGCCCGACGCCGACAATCGGTCGACGACCTATCGCGCCGAGCGCCCTGCGCTGACCGACAGACGGCGTGCGACACCGCCAAGCCTCTAGCATTCCGGGCTTTGATCCAGCCGCCGGCAGGCCTAGTGTCGCCTGACACCAGCTGCCGGGCGCCCCGTGATCGTCAAGCCGAACCATTCTCCTGAGCCGCCAGAATTCGAATCGAGTCGCCCGTTGATCGTGTTCGACGGTATTTGCGTGTTGTGCTCGGGCTTTGTGCGCATGGTGGTGAAGCTCGACCGCAAGGGCCGCTTCCATTTCGTAACGGCGCAGTCGCGCTTCGGCGAGATGCTGTTCAAGAAATACGGGCTGTGGACGGATCGCTACGAGACCAATCTCGTCATCGTCGATGGCGCCGCTTTCACCCGCCTGGACAGTTTCGTTGCCATCATGGCCGAACTCGGCTGGCCGTGGCGAGCGGCGCGGATCCTGCTGCTGTTGCCGCGCCCGCTTCGCGACTGGCTCTACGACCGCATCGCAAAGAACCGCTACGCGCTGTTCGGCAAGAAGGACGATTGTGAAATCCCTTCCGCCGAGGTGAGGGCAAGATTGATCGGCTAGGTTCGTTGCCCTGGCCGGGAGCGGGCGGGGCATTTTGGGGGAACTGCGGATGAAGGTTCTTGTCGTCGGCGGCTATGGCACCTTTGGCGGTCGCACCGTCGAGCTTCTGGAGGGCGAGCCGCGTCTGATCCTCGTCGTCGCCGGGCGCTCGTTCGCCAAGGCTGACGCGTATTGCAAGAAGCGTGCCCCGACAGCAGCCCAGCTGGTGCCGGCACTGTTCGACCGTGACGGCGATCTTGCCGCGCAACTCGCTGCATTTGAGCCCGATATTGTAGTCGACGCGAGCGGTCCGTTCCAGGCCTATGGCGAGGGACGCTATCGCCTGATCGAGGCCTGCATCGCCCGGCGCATCAACTATCTCGATCTAGCCGACGGCTCAGATTTCGTCGCCGGTGTCTCTGCGTTCGACGAGGCTGCGCGAAACGCCGGCGTCTTCCTGCTGTCCGGCGTCTCGAGCTTTCCGGTGCTGACGGCGGCGGTGGTGCGCCGCCTGTCTTCGGACCTGACGCGGGTCGACGGCATTCGCGGCGGCATCGCGCCTTCGGCCTTTGCCGGTGTCGACGGGAACGTCATTCGCGCTATCGCCGGTTATGCCGGTCAGCCGGTGCGGCTTGTTCGCAACGGCCGTCCCGAACAAGGCCGTCCGTTCACCGAACAACTGCGCTACACTATCGCGCCGCCTGGCCGGCTGCCGCTTCGAAACACGCTGTTTTCGCTTGTCGACGTTCCCGACCTGCGCGCCTTGGCCGAACTTTGGCCGGAGGCGAGGACCATCTGGATGGGAGCCGGGCCGGTACCCGAAGTGCTTCACCGCGCCCTGATCGGCCTCGCCTGGCTGGTGCGCGCCGGATTGATCGGTTCGCTTTTGCCGCTGGCGCCGCTGATGCATCAGGCAACGAACCGGCTGCGCTGGGGCGAGCATCGCGGCGGCATGTTCGTCGAGGTGGAGGGATCGGACCAGGCGGGCGCCATCGTCAAGCGCTCGTGGCATCTCTTGGCCGAGGGCAATGACGGGCCGCTGATCCCGTCGATGGCGGTCGAAGCACTGGTCCGCAAAGCGCTGGCCGGACAACAACCGGCGCCGGGCGCACGGGCGGCGGTGCGCGATTTGGAGCTCCGGGATTACGAGGCCCTGTTCGCCGGGCGGACGATCTACACCGGCTTCAGGAACGGGGCCGCGGACGAGGACAAGCCGCTTTATGCCGAGCTGCTCGGCAATGCCTGGCAAGGCCTTCCCGAGGCAATTCGGTCAATGCATGACCGTACGATCACGGCCGCAGGCCGCGCGCGTGTCGAACGCGGGCGCAATGTTCTTGGCCGGCTAATGGCCTGGATGGTCGGCTTCCCCGGGGCAAGCGAGGACATTCCGGTTCATGTCCGCTTTGATACCGACAAGAACGGCGAAACCTGGACGCGGACGTTCGGCAAGCACAGTTTTTCGAGCCTACAGTTCGCAGGCCGGGGTCGATCGCAGCGCCTGCTGTGCGAGCGCTTCGGCCCGCTGACCTTCGCGATGGCACTGGTTGCCGAGGACGGCCGGCTGGCGCTGGTCTTGCGCCGCTGGAGCTTTTTTGGCCTGCCGCTTCCGATGTGGCTCGGTCCACGCTCGACTTCCCACGAAACGGTGGAGGATGGCCGCTTCCGCTTCCATGTCGAGATCTCGCATCCGCTTGCCGGCATGATCGCCCGCTACCGCGGCTGGCTGGAGCCCTCCTGCCGGCACGGCTCCAGCGAGATCGTGTCGCCTGCCACCTTGCCAAGTTCGCGGCAGTCCTGCGCCGTGCACAGCGTCCAGCCCTGACCCGTGGCGCCCGAGGCGGCGAGCACCAGGCGCCGCTGTGGCCCGACCTTGGGCGAATAGACCCACCAGCCGTCGCGCAGTGCCGAGCCTTGCGGCGGCTCCATCCCGGCGCCCGATCCCTTGATGCGGGCCTCGACGAGCTCCAGGCCGGACGGCAGCACCTTCCAGTCTTCCTGCCACTGGGTCTTCTCCACCGAATGCACCCAGGACAGCGTGAAGGCAGCGACCGCGAGCGTCACCGTCTTGCCGGCCGCGACGATGCAGAGGCTCATGCCGAGCTGGCCAGCGAAGCCTGCCGTGCGCGCCAGCAGTGCCAGCCGATCCAGGCAACAGACAGCGCCCAGCCCGCCTCGTCGGTGAGCGGCAGTGCCGCAACCAGCAGCACGCCGGCGGCGAAGGCGACGAGGCGTTCCCACCAGGCCATGCGCCGGGCGAGAAAGCCGACGGCGGCGGCGCCCCACAGGACGATACCCATGCAGGCTTTGGTGACGATATAAGCCACCTCGACGGGATAGCCGAACTGGGCGGCGATCGGGCCGGGGTCCTGCAGCATCAGCGCCGGGGTATAGACCGCCATGAACGGCACCACGAAGCCGGCAATGGCAAGCTTGGTGGCCTGGATGCCGATCTTGAGGCCGCTTTCCTTGGCCATGGGTGCGGCGGCGAAGGCGGCCAGCGCCACAGGCGGGGTGAGATCGGCCATGATGCCGAAATAGAAGACGAACATATGGCTGACCACCAACGGCACGCCGAGCGACAGCAGCGCCGGCCCGGCCAGCGACGAAGTGATGATGTAGTTGGGAATGGTCGGTATGCCCATGCCGAGCACCAGGCAGGTGAGCATGGTCAAAAGCAGCGACAGGAACAGATTGTTCTCGCCGATCGAGATGATCCAGCCGATGAAGGTCGAGGCGATGCCGGTGAGCGTCAATGTGCCGATGACGATGCCGACAATGGCGCAGGCAATGCCGACCGGCAGCGCGTTCTTTGCTCCCTCGGCAAGGGAATCCACGCATATGCGCAGCGTCTCGCGCCCGCCTTTGAAAGTGAGGCAGGCGACAACCAGCACGGCGATGACCAGGCTGAGGATGTTGACGCCGAATTTCATGAAGGAAGCCGCGGCAAGCCCGAGCGCCAGCCAGAAGACGATGCGGAAGGCGAGCGGCCCGATCGATGCCGCAAGCGGCGTGCCGAGGATGAGCACAATGGTCAGCGCCAGGCCCATGGTGCCGGCGAATACCGGTGTGTAGCCGGCAAACAGCAGGTAGATCAGTGCTGCGAGAGGCAGTACCAGCGGCCAATGTTGTCTCACCGCATCCCACGGATTGGGCAGGTCGGCCTTGGCCATGCCGTGCAGGCCGGCCTTGCCGGCTTCCAGGTGCACCTGCCAGAAACAGGCGCCGAAATAGAGCAGCGCCGGAATGATCGCCGCCTTGACCACCGCGGCATAGGGGATGTTCAGGGTCTCGGCCATGATAAAGGCAACCGCGCCCATCACCGGCGGCATGATCTGGCCGCCCATCGAAGAGGTCGCCTCGACGGCGCCGGCGAACGCCGAGCGGAAGCCGAAGCGCTTCATCAGCGGGATGGTGAACTGGCCGCTGGCCACGACATTGGCGACGCCGGAGCCGGAAATCGTGCCCATCAGCGCCGAGGACAGCACGCAGACCTGCGCCGGGCCGCCGCGCCATGAGCCGACCAGGCCAAGCGCAAAATCGTTGAACAGCGCGATCATGCCGGCGCGTTCAAGAAACGCGGCGAAGACGACGAAGATGAAGATGTAGGCGGCCGAGACATAGATCGGCGTGCCGTAAATGCCTTCGGTGCCAAAAGCGAAGGTGTCGACGAGCTGGGAGAAATCATAGCCGCGATGGATGAAGGGCGGCGGCAAATGATTGCCGACAAAGCAATAGGCAAGGAAGATGAAGGCAATGACCGCGAGCGGCAGCCCCATCAACCGCCGCGCCGCCTCGAAAACCAGCACGACCAGCACCGCGCCGACGATCAGGTCAGGCGTGGTGAGGAAGCCGGAGCGGCGGATGAGGTCGGCATAGAACACCCAATTGTACAGACCGGTGGCGAAGCCAAGCACGCCGAGCGTCCAGAACACTGCTTTCGCCGGGACGCTTTTGGCGCGCAGATTGGCGATTAGGGCAAAGCCGAGCAGCAGCAGGAAGCCGACATGCATGGCGCGTACGACCTGGCTCGGCAGGCTGCCATAGGCGGCGATGTAGATCTGGAAGATGGAGAAGGCGATGGCGATAAAAAAAGCCGCCTTGCCGGCGATGCCTTCGCCGAAGCCCGGCGGCAATCCTTCGACAGGAGCTTCCGCTGTGGGGGAAAGAACGGTCGGGGTTGCGGTCATTAGCGGGTTCCTGGCGGGGCGCGCTCCAGCGAAGCGAGGCGGGTGGGGTCGATGCGGCAGTGCGCGGCCTCAACCGACTGTACCCATCCATCCGCCTGCGGCAGCTGTCCACCTTCTCCTCAAAGGGGGAGGGATGGCTCCTTACTTCACCAATCCCTTTTCCTTGTAATACCTCTCGGCGCCTGGATGCAGCGGCACCGGCATGCCGTCGAGCGCCTTGGCCGGGTCGATCGCCTTGGCGGCGGCGTGGGCAGCGGTGAGCTGGTCGAGATGCTCGAACAGCAATTTGGTCATCTGGTAGGCGGTCTCGTCGGAGACATCGGCGCTGGTGATCAGGAAATTGCCGACGGCGGCGGTCGCGACATCCTCGGTCTGGCCCTCATAGGTGCCCTTGGGGATGACCACGGACAGATAGGGCGAGCCGATCTTGGCGACGTCCTCCGCCGGCACGGCAACGATGTTCACCGGCACCGAGGTGGCGAGATCACGGATCGACGCGACCCCAAGGCCAGCCGATTGCAGCGTGGCGTCGAGCTGGCGGTTCTTGATCAGCTCCACCGATTCGGCGAAGGGCAGATATTCGATCCGCCCGAGGTCTTCGTATTTCAGCCCGGCAGCGGCAAATATCGTGCGGGCGTTGAGCTCGGTGCCTGAGGCCGGCGCGCCGACCGACAAGCTCTTGCCCTTGAGATCGGCGAGCGTCTTGATGCCGGATTCCTTGCTGGCGACGATCTGGATGTAGTTGGGATAGATGGCGGCGATGCCGCGCAGCTTGTCGAGCTTGCCTGGGAAGCCGGCTTCGGTATTGCCTTCGGCGGCCAGCTTGACGGAATCGCCGAGCGCAAAGGCGATCTCGCCCTTGCCTTGCTGCAGCAGGTTGAGGTTTTCGACCGACGCTTTCGTCGCCTGCACCTGGGTGCGCGCGCCTTCGATGCCCTTGCCATAGATTTCCGATAGCGTGACGCCGAGCGGATAGTAGACGCCGGACGTGCCGCCGGTCAGCACGTTGATGAATTCCTGTGCCTTGGCCGATACCGCGCCAAGGCCAAGCGACAGCGACAGCACGCCGGCTGCAACAAATTTCGTCCTGAAATTGAGCATGCGATTTCCTCCCTGAAAATTCGCCGCCGTGCCCTCCTCTGCGGCACGAAGCGAGGCGAGTTTAGACAGCGGGCGGGAAATGCCAACCCGCAATAAGCAGCGATTAGACGAACGGCTAAGCAGTGCCCCAGCACATCGGCGCTTGCGCGAGGTCGCATCGCGGCCGAAAGATTTTTCCAGCGCCTGTCGAAATCGGGCAGAGCCGCGCGACATACGTCCGGCTCGCAACGATGCGGCCTTAGAAACGGGAGAAGACGATGCGATATATGCTTTTGATTTACAACGACGAAGCCTCGATGGCCACCACGCCGAGCGACAAGACCTACGAGATCAGCGCCGCGTATGGCGCGTATACCGAAGCGTTGAAGAAATCCGGCGCGTGGCTCGCCGGCGACCGGCTGAAGCCGACCCAAGCCGCCACCTCGGTGCGGATGGCCAACGGCAAGACCAATGTGCTCGACGGCCCCTATGCCGACACCAAGGAACAGCTCGCCGGTTTTTACATGATCGACGCTGAGGACGCCGACGCGGCAATCGCCTGGGCGGCGCGCTGCCCAGGCGCCAGCACCGGCACGATCGAGGTGCGGCCGATCTGGGAATTGACTGAGTACCTATCTGAGAAATGACCATGTGATGGCTGAACAGCCCGATAGTGCAGAGGCGGCGGCGGAAGCGGCCGCCCGGCAAAGCTACGGCAAGCTGGTCGCCTATCTCGCCGCGCGCACACGCGACGTGGCCGCTGCCGAGGACGCCTTGGCCGATGCCTTTGCAGCGGCGCTCGAGCGTTGGCCACAGGCGGGCGTGCCCGACAAGCCGGAAGCCTGGCTGCTGGCAGTGGCACGCAAGCGCCGCGTCGACGCTGTCAGACGGCGACTGACAAGCGAGGCGGCCCGCGACCACCTCAGGCTGATCGCCGAGGAGATGGAGGCACGCGTGGCCGACGAAGACCTGCCGGACGAGCGGCTCAGGCTGATGTTTGCCTGCGCCCATCCGGCAATCGAGGCCGGCGTGCGAGCACCGCTGATCCTGCAGACGGTCCTGGGCTTCGACGCAGCGACGATCGCCTCGGCTTTTCTGATCTCGCCAGCCACGATGAGCCAGCGCCTGGTGCGCGCCAAGACGCGAATTCGCGAGACAGGCATTCCGTTCCGCGTGCCGGAGCGGGCCGAGCTCCGTGAGCGGCTGGGCACCGTTCTGGAAGCAATCTACGCGGCGTTCGCCGAAGGTTGGTCCGACCCGGCCGGCACCGAAACGCGGCGCCGCAATCTCGCAACCGAAGGCATCTGGCTCGGCCGGCTGGTCGCCTCGCTGATGCCGGATGAGCCGGAAGCACTCGGCCTGCTGGCGCTGATGCTGTTCGCCGAGGCGCGGCGTGCAGCCCGGCGCGATGCGGCGGGTGACTATGTGCCGCTGGCCGAGCAGGATCTTGCATTGTGGGACGACACCCTGATCGATGAAGCGGAGGCGCTGCTCGGGCGCGCGGCGGCCAAGGGCGTTGTCGGCCGCTATCAGCTCGAGGCCGCCGTGCAGTCCGCCCATACGACGCGGCGGCTGACCGGTTGTACCGACTGGGTCGCGATCAAGGAGCTCTACGACGCGCTGTCGGTGATTGCCGGTTCGCCGGTGGTGTCGATCAACCGTGCAGTGGCGATTGCCGAGGCCGAAGGCGCTTCGGCAGGATTGGGCGCGCTTGACCAACTCAGCGGCGACAAGCGGCTGTATGACTATCAACCTTACTGGGCCGCCCGCGCGGGCCTGCTGGCCAGACTCGGCAAAGTTCCGCAAGCGAGCGAGGCCTATGACCGGGCTATCGGCCTCGAACGCGATCCGGCCGTGCGCCGGTTCCTGCAGGAGCGACGGGCAGGGCTCGGCCATGCGGAAAGACACTGAGACAAGGCGGAGTGCTTAGGCCGGCCACATGTCATGGGAAGCATTCAGCCTCTTTATCACCCGATGTTCCCGCAAATTGGCCCACAGGCGTTCGATGTTCGGCCAAGCGGTTGGAACCGTCGCGACCTCCGTATGCCAGGCCACCAACATGACGAGATAGATGTCGGCCAGCGAGAGCCGGTCGCCGGCCAGCCAGTCCCGGCCTTCGAGGGCGGCATCGAGAACGGCGAAGCTGCGATCCATTTCCGAGACCGCCGCCTGTTTGACGGCGTCCACGCAGCTGGCGTCAGCGGTGTAGCGAGCAGCGTAGAAGAACCGCAGGTTGGCTGGATAAATGACGGAGGACATGAAAAACATCCAGCGCAGGAAATCCGCACGGTCAGGTGTGTTCGCTGCCGGCGCTAGAGTTGCTTCCGGGTGGCGTTCGGCGAGCAGGACGCAGATTGCCGCCGATTCGGTCATCGAGCGTCCATCCGGCAAGATCAGGACCGGCACCTGGTTCAAGGGGCTGATATCGAGAAAGGCCTGGTCGGGTCGGCCCTTCGGAACGTCGATCCGGTCGAAAGGCACACCCGCCAAAGCGAGCGCCGCCTCGACGACAAAGCCGCCGGTATTGGCACGCGTATAGAGCTTGTACATGAAGTCCTCCGCCAGGCAGCGACGATTTGATACGGAAGTGACCCGCCGCTCAAAGCGAACGACGCCCGCCACAGGTGGTTTTTCAGCGGTCCACGCCGAAGCGTTGATACAGAACGTTTGATGCCGGAGGGAATCGCGAAGGATCGCTACGAACCGGTCAAAAACGCTCGTGTCTAAGCGCCCAATCCCTCGAACAGGATCGTCGAGAGATAGCGCTCGGCGAAGGAGGGGATGACGACGACGAGGTTCTTGCCCTTGTTCTCGGGCCGCGAGCCGACGACGATCGCCGCTTGCAGGGCGGCACCCGACGAGATGCCGACCGGCACACCTTCGAGCCGAGCGACGAGCCGTGCATTGGCAACCGAATCCTCGTTCGAGACCTTGACGATCTCGTCATAGATCGTCGTGTCGAGGATTTTTGGCGCGAAGCCGGCGCCGATGCCCTGGATCTTGTGCGGGCCTGGCTGGCCGCCCGACAGCACCGGCGAAGCTTCCGGTTCGACGGCGACGACATGCACCGAGGGCTTGCGCTTCTTGAGCACCTGGCCGACGCCGGTGATGGTGCCGCCGGTCCCGATGCCGGCAACGAAGATATCGACTTCGCCATGGGTGTCGTTCCAGATTTCCTCGGCCGTGGTGCGGCGATGGATTTCCGGATTGGCCGGGTTTTCGAATTGCTGCGGAATGACAGCGTCGGGCAGCGTTGCCGCCAGCTCGTCCGCCTTGGCGATGGCGCCCTTCATGCCTTTCGGCCCCTCGGTCAGCACCAGTTCGGCACCGAGCAGCGCCAGCATCTTGCGGCGTTCGACGGACATGGTTTCCGGCATGGTCAGGATCAGCTTGTAGCCCTTGGCGGCGGCGGCAAAGGCGAGCGCGATGCCGGTATTGCCCGAGGTCGGCTCGATCAGGGTGGTCTTGCCGGGCGTGATCCTGCCCGAAGCCTCCAATGCCTCGATCATCGAAACGCCGATGCGGTCCTTGACCGAGGCGATCGGGTTGAAGAATTCGAGCTTGGCCAGCAGATTGGCGACGACACCCTTCTCCCTGGCGAATTTATCAAGCCGCACCAGCGGCGTGTCACCGATCGTCTCGGTGATCGAATTGTAGATGCGGCCGCGGCCGGGCACGTGTGTGGGGGTGGCGGGCTTGTTCATTGATTTTCCTCCCAAAGGTCAAGCGGCAAGAGTCGGGGCGGGCATAGGATAGAGCCATCCACCGCGCAAGATAGGCTGTCGATCGAAAATATCCGAGTGAAGTTCGTGCTGAATACCCCCGCCCTTGCAAGGCGTGGCAATCCTTGGGCGGATTGGCGAAAGAGATCTATTGGCGGGCGGCAATTGCCGCCGCCGCACCGACCATGAAGCCGGCGGCGGTGCGGTTGAGTGCCCTCAGCGCCCGCGGCGACTTCAGGAACCATCGCGCCTTGGCCGCCAGCGCCAGATAGGGCACCAGCACCACGAGCAGGACGACGATCGTGATCGCGACGAGGATGCCGTAATCGGCCAGCGTGATCGTCTTCAGATCGACGATGGTCGGGGTGATGGCGAGATAGAAGATCATCGTCTTCGGATTGCCGAGCGTGACCGCGAGGCCGGCTACGAAGCTGGATGCCAAGCCGCCCTTGCCTTTTTTCGCCTCTACCGTCTCCGGCGTGATGCCGCTCGTCCAGAAACGCCAGCCAAGAAAAGCGAGGTAGGCGACGCCCAGCCATTTGATGGCCAGGAAGACCATGCCGAAGGTTTGTGCGACGAAAGCCAGGCCGAGCACCACGGCAGTGAGATAGGTCAGGTCGCCGAGCATCAGCCCGAACGACATGGCCAGCGACGAGCGGAAGCCGGAACCCAGCGCACGCGCAACAAGCGCGGTGACGCCTGGGCCGGGGATGGCTGCGGCGATGCCGAGGGCGGCGCTGTAGGCGAGGAACCCGGTGAGCGTCATGATTCGCGCTTGTCGCACAATGTTGAAGTTGGGTGAATTCCCTCGGGCCGGATTCGATTGCGCCAGCGCAGCAGGCGACACCGCCGTTCAGGAGCGGCCGTCTTCGTAGGTAACGCGCCAGATGGTGCCGTTACCGTCCTCTGTGACGATCAGCGAGCCGTCCTTGGCCATCGCGACACCGACCGGGCGGCCCCAGACGGCGTCGTTCGAGATGACGAAGCCGGTCATGAAGTCCTCATATTCGCCGGTCGGCTTGCCATCCCTGAATTTGAGCCTCACCACCTTGTAGCCGGTCCTGGCGCCACGGTTCCACGAACCATGCATGGTGAGGAAAGCGTCACCCTGATAATCCGCCGGAAAGTTCTTGCCGTCGTAGAAGGCCATGTTCATCGGCGCCGAATGCGCCTGCATCAGTACATCGGGGACAGTGGCCTTGCTGGCGAGGTCTGGCCGCTCGCCCTGATGGCGCGGATCCTCGTTATTGCCGATGTAGTACCAAGGCCAACCATAGAATCCGCCGTCCTTGACCGCAGTTGCAAATTCGAACGGCACGTTGTCGCCGAGTTCGTCGCGCTCATTGACGACGCACCACAATGCGCCGGTGGCGGGCTGCACGGTCATGCCCGTACAGTTGCGCAGGCCGGTGGCGACCGTTCGGGGATTTTTCCCATCCGGATCGAAGGCGAGCACGTCGGCACGGCCGTCCTCGGAGCCCCAGGCCGCCCCGAGCGGCTTTGATTTCGCCCAGGCGTCGAGGCCGCTATCCGGCTCCTTGCCTATGTCCTCGGCGACGTTCGAGGCGGAGCCAACCGACAAATAAAGCGTTTTGCCGTCCTGCGAGAAGGCGATGTCGCGGGTCGTATGACCGCCCGACGGGATTTTGGCGACAATGGTTTCTGGTTTGCCGGATGTCTTCAGGTCGCCATCGCGATAGGGGAAGCGGACGATGCTGTCGCTGTTGGCGACATAAACCCATTGCGGTTTGTCTCCTGGCGGATAGAAGGCGATGCCGTAGGGATAATTGAGCCCCTTGGCGAAGATCGCTTTCTCGATGGGCTTGGCGCTGCCCTCGGCGAGACGATAGACGCGTATTTGGTCGGCATGGCTGTTGGCAACAAACAGGTCGCCATTCGGAGCGACGCGCACGACACGTGGATTGACGATGCCGGATGCGATCATTTCGGCCGAAAAGCCCGGCGGCAATTCTGGCTTGGCGCTTTCGGGCCGTTCCGCCACGCCGGCGCCGTTCGAAGCGGATTGGGCGGGGTCGGCTGCCGGCATGTCTTGCGGCCCGATCAGGCGGCGGACGCCAGGCCTGTCGGCGTGCCAATCGCCGAACGCGGCTTCGCCTTTGAGCACATTCTGGTCCGCCTGCTGGGCGGCTGCCGGTGTCGCAACAAGGAGGGCAGCGGCAACGGCCGCAAAGCCGCCAGATCGGATCATCAACGTCCTCCGGGATTCGCCTCGAACAGGGCAAACGGCATCAGGTATTGATCGTTCCAAGCGGTCGTCCAGCACACGAGGATTTGAAGCCGAACCCGTTCAGTTGCCAGAGGCGTAAAAGTCGTCGTCGAGGCGCTTTTCCAGCGCGACCAGATCGGCCGGCAGCGGCAAGCCCATCGCCCGCATCTCTTGCAGCTTCTCGCGCAACTGCTCTTGCACCTCGTGCTGATCCTCTGGCTGGTTGATCATTTCTTCGAGCAGCAGACTGATCTGGGCCTTGAACGATTCCAGCGCCATTCTTTTCTCCTCCTTGCGGCAGGCCCGCGGCGGCTCCTAGCTCAGCATGCGCGAAATCAGCTGCGCGGTATAGTCGACCATCGGTACTATGCGCGCATAATTCAGCCGCGTCGGCCCGATGACGCCGAGCGCACCGACGACGCGCGCGTCCTTGTCGCGATAGGGTGCCACCACCAGCGAGGAGCCCGACAGCGAAAACAGCTTGTTTTCCGAACCGATGAATATGCGCACGCCCGGGCCTTCCTCGGCGAGGTCGAGAAGCTGGATCAGCCCATCCTGCGTCTCCAGATCCTCGAACAGATGCCGCAGCAACTCTATGTCGGCCTGGGCAGTGACGTTTTCCAGGAGATTGGCGCGGCCGCGCACGATAAGCCGCCCAGGCACGCCGCTTTCAGCGCCTGCCCAGACCGCCAGGCCCTTCTCGACCAGATCCTGCGACAGCGTGTCGAGGGCTGCCCTGGTCTCTTCCTTGATGCGGGCGATCTCGACCCGCGCCTCGGCCAGGGTGCGACCGCGGATATGGGCGTTGAGGAAGTTGGAGGCTTCGTGCAATTGCGAGATGGTGATGCCGGCGGGCAGATCGATGACGCGATTTTCGACGTCGCCGTTCTGCGAGACCAGCACGGCCAGCGCCTTGGTCGGCTCGAGCTGGATGAATTCGATGTGCTTAAGCGCCACCTCATTCTTGGCGGCGAGCACGAGGCCAGCGCCGCGCGACATGCCGGACAGCATCTGGCTGGCCTCGGTCAGCATATGCTCCAGCGTCGCGCCCGAGCCGGAGGCGCGCACCTGCGCCTCGATGGTGCGGCGCTCCTCGTCGGAGAGGTCACCAAGTTCCATGAAAGCATCGACGAAGAAGCGCAGGCCTGCCTGGGTCGGCAGCCGGCCAGCCGAAATGTGCGGCGCATAGATCAGGCCGAGATGCTCAAGGTCGCTCATCACGTTGCGGATGGTGGCCGGCGACAGCGATGACGGCAGGATGCGCGACAAGCTGCGCGAACCGACCGGCTCGCCATCCCTCAAATAGGAATCGACGATGCGCCGGAAGATGTCGCGCGAACGCATGTCGAGCGATTGAAGCGCGGGCGATTGCAGCGCGTGCGACGGGAGCACGTGCGACTGCAAACCGGGATCGACTGCCTTTGTCATTTCGAGCCAAAAACCTCCGCTCTGAAGATATAGACTTCCACGGCGGCGGCGCAACCGGTCCATTTTCCTTTGCGCCTCACGCCCCGTGCGGCTACAAGCCGGCCAAGATTCCCCGGCCAAGATTCCGAAGAAAGAAAGAAGCCTGAATGCGCCCTTCCAAACGCCAATTCGACGAAATGCGCCCCATCTCCTTCGAGCGCGGCGTCTCCAAGCATGCGGAAGGCTCGTGCCTGGTGAAGTTCGGCGACACCCATGTGCTGTGTACGGCCAGCCTGGAGGAAAAGGTGCCGGGCTGGATGCGCAACTCCGGCAAGGGCTGGGTGACGGCGGAATACGGCATGCTGCCGCGTTCGACCGGCGAGCGCATGCGCCGCGAGGCTTCGGCCGGCAAACAAGGCGGCCGCACGCTGGAGATCCAGCGGCTGATCGGCCGCTCCCTGCGCGCCGTGGTCGATCTGCAGGCGCTCGGTGAGCAGCAGATCACAGTCGATTGCGACGTGATCCAGGCCGACGGCGGCACGCGTACCGCTTCGATCACCGGCGGCTGGGTGGCGCTCTACGACTGCCTGCGCTGGATGGAAGCCCGCCAGATGGCGAGCTTGGGCAAGGTGCTGAAGGATCACGTCGCGGCGATCTCCTGCGGCATCCATGATGGCCAGCCGGTCATCGATCTCGACTACATCGAGGATTCCTCGGCCGGCACCGACGCCAATTTCGTCATGACCGGCAAGGGCGGCATCGTCGAGATCCAAGGCACGGCCGAGGGCGAGCCGTTCTCGGAAGAGCAGTTCGCGGCGTTGATGGAGCTCGCCAAGAAAGGTATTCAGCGCCTGGTCAGCTTGCAGCAAATGGCGGTGGCTTAGCTGGGGTCAATATTGATGAGATTGGCGATCCTGTGACTCCTTCCGCAATCCTGGAATCAGCACTCTACGTGACGGACCTTGCTGCCGCGGAACGGTTCTATTCGGGCGTGCTCGGGCTCGATCTGCTCGGCAAGGTCGATGGCAGGCATCTCTTCTTCCGCTGCGGCGACGGCGTGCTGCTTATCTTCAATGCCGAGGCGACCAAAGTGCCGCCGCCGGCCGACGCCAAGCTCAAAGTACCGCCGCATGGCGCGGTCGGCGAGGGCCATCTTTGCTTCGCCGCAAGCGCGGATGAAATCCGACGCTGGAAAGCGCATCTTGAGACGAAGAAAATCGCCATCGAAAGCGAGTTCGAATGGCCGCAGGGCGGCCGCTCGATCTATATTCGCGACCCGTCGGGCAATTCGATCGAATTCGCCGAGCCAAGAATCTGGGGCATCTGATGCATTCGCCGACTGTTCATTCGCCAGCTGTTCATTCGCCAACTGTTCACTCGCTTGACGGGCATAAGATCGTCGTCGCCAGCCATAACGCCGGCAAATTGCGGGAATTCGCCGATCTGATGGCGCCATTCGGCATAGAAGCGAAGTCCGCAAAGGAATACGGCTTGCCGGAGCCGGACGAGACCGGCACCACTTTCGAGCAGAACGCCCTCATAAAAGCCTTGGCTGCCGCCAAGGCCACTGGATTGCCGGCGCTGTCGGACGATTCCGGCCTGTGTGTCGATGCGCTCGACGGCGCACCCGGCGTCTACACCGCCAATTGGGCTGAGACGCCGGACGGCTCCCGCGACTTCGGCATGGCCATGCAGCGCACGGAAGTGGCCTTGCAAGAAGTTGGCGCGATCACGCCTGCCCAGCGCAAGGGCCGCTTTGTCGCGGTCATCTGCCTGGCCTTTCCCGATGGCCAGGCAGAATATTTTCGCGGTGAGGTCGAGGGCACGCTGGTATGGCCGCCACGCGGCGAGCTCGGCTTCGGCTACGATCCGGTGTTCTTGCCCAACGGGTTCGAAAAGACCTTCGGCGAGATGAGCGCGGAGGAAAAGCATGGCTGGAAGCCCGGCCAGCCAACCGCATTGTCGCACCGTGCCCGCGCCTTCCAGAAATTCGCTCAAGCCCGATTGGCCGCCGCATGACCATGCTGCTCGACCGCAGGCCTGGTTTCGGCGTCTACGTCCACTGGCCGTTCTGCGCGGCCAAATGCCCGTATTGCGACTTCAACAGCCATGTCCGCCACCAGCCGGTCGACCAGGAGCGTTTTGCCCGCGCCTTCGAGACCGAGCTGGCGACGATGCGCGGCCGCACCGGGCCGCGCGAGGTGACCAGCATCTTTCTTGGCGGCGGCACGCCGTCGCTGATGAAGCCGCAGACCGTGGCGGCGGTGCTGGATGCCGTGGCGAAGAACTGGACGGTGCCCGACGGCATCGAGGTGACGCTGGAGGCCAATCCTTCGTCGGTCGAGGCCGAGCGCTTTCGCGGCTATCGCGCGGCGGGCATCAACCGGGTGTCGCTTGGCGTGCAGGCGCTGAACGATAAGGATCTGCGCTTTCTCGGCCGTTTGCACAATGTCGATGAGGCCCTTCATGCGATCGGCCTGGCGCGCGAGATATTCCCACGGCTGTCGTTCGACCTGATCTACGCGCGGCCGGACCAGACGCTTAAAGCGTGGCAGACGGAACTCGAGCAGGCGATCGGCCACGCCGCAGACCATCTGTCGCTCTATCAGCTGACCATCGAGGAAGGCACGCCGTTCCATGCACTGCATGCGGCAAGGAAATTCATCATTCCAGACAATGATGTTGCCGCCGATCTCTACGCGTTAACTCAGGAGATCACCGCCGCGCACGGACTGCCGGCCTACGAGATTTCCAACCACGCCAGGCCCGGCGCCGAAAGCCGGCACAATCTCACCTATTGGCGCTATGGCGAATATGTCGGCGTCGGTCCCGGTGCGCATGGCCGCTTCGTCGAGAGCGGGCGGCGCGTGGTGACGATCGCCGAGAAAATGCCGGAGACCTGGGCCAATCTGGTCGAGGCCAAGGGCCATGGCGTTACCGGCGGCGAGATCCTGACACGGTCGGAAGAGGCCGACGAGTTCCTGCTGATGGGACTGAGGCTGGCCGAAGGCATCGACCTTTCCCGCTATGAGGCATTTTCAGGGCGCGGCCTGTCGACGGCACGGCTGTCGGTGCTGCAGGACGAAGGCCTGGTGGCGCCGATCGGCAATGCCCGCCTGCGCGCCACGCCGGCCGGCATGATCGTGCTCGATGCGGTCGTGGCGGATTTGGCCAGATAGCACGTTGAAGAACGTTCTCTTCATCTGCAGCCAGAATCGCTTGCGCAGCCCGACGGCGGAGCAGGTGTTTTCCAAGCGGCGGAACATCGAGGTCGCTTCGGCCGGCACTAATCACGATGTCGACACTCCGTTGACGCATGAACTCGTCGCCTGGGCCGACATCATCTTCGTGATGGAAAAACCGCACCGCGCCAAACTGCAGCAGAAATTCAAGACAAGCCTGAAAAAGGCTCGAGTAATCTGCCTCGATATTCCCGACGACTATGAATTCATGGACCCGGCTCTGGTGGGCCTGCTGGAGGCGCGTGTCTCGAAGTATCTGGGTTGAATGGTACATCGCGGAGCATTCGCAACCGCGCTTCGAGAACTGTCTCGACCGATCGCCAAGGTCTGCGGGGATCAAGCCTCGTGCTTGTGGCGGTGTTTGGCGCGATCTTTTTCGCTGGTCTCTCCGGAACGGGCCGGCTTGATCTCGCTTTTGTCACGCGAGGCATGGTGCTGGTCGTCTGTGGGATGTGATGCTGCACCATCGCGGGCGCTTTTTGTTTCGAGGCGGGTGATGAAAATGTCGAAGCGATTGGGCATCGTCCGGTCAGTGCTCCGTCGTGCTGTCGGTTTCGGTTGCGGGCTTTGCTCTCGGCCGATCTCTGGCGTGCAAGCGGCTTCTTGGTTCTGCCATCTGCGGCTTCGGCAGGCCGGTCCTTGTCGCATGGCGCGGCGAAGCGCTTGCGGCCGGCATAGTAGGGTTCGAAAACGTCCTGTATCGTCAGGCTGTCCATCCTGCTCCTCCCGAGATCAGGGGTAAAATTCGCCGGCAACGGTTTCGTTCCCTACTATGGCGAAGGCATGGCGGCCGGTTCACATCGGCATCCCTTTTGGAACCCCGGCCGTTGCAACCCAGACTTTTGCAACCAAGCGTGAGCTGTGCCAAACAGGGTCGAACGGAGTTGTGCAGGTGACCGGCGAATTGGCCAAACGCAGTTATGTGGTCGGGCAGACCGAGATTGCCGCCCGGCCGCTCGAGCCGGCGCTCTATCTGGTGGCCACGCCGATCGGCAATCTTGCCGACATCACACTTCGCGCACTGGAAACGCTCGCCGCCGCCGATATCGTCGCCTGCGAGGACACACGTGTTTCGCGCGTGCTGCTCGACCGCTACGGCATCCGCCGCCGCACCACCGCCTACCACGAGCACAATGCCGGCGAGGCCGGGCCGAAGCTGATCGCAGCACTCCTGGCCGGGCAGAGCGTGGCGCTGATCTCGGATGCCGGCACGCCGCTCATCTCCGACCCCGGCTACCGGCTGGTCGGCGAGGCGCTGGAACGCGGCATTCGTGTCGTGCCGATCCCCGGCCCATCAGCAGCACTTGCCGCTTTGACGGCATCCGGCCTGCCTTCGGATGCCTTTCTGTTTGCCGGCTTCCTGCCGGTGAAGACCGGGCAGCGGCTGACGCGGCTGGAAGCGTTGAAGGCGGTGCCTGCAACGTTGATCTTCTTCGAATCCCCGCGCCGGCTGGCAGAGACGCTCAATGCCATGGTCGAGGCACTGGGCGGTGTCCGCAAGGCGGCGATCGGCCGCGAGCTGACCAAGACTTTCGAGGAGATGCGGACCGGCACCCTGCGGTCGCTTGCCAGCCACTACGCCGCAGCAGACACGCCGAAAGGCGAAATCGTTATCTGCGTCGGCCCGGCCGATGCGGTCGCTGATGAGCCTGAAGACATCGACCGGCTTCTGCTTTCGCTCGCCGCCGAGATGCCGGCCTCCAAGGCGGCGGCGGAAGCCGCCAAGATGACGGGTGGCCAGAAGCAGGCGCTCTATCGGCGGCTGCTCGACCTCAAGAATGCCGGAAGAGACGTGGCCGGCGGAGACAGCGATGGCTGAACGGCCGAGCGCCAGCCGGCAAAAGGCCTACCGGCGCGGCCATCACGGCGAATGGCTGGCGGCGGCGGCGCTGATGCTGAAAGGCTATCGGATTTTGGCCCGCCGCCACCGCACCAGGTTCGGCGAGATCGACCTGATCGCGCGGCGTGGCGATCTGGTGCTGATCGTCGAGGTCAAGGCGCGCCGCACGCTGATGGAGGCAATGGAAGCAGTCGGCCGTGAATCGGAGCGCCGCATCGAAGGTGCCGCCGATTTGTGGCTGTCGCGCCAATCCGACTACGGAAAATTATCGGTGCGCTTCGACATGGTGGCGGTACTGCCGTGGCACTGGCCGGTGCATGTCGAGAACGTTTTCTACGGGCGGAGCTAGGCTATTCCCGAAGTGGGGGCGGTTCTGCTGCGATCTCCGGTTCAGATTATGTTGCCTGTCGTCTCGTCGATGGGAACAAGGAAGCCGCGCCATTTGCTGACCTTCGATGCGCCGCGCAAAAGCGGACGTCCGGTGGGAGGCATTCGGGGTTTTTCGTCGGCAGCCTCGATCATGTGCCGGCGCTCACCTGCGTTCGCTCAATTGTTCAGTTTGTCTACCTGACTGGAACAAAAGCGTTCCGGCGTTGTTCTCCAATCGTCCTGATGTTCGACAGGCTGGTTCAAATGCCGGCCAGGGCAGTCCTCGTGGCAGCTATGCGAGGACAAGGGATGGCGAGGCAAATGGATCCTGACGATCTCAACCCGGAACGGATCGTCACCGTGTTCGGCGGAACCGGCTTTCTCGGGCGAAGGATCGTGAAGCGGCTCCTGGAAAGGGGTTTCACGGTCCGTGCCGTATCTCGCCATCCGGCTCGCGTGGCGCTGGTCTTTTCCCCGATTACAAGGATGCCCGAAGCAGTCGAGGCGGATATATTGGATGCGTCCTCGATCGGGTCGGCGATTACCGGATCACAGGTGATCGTGAATGCCGTCAGTCTTTACGTCGAGCAGGGCGTCCAGACCTTTGAACGCGTCCATGTGAAAGCCGCGGCCGATCTCGCTACCGCGTCGCGCAACGGCGAGGTCGACCAGTTCGTCCAGATTTCAGGGATCGGCTCCGATCCTCAATCGGATTCGAATTACATAAGGGCACGTGGGCGCGGAGAAGTTGCCGTGGAAAGCGCATTTCCCGGCGCTTTCATTGTGCGTCCCGCCGTCATGACAGGACCTGACGACGCTTTCCTCACGACCATTGTGAGGATGATACGCCTCCTGCCGGTCTATCCGCTGTTCGGCGACGGTGGCACACGGCTTCAGCCGGTCTATGTGGCAGACGTCGCAGAAGCAGTGAGCCGGCTGATAGACGGGCGAAGCCACAAGGGTTCATCCATATTCGAATTCGGTGGCCCGCGTATCTATACCTATAAGGAACTGCTTCGGGAGATCGCCCGACAGCTCGATACGCATGTCAAGCTGATGCCGGTGCCGTTTGCGGTATGGAACGCCTTGGCTGGCGTGGCGGAACTCCTCCCGGCCGCCCCCATAACGCGCAACCAGATCGATCTTATGCGTCAGGACAATGTGGCAGCAATCGACGCGCCGGGCCTGAAGGAACTCGACATCGAGCCGCGGGATATCGACGAGGTGATCCGCGCGATCGAACAGCGCCGTGGCGTAGGCTCGCGCTCGTCTCCATAGGACGGCCCCCTGATCCTGGCGGGAACCTATCGCCGCGCGACAGGTTGGTCGAGCTTGAGCCAATGAAAGAAGGAAAAGAACTATGGCCAGATGCGATCAATGCGGGAATGACTACGATAAGGCTTTCAAGGTGACGATGGCCGAGGAGACCTACACATTCGACAGCTTCGAATGCGCGGTCCAGAAACTTGCTCCGACGTGTCCGCACTGCGGATGCCGGATCATCGGACATGGCGTCGAACAAGATGACATCATCTACTGCTGCGCACATTGCGCCGCTGAGGAAGGTGCTAGCGCGCTGACCGATCGCGCGCCTTGACGCACCTCCTTTGGCGTCTGCAGGGCGACCATTCCGAACGACTGCGCCGGCTCATCCCATATGGCCAGTGCCGTCAGCACGACGACGACCAGCCGAGGTCAAGACACGCCGCATGCTGATGGAGGCAATGGATGCAGTCGGCCGCGAATCGGAGCGCCGCATCGCCTTCGCACCAAGATCGGTCATGTTCTTGTGCACGTTCAAGAACCAGCGCCCCACGGATCGGTTAGGCGTCGTTCCGTGGAAGTCGGCTCCCGCCTTGGACAAGCCGCTCCACGACGCCGGCCGCCTCCTCTGGAATGGCCGGTATGGTGCCAGACTTCCGCGTCGATCCGAAATCGAGGCCAGCGAAAAAGAGACCTGGAACAGCGCCGACGCCATCCTCATGGACGGGCTGGCCGGCTGCATCGAGCGCGCCTGGAAGCCGGGCCCACGAGAAATCGCCGGTGAAGCCCGTGCACCAGATCACCGACCTGACGCCGCTCGCCGTCCAGTCGAGGGAGCGGATCGGCTGATCGGGCAAGCGCGGTTCAATCATCTCACCCGGATCGTCCTCTGCCGGTGGCGCATCGAGGCCGGTGCGCTCGATGTACTCGTCAACCAGGCGCTTGGCATTCGCCGAAACCTCGTCGGCAAATCGCATATGGTCGTCGAGTTCGTCGCCGAAGACGAGGTTGCCGTTCTCCACGCCCCTGAAGCGGCCGAGCAGCACCATGCCCTGTGCACTCAGCGATTGCAGGCTGATCGTATGGGTCGCGCCGACCAGCGCGCGGGCCTGCAGCTTGCCGGAGGGGAGGACGAGTTCCTTGCGCGGAACGTCGAGAAAACCGGACAGCGTCAACCATCTAAGTATGTTGCCCCCGCGGTAGCGCCGCACCCAACGGCCGTTGCGGCTGGTCGCCAAAAAGACCACACGTCCGGCCAGCGCCAGATCCTCGGCGATCTGGCCGCCCGACTGGCCGCTGCCGACCACCAGCACCGCGCCATTCTCGAACTCGGCCGGGTTGCGATAAGCCGAGGAATCGACTTGGCGAACTGCGGTTGGCAGGTCAATCGACCCTGGTGGCCGGACCTGCCGGTTCTGGTCGCCAGTAGCGACCACCACATTGCGCGCCAGAAATGCCCCGTCCGTCGTGGTGATGCGAAAGATTCCATCGTCTCTCGTCAGCTCTTGCACCGGAGTCTGGGTGCTTACCGGCAGGCGGTGCCGCTCGGCATAGCCTTCGAGGTATGCGACGAACTCGTGGTGGGTTATCGCGCCCCACGGCTCGGGTCCCTCGTAGGAATCACCGGGTAAGATGGAGCGAATGGTCGGCGAATTCAGACGAAACGAGTTCCACCGCTGCGTTCGCCACGTCTCGCCGATTCGGCCTCGATCGAGCACGCGGTGGTCGCGGCCCTGCCGTTTCAAGAAGTAGCTGACGCCGAGCCCCGCCGGACCGGCGCCAATAACGAGGGCGTCAAGAACTTCGCTCATGCATTTCCCCCTCCAACCATACGTCGACAAGATCGTATGGCTCGGCGTGGGGCAAGAATAGAGTTCCGGCTGGGATTGCGCTATCCGCGCCGGCTCACCCCCAGATGGCCAGCCCCGCCAAGCCCACGATGCCGACGACCAGCCGCCACCAGCCGAACAGCGCGTAGCCATGGCGCGAGACGTAGTCGAGCAGGAAGCGCACGACGATCAATGCCGTGACGAAGGCGGCGACGAAGCCGACGACGATGATGGGCAGGTCGGCGCTGCTCAGTACATTGCGGTTCTTGAACAGGTCGAAGGCGAAGGCGCCGACCATCGTCGGGATGGCAAGGAAGAAGGAGAATTCCGCCGCCGCCCGCTTGTCGACGCCGAGCAGCAGCGCGCCGACGATCGTCGAGCCCGAGCGCGACGTGCCGGGGATCAGCGACAAGCACTGAAACAGCCCGATCTGCAGATAAAGCCTGGTCGGAAACCGCTCGACATCGTGATAATACGGCTTCGGCTTCATGCGATCGACCAGCAGCAGGATGACACCGCCGATGATCAGCATGATACAGATCAGCCGCGGCGATTCGAACAGCACCGTCTTGATGAAATCATGCGCCAGCGCGCCTATGATTGCCGCCGGCAGGAATGCGATGAGGATGCCAAGGACGAAATGCCGCGTCAGCCGGTCGTAGGGCAGCTCGAGCAGCATCTTCCAGAGACGGCGGAAGTAGACGCTGAGGATCGCCAATATGGCGCCGAGCTGGATCAGGATTTCGAAGGCCTTTCCGGTCGAATGAAAGCCGAGGAAATGGCCGGCGAGCAGGATATGACCGGTCGAAGACACCGGAATAAACTCGGTCAGGCCCTCGAGCATGCCGAGCAGCAGCGCTTCGACGACGGTTTGGCTTTCCATGGCAACCTCGGCGTTGGGGGGAAGGCTTGAGAAAACGGCTTGCTTGTCACGGCGCGGAACTCCCCCTATAGGTCGCAGCACCCTGACAGCCCCTGAATCGGGCGGCCAAGACTTACCGGCGCAGCCGGCGATTTGCCAGTGCGCTCTATTATCGCGGGACCATGCTGACGCTTTTCCACCATCCGATGTTCGCCAGCTGCCGCTTCGTCCGCCTCGCCTTTGGCGAGTATGGCGAGGAACTGGCGCTGATCGAAGAGAAGCCGTGGACGCGGCGCAAGGAGTTCCTGGCGCTGAACCCGGCCGGCACGTTGCCGATCCTGCTTGCCGAAGGCGACGTGCCGATCGTCGGCGCAGTAGTCATTGCCGAATATCTCGACGAGACGCGCGGCGTACTCAAGCGCGACAAGCGGCTGTTCGCCGAGGATCCGATGGAGCGCGCCGAAATCCGCCGGCTGACCGACTGGTACCTCAACAAGGCGGAAAGCGAGGTTACCCGGCATCTGGTGCGCGAGCGCGTCCTGAAGCCGGTCATGCCGGAAACGGCAGGCGGCGGCTCGCCCGATTCGGCGGCGATCCGCGCCGCCCGCGCCAATATCCGCCAGCACATGAAATACACCAACTGGCTGGCCGGCACTCGTCACTGGCTGGCCGGCAACAAGGTCACCTATGCCGATCTCGCGGCGGCGGCGGCGCTGTCGGTGCTCGACTATCTCGGCGAGATTGACTGGCGCGAACACAGCGCCGCGCGCGAATGGTATACAAGGGTGAAATCACGGCCTTCGTTCCGGCCGCTTCTGTCCGACCGGGTGCGTGGCCTGTCGCCGGTGTCACATTATGCGGACCTCGATTTCTGATACGGCAAAGCTGCGCGCGCTGATCGACCGCGAGGCGCGGAATGCCGGCTTCGACGCCGTTGCCGTGACAACGCCCGATGCGATTCCGCAGGCGCCGGAACGGCTGGCCGAATTCGTTGCCGACGGCTTTCACGGCTCGATGGGCTGGATTGCCGATACGCTCGAGCGGCGAGGCAAACCGACGGCGCTTTGGCCAGAGGTCCGCTCGATCATCGTGCTGGCGATGAATTACGGCCCCGACCACGACCCACGCGAGGTGCTGGCGAAGCGCGACCGCGGCGCGATCTCGGCCTATGCGCAGAACCGCGATTACCATGACGTGATGAAAGGCCGGCTGAAGGAGATCGCCGGCAAGATCGTGGCGCGCGCCGGCGGGGACGTGAAAGTGTTTGTCGACACCGCGCCGGTGATGGAAAAGCCGCTGGCCGAGGCGGCCGGCCTCGGCTGGCAAGGCAAGCACACCAACCTGGTCAGCCGCGCGCATGGCTCCTGGCTGTTCCTCGGCACCATCTTCACGACGGCCGAACTGGTGCCGGACGCGCCCGAGGACGATCATTGCGGCTCCTGCCGCGCCTGTCTCGATGCCTGCCCGACGGACGCCTTTCCGGCGCCTTACCGGCTCGATGCGCGGCGCTGCATTTCATACCTCACCATCGAGAACAAAGGACCGATCCCACATGAGTTCCGGGAAAAGATCGGCAACCGTATCTATGGCTGCGACGACTGCCTGGCCGCCTGCCCGTGGAACAAGTTCGCCCAAGCCGCTTCGGAGGCAAAGCTTGCCGCCCGCGCGGACTTGCGCGAACCGCCGCTCGCCGAGCTGCTGCGCCTCGACGACGCTGCCTTCCGCGCGCTTTTTTCGGGCTCGCCGGTCAAGCGCATCGGCCGCGACCGTTTTATCCGCAACGTGCTGATCGCCGCCGGCAATTCCCAGGACTTGTCGCTGGCCGGCGCCGTTCGCGCGCTGCTCGACGACGCCTCGCCCCTGGTTCGCGGAGCTGCGGTATGGGCGCTGTCGCGGCTGGTGCCGGGTCGGGAGTTTGCCGAACGTGCCGCAGCCGCTTTGCAAGCAGAACATGACGAGGCGGTGAGAGGCGAATGGCTTCTGGCCCTGCCAAAGCCGATCGAGGCGCATACATGACCAAACAGCAGATTTTCATCTTCGGCGCCGGTTATTCGGGCAAGGCTTTCGCCCGAGCCAACAAGGACGCCGACACAACGATTTTCGGTACAACACGGTCGCTGGACAAATTCGCGGCGCTGCGGCAAACCGGTATCGTGCCGCTGCGTTTCGATGGCACGCTGACCTCCGAAATCGGCGATGCGCTTGGGAAGATAACCCATCTCATCGTCTCGGTCGCGCCGGACGAGGCCGGCGACCCGGTCCTGGGCGCGGCTCGCGAGGTGATCGCGGCCAACATGCCGGAGCTCGAATGGATCGCCTATCTCTCCACCGTCGGCGTCTATGGCGACCATGGCGGCAATTGGGTGGACGAGGCCGCCGAATGCCGGCCAGTATCGAAGCGATCAGTGATGAGGGTTGCCGCCGAGCAGGATTGGCTGAAACTGGGCCACGACATCGACCGGCCGGTGGCGATCCTGCGGCTTTCCGGCATTTACGGGCCGGGCCGCAACGCCCTGGTCAATCTCGAAAACGGCACCGCCCGGCGACTGGTCAAGCCGGGCCAGGTGTTCAACCGCATCCATTGCGACGATATTGCCGGCGCTCTCTGGCATCTCGCCGAAGGCAATCGCGGCGGCGTCTTCAACGTCACCGACGACCTGCCGGCGCCGCCGCAGGACGTCGTCGCCTATGCCGCCCGATTGATGGGCATCGAGCCGCCGCCCGAAATTCCGTTCGAGACCGCCCAACTTTCGCCCATGGCGCGGTCCTTCTATGGCGAGAACAAGCGTGTCGCCAACGCGGCGATCAAGGCGGCCGGCTATGGCTTTCGCTTCCCCGACTACCGCTCGGCTCTCGACGCCATGTGGGCGAGTGGCGGCTGGCGCGACGGCGAGGCGCGCAGGCCGATGAAACGGTGGTGATCGATACGTAGCGCGGGCCGTGGTATGGTGCGGTTCAAATCGCGGAGGGGTCCAGCTTGGGGAAGACGTTAACGCGAGCCTTGCGGGGAAAAACACTGCTGCTGACGGCAGCACTGGCCGTCGCCGGCTTGACGCCTGCCGCGCAGACGGCGAGCGCCGAGCAACGGGCAAAAGACCTGTTCGGCGCCAAAAAGCTGCCGGCACTCGCAGCAGCGCAATCGATCGGCTTTTATTCCAAAGGCTGTTTTTCCGGCGGCGTCGCCCTGCCCATGGACGGCCGGCACTGGGAGGTGATGCGACCGTCGCGCAACCGCCGCTGGGGCCATCCGGCAATGATCGCGCTGATCGAGAAACTATCACGCGATGCTGCGGCCGACGGCTGGCCGGGCCTGCTGATCGGCGACATCTCGCAACCGCGCGGCGGGCCGATGCTGACCGGCCATGCCTCGCACCAGATCGGCCTCGACGCCGACATCTGGTTGACGCCGATGCCCGACCGCAAGCTTTCGACCGAAGAGCGCGAAAACATCAGCGCTACCTTGATGGTCGATGAAAAGACCCATCTGGTGAAGGACGGGCTGTGGACGCCGATGCACACGCGGCTGTTGAAGCGCGCCGCGAGCTATCCCGAAGTCGAGCGCATCCTGGTCAATCCAGGGATCAAGAAGAAGCTCTGCGACACGGTCAAAGGCGACCGCAGCTGGTTGCGCAAGGTCAGGCCGTTCTGGGGCCACGATTACCACTTCCACATTCGCATCGGCTGCCAGGCAGGATCACCCGACTGCAAGGCGCAGGAAGCGACGGCGCCGGGCGATGGCTGCGACCAGGCGCTGGCCTGGTGGTTCACCGAGGAGCCGTGGCGCCCCAACAAGAACCCGGACAAGCCGAAGGCACGCGACGTGATGACGATGGCGAACCTGCCCAGGCAATGCCAGTTCGTGCTCGACGCACCGGCGCCGGCCTCGGCGGAAGCAGTCACCTACTATGGCGACGGCGTGCCGATCGCGGCCGCACCTGCTCCCGCGGCAGAGCCTTCGCCGCCGCCGACGGTCGCAGCCGGCGCGGCTGCGCTTCCGGCCTCGGCGAACGCCTTTATGGCGACCCCCGAGATCGGCATTCCGCTGCCGCGGCCACGACCGGGGCACTGATGCTAGGGCAATCGCCTCGGCTCAACTGATGTTTGAGACAACCAAGTGTTGGGGTCGGCGCCGCCCCTCAATACCCTGCCGGGCATTTCTCCCCGTATAGTGACGGGGAGAAAGGGGCTGGCCGCAGCCTCGGCGCTCTTCTTCCAACGCCGGCGATTAGCGAATTCGCCTATGAGAGCGCCCTCTCCCCGTCACTATACGGGAGAGGGTGCCGGCAGGCAGGTGAGGGGCAGCGCGAACGTTGGACAATTCAGGGCGAGGCGGCTTCAGACCTGAAGCGATTGTCCTGGAACGCCGAAGCTGCTTTCCCTTTGCAAGGTCATGCGCTAGTCAACGACGAGGTGGTGAGAGGCCGCCGTAACGGAACGGACGAGAGCATGCCAGGCGTAAGCGACGACGACACTCTGTTGCGGTTTCCGATCCTGATCGGCGACATAGGCGGCACCAATGCGCGCTTCTCGATCGTGCTTGACGCGAATTCCGAAGCCGGCGAGCCGACGATCGTCCAGACCGCCAACTTCAATACGATCGACGAGGCGATCCAGTCGGCCGTGCTCGACCGCTCGTCGGTCCGGCCGAATTCAGCTGTGCTGGCGGTAGCCGGTCCTGTCGAAAGCGACGAGATCCCGCTTACCAATTGCCCATGGATCGTCAAGCCGAGACAGATGTTCGCCAGTCTCGGTCTCAGCGACGTCGTGGTGCTCAACGACTTCGAGGCGCAGGCGCTGGCCGTCGTCGCGCTCGGCGACGAGCATATGGAGAAGATCGGCGGTGACGCGCCGGAACCGAATTCGGGGCGGGTGGTGCTCGGCCCGGGAACCGGGCTCGGCGTCGCCGGGCTAGTCTATGCGCTGCATCACTGGATACCGGTACCCGGCGAGGGCGGCCATATGGATATCGGCCCGCGCTCGCCGCGCGATTTCCAGGTGTTTCCGCATATCGAGAAGCTCGAGGGCCGCATCTCCGGCGAACAGATCCTGTCCGGGCGCGGCCTGGTCAATGCCTACCGGGCGGTGGCCAAGGCGGACGGCAAGCCGTCGCCCTTCACCACGCCTGCCGATGTTACCGCCGCGGCGCTGGCAAAGAACGATCCGGTGGCCGAAGAGGCGCTGTCGATCTTCGTCACCTGCCTGGGGCGCACCGCCGGCGATCTCGCTCTGGTATTCATGAGCCGCGGCGGCGTGTTTCTCACCGGCGGCATCGCGCAAAAAATCCTGCCGGCACTGCGCACCGGCGGTTTCCGCGCCGCCTTCGAGGACAAGGCGCCGCATAGCGCCCTGATGCGCAGCATGCCGGTCTATGTCATCACCCATCCGCTGGCGGCGCTTTTAGGGCTGGCCGCCTATGCCAGAAATCCGTCGCTGTTCGGCGTGCAGACGGCGGGGCGGCGCTGGCGGGTCTAGGACACAAGCTGCGCCGCGACGAAGTTTCGCCGTCCTCGGCCATAGGCAAGCCGCCATTGGGGCGTTAAGAGGTTGCCGAATTGCAGCCCGGCCGAACCGAAACCACAAAGCGCTCCAACTTGACACTTCCAGCACCAACCAAAGGGAAAGTCCGTCCCAGCGAGATCGTGGCGGTGATCCGCCGCATCATCGCCGAGAACAGCCGCGACTATCGCTGGTACTATGCTCTTGCCGTGGTGTGCCTGGTGACGATCGCGGCGACGACCGCCTTCACAGCCTGGATCATGAAGGATGTCATCGATCAGATCTTCTACCAACGGCGCGGCGATCTTATCGCGCTGATCAGCGTGTCGATCCTGGCCGCCTTCATGCTGCGCGGGCTGGCCAGCTACGGCCAGGCAGTGACGCTGGCCAAAATCGGCAACAATCTGGTGGCGCGCTATCAACGCCGCATCTTCGACCATCTGATGAAGCTCGGCGTCAGCTTCTTCAACGACACCCGCTCGGGCCGGCTCGCCGCGCAGATCAACGAGAACGTCAACGGCATCCGCGATCTCCTGTCGATGACGCTGACATCGCTGGCGCGCGATGCCGTATCGCTTGTCGCGCTGGTCGGCGTCATGATCTGGCAGGACCCGATGCTCTCGGCGATGTCGCTGCTGATCGGCCCGCCTTTGATCTACAGTGTCACCTATCTGATGCGCCGGGTGCGTCGCATCACCCGTGAATCGGTGCAGATCAACTCGCGGCTGATTGGTGCGATGCAGGAAGCAACCCAGGGCATCGCCATCGTCAAGGCCTTCACCCTGGAAGACGAGCTGTCGCGCCGCATCGGCGGCCTCGTCGCGGGCGCCGAGCAGCGGGCAAACAAGATCGCCCGCGTCTCGGAACGGCTGACGCCGATCTCCGAAATGCTGGCCGGCTTCGCCGTCGCCGGCGTCATCGCCTATTCCGGCTACCGGGCCACCGTCGGCGGCCAGCCGCCGGGCGCGGTGTTTGCCTTCATCACCGCCCTGCTGCTTGCCTATGACCCCGCCAGGCGGCTGGCGCGAATGCAGGTCGGCATGGAGAAGTCGCTGGTCAATGCGCGCATGATCTACGAGCTTCTCGACCTCGAGCCGCAGCAGGGTGACGTGCCGGCAGCCGCCGAGGCGAAATTCACCTCTGGCGAAGTGCGCTTCAACAACGTGTCCTTCCGCTATATCGAAGAAGCGCCGGTCCTCCAGGATCTGAGCTTTGTCGCCGCCGCCGGCAAGGTGACCGCCATCGTCGGCGCCTCGGGCGCCGGCAAGACGACGCTGGTTGCGCTGCTGCAGCGCTTCTACGACGTCGAGTCGGGCAGCATCGAAATCGACGGCCAGGACATTTCAAAGATCACGAAGCATTCGCTGCGCGGCTCGATCGCCTATGTTTCGCAGCAGCCCTATCTGTTCGAAGGCACCATCCGCGACAACATCCGCTACGGGCGGCTGAGCGCCACCGACGCCGAGATTGAACGCGCCGCGCAACAGGCTGCGGCAGACGATTTCATCCGCCAGCAGCCGCAAGGCTACGACACGCCCGTCGGCGAGAACGGCGTGACGCTGTCGGGTGGCCAGCGCCAGCGCGTATCGATTGCCCGCGCTATCGTTCGGCAGGCGCCGATCCTGCTGCTCGATGAAGCCACCTCGGCGCTCGACAACGAGGCCGAGGCCCGCGTCCAGGAAGCGCTGACCCATGTCATGGAAGGGCGCACCACCATCGTCATCGCGCACCGGCTGTCGACGGTGGTCAATGCCGACCATATCATCGTGCTGGAGCAGGGCCGGCTGGTCGAACAGGGCACGCATGCCTCGCTGATGGCCGACCCGCACAGCGTCTATGCGCGGTTCCACCGGGTGCAGGGCAGGAAAGGGCTGGGGCTTGTCGATGACGCCAAGCCAATCCAGACTGCGGCGCAACATGTCCGCGCGAAAAAGGCGGCCGGGAGACATTCATGAGTGACACGCCGACCGTCAACATCAATGAAACGGGGGAAATGGGCCTGGTGGTGGTGGGCGCGGCCGGCCGCATGGGCCAGGCGCTGATCCGCGCCATCCACACGATACCGGGCGCCCGCGTTGCCGGCGCGATCGAGCGGGCCGGTTCGCCCCATATCGGCAAGGATGCCGGCGAGCTCGCCGGCGTCGGCAGGCTCGAGGTGGCGATCGGCGACGATCCGCTGCCGGCCTTCGCCAAGGCCGATGGCGTGCTTGATTTCACGAGCCCGGCGGCGACCGTCGAATTCGCCGGCTACGCGGCGCAGGCGCGCATCGCCCACATCATCGGCACCACCGGCTGTTCAGCGGAAGACGATGCGAAAATCGCGGCGGCGGCGCGCCACGCGACGATCGTCAAGTCAGGCAATATGAGCCTCGGCGTCAATCTGCTGGCGGTGCTGGTGGAGCAAGCCGCGCGCGCGCTCGATGCCGACGATTTCGACATCGAGATCCTGGAAATGCACCACCGGCACAAGGTCGATGCGCCGTCGGGCACGGCGCTGCTGCTCGGCGAAGCCGCCGCTGCCGGGCGCGGCGTAGTACTTGCCGGCAACGATGTTCGCGTGCGCGACGGCCATACCGGCGTGCGCAAGGCAGGCTCGATCGGTTTCGCCAGCTTGCGTGGCGGCTCGGTGGTCGGCGACCACAGTGTGGTGCTGGCCGGTACCGGCGAGCGCATCACGCTTGCCCATCATGCCGAGGACCGAGCGATCTTTGCCCGCGGCGCGGTCAAGGCAGCCCTGTGGGCGCGCGGCCGCAAGCCGGGCCTCTATTCGATGCGGGACGTGCTCGGCCTGACAATCTGATCAACAGAATTGGCTGATCAACAGAATTGGCTGATCCACAAAATTTGATCCACAAAATTTGAAGGAGCAAATATGTCGAGAACTCTCGTGCTCGTGCGCCACGGCCAGAGCGAATGGAACCTGAAGAACCTTTTTACCGGCTGGCGCGACGTCGACCTGACCGAACTGGGCCATGCCGAGGCCAAGCAAGCCGGCGCCAAGCTCAGGGCGCGCGGCATGAAATTCGATATCGCCTTCACGTCGTCGCTGATCCGGGCGCAGAAGACCTGCCAGCATATTCTTGACGCCGTCGGCCAGAGCGACCTCGAGACCATTCGCGACCAGGCGCTGAACGAGCGCGACTATGGCGATCTCTCCGGCCTCAACAAGGATGATGCGCGCAAGAAATGGGGCGAGGAGCAGGTGCATATATGGCGCCGCTCCTACGACGTGGCGCCGCCCGGCGGGGAAAGCCTGAAGGACACCGGCGCGCGCGTCTGGCCCTATTACCTGCACGATCTGCAGCCGCATGTGCTGCGCGGCGGCACCGTGCTGGTGGCGGCGCACGGCAATTCGCTGCGCGCCCTGATCATGGCACTGGACGGCAAATCGGGCGAGGAGATCGTCAAGCTCGAGCTCGGCACCGGCGTGCCGATCATCTACACGCTCAACGCCGATTCCACGGTGGCGTCGAAGGAAGTGCTGGAGCACTGAGCCGGAGAAGCAACGCGGCTTTCAAAAAAGCGCGTTGACACTTATCCCTCGCCCGCTTAATGAGCGCGCACCAGCCCAGATGGCGGAATTGGTAGACGCGCACGGTTCAGGTCCGTGTTCCGCAAGGAGTGGAGGTTCGAGTCCTCTTCTGGGCACCAAATTCCCGTTTCGAACTTTTTGATGAGGTTCAGAAGTCCTTAAAAAGCCCGGTTTTGCCGGGCTTTTTTCTTGAGCTGATGCCTAGGTCGTCCGCCGTCGCCCATGGCATCCACAAGATATCTAACAATTACCCGCCCGGGTTAGGCAGCGATCTGTCGTTGCGGCAGCGCACCAGCGGAAGGATTTGGCCCGAGATCACTCTGGTGATCTTTTGCTGCTTGGCGTTGGTTACGACGTTCATGCACGCACATCCGTAGCCGTGACCCGAACCAGGCACATTGGTCTCGACGAATTGCCGCTCGTCAAAGGCCGGCACATTGTCGATGCCTTTGGGATCCGGTCGTCCCTGCATCTGGATCCACCAATCCCCGTCACTGTCGGTCAGGACGAGGTTGCCGGGTGTCGGGCTGGAGTACCAGCCACAACGGCGCTCGGCATGGGCGGCAGCAGACAAGGACATGGTGGCCAGGCAGAAACAGATTGCGAACAATGGGCGCATGAGAATCTTCACCTCCCTTGAGTAAAGCAGGTCATGCCGCCGACAATCTGCGTTGGCGCCGGTAACGAGGCGGCATGATTTTGTAGCCTTATGGCCTCAACTTCGTGTCCACATTTTCTTCGATCAATCCGCAATGAAGCGTCACAGGCTTCCTTTGGACATCGCTTAGTGGACCGTCGATGAAATCGCAGCTGAGCAGATTGTCCGGACTGCTCTTGCGCGCCGACGCAACGTTGACGTTGACCTCGGGAGGCCCGGCAAGCCAGTCGAGACGCTTCGTGTCGACCTTTGTGCCGCTGATGCGGGCGTGGCCCGCTGTGCCCGCTATTTCGACCTCTTCGTCCTGCGGCGTGAGATCGATCTGGCCGACTTCGTTGGCGTGCTTCTCGGCGCTCCGCTTCGGGTCACCGTAATAGGAGACGAGGACAACGATCCCTTCCTTTTCAGCCGCCAGCTTGGCGGCTGCTTTTTTGGACAGCGTGACGTTGACGTCGAATCCGAGGTCGCCCTGGGCTGTCGCCGGCACAGCACATGCCAACAGCGCAGATCCCGTAATCGCCATTGCGAGCGACGATTTATAGCGTTTCACGATCACCTCCTTCGGGTCCCTCATTCAATGATGATGTCCCGCGCATGCTTCATGTCAGGTGCCGACATCGCGCTCGCCGCCGGCTTCATTATTCAATTTCCTCGTGATGCAACATTCAGAGCAACGCGCGACAGTTGAGGATCTGCTGGAGGCAGATTCAAACGCTTCAATCTGTCGGCGGTTTCCTGCTCGATGTGCAGCCCCCAATCAGAAAAGAACCGGGTCAGGTCCTGATTTGCGACCGTGCTGGCACGCAGGATGAAGGTTTGTACCTTGACCGTATCCTGCTCATTGGCATCATCCAGTGGATGCTCGCGATAATATCGGTGAAGCTTCGGATAGAAATCCTCGCCGAGACCCCGGCGCAATTGATCGAACATGACCAGCCGCGCCCAAAGCTCATCGTCGTCATCCGCGTTGACACGCATCTGTTTTTCATTGTCGAAATCGCGCGTCTTCCGCGCCAGATATCGCGCCGCCAGATCCAGCGGCGTCTTGCCGGTAGAGTCGTCGCGCTCTTTCAAGCGGGACGGATGGCCAAAATGTGCTTGGGCATTGAGCGAATAGATATTGACCGTGGTTTCTACGATCTCGCCCCAGGTCCAATCTTGCTGCTGGTACATATGGCCGGTTTCATGCCAGATCGACCACGCTTGCCGCAGCTTATTCACGTCCAGCAAATCACCCATGTTGCTGCCGGGGACACCTATGAAATAGTTACCTGCGTACATGTATATGCCATCGTCGAAGACCTTCGCCGGTGTCACCGTGTCCTGCTGATAGTGCATGCGCAAACGGGATGCCCGATGCAGTTTGGAGGAACCGTCGAGGCCGGATAGCGCATCGTACCAGCCTAGAATTTGCTCGATTGTGTCGAGAATTTCCGCAGGGTCGTCCTGAGGCGCCCTCATATAGACTTTGCGGGTCGCGGTAATGGCAGCACGCTCGCTTATCATCTCGACGAATGGCGCACCGGGTATGTTAGCGAGCATTTCTTGCCAGTCTTCGAAGCTTGTTCTTCCCTTGACGTAGAGAGGGATCGGACTGCCGCCACGCGCAATTGCCACGTCGATCGGAGGCAGAGCCGCACTGAAGCCGCTCTCGGCGTAGCGGAAATAGATCAGCCCGTCGCGCTTCGCCGTGAAGTCGGTGCGCCCTTCCTTGGCAATGACCAATTGCGGGTCATCCTGGGGTCTTTCGTCATAGAAGCTGTTCATCGGGCCGATCATGATCATCAAGCCGTCGGGCGAAGGCGGCAGGCCTTCGGCCGTAACCGATACTGCCTCTCCCTTTTTCACGAACACACCGCTTGGCTGATCGTCCATCAGCTTCGTGCGTCTGAGCCTATTGGCTTCGGGTGTGGCTGCGGGCATCGGAGCAAGGCGATAGCGTTTGTTCAGATTGTCGAATTCCGACACCGCTGCCGACGCCGCTGCCGGTCGGTCGCCATTGCCGGCCGGATAAAGCAACCACTGGGCATTATCGTCCAGGCTGGCATCATAGACGATGATCCGAGCGTCGTCCGCACGTTCATTGGCCCTGACGTTGAGCGTCGTGCCGCTGTCATCCAGCTCGATGCCATAGCCGTTCAGATGCGGCTTGAAGCGCCACCCTCCAGCGGACTGCTCATCCTCGAGGACGACACTCGTATTCCCGTTTTCGTCTTCGTCGCCGCCGGCGAGATACGTTCCGTATCGTCGAGACCGGATTTGATAGGTTGCGCCGTTCGTTTCCCCGGTCGCCCTGGTGATGGTCCACAGCTGCGCGGGACCATCCTTGGGTTTGCGAGCGGACTGACCAAGCACGATGTCGCCATGCCTGCCTTCAAAGGCGGTGAGCGCTTTGTAGGAATGCTTCGCGACGATGTAATAGTCCCCTTCGGGGATCTCAGCGGCACTTGCGACCGTAACAACTGCCGCCAGCAACAGCCCAGCCATCAAGTGCACTGCAGATACGATGAAGGTCTTCATCCCGGCACCGACGTGTCAATTCGCGGCCGGAACGGGACAACTCATCGGATCGCCCTGCTTGCCGCATTTCAGGTAACCCTCGAAGTCTTTGACCCGGGATTGCGCCAGGCTGTCCATGCACTGCGCGGTGAGCATCGGCATTACGCTTCCTCCGGCCGCTCCTGAAGTCTGGAAACTGCACTCGGCGTCGCGAAATTTGTCCCAGTCCCGTTGAGCTTGGACAAGAAGCTTCCTGGTATCCGCATCGTCCTTGAGACGGACTTCGATCTGCTTGTAAAGCTCATTGAGCTTCTTGTCGGATTTCTTGAACGCGGCATCGGCGCACGCATTCAGCGAGGCCTGATCCTTGGCGGCGGCGTAGCACTTGTCCTGGGCAAAGGTGAAATTCGGCATGGCCAGAACCACGGCAGCAGTCAGTATTGCGGTTTTCATCGATTGTCCTCCGTTCAGATTCCACCGATTGACGGGCGGTGGTTTATCCCGCCGTTCACTTGAGATATCCGTGGCTGGCGGGGCCAGCCACTAGTTGGAATCATCATCATCCGATCCATTACTGTCGTCGCTACTGTCATCCGACGCATCGTCATTCGTGCTATCGTCGTCGGTGTCGGTGCTGTCTTGATCATCATCACCGGCCGTTGAGTCTTCATCGTCGTTCTGATCGGTCGAATCGTCCTGATCATCGGAATTATTGTCGTCGGTATTGTCATCCGAGCTATCGTCGTCGGTGTTGTTGTCGTCATCACCATCATCGTCATTCTGATCGCTCGAATCGTCTTGATCATTGGAACTGTCGTCGTCGGTGCTGTCGTCCGAGCTATCGCCATCGGTGTCCGCGTTGTTGTCGTCGGAATCGTCATCAGCATCGGAAGGAGTCGCGTTGGCATCTGGACTGGCGTCGCCGGGCAGCGAGTCGTCTTCGCGATAGCTTGTGTCTTCGAGGCTTGTCTCCATCTCGTCGTCGTACTGATCGACGATCTGCGTCCACTCCTCATGGTTATCGACACTCGTCCATTGCGAGATATTGTTGACCGAGATGTTGGTATTGAAGTTGTTTACGGTGATGTTGGTATTGACCTCGACGACATCTGCGACTTCTGTTCCGCGGTTCACGCCAAACAGAAAACTGGTAGCGCTCACGGCAAGAGCGGCCCAAACGAGTCGGTCGACATCGGTCGGCGTCGAAATCGGTTGATGCCGCACTGTGGCAAGCACGTCACCCGGCCGGATGCCTTGCCGCGCGGCAACGCCATGGGGTGCAACGGCCAAGACATACACCCCGCGAAGCTTGGGCGGGATCTGATAGCGGTGCCGAGAGGCGTGGTTGATGGGTATCAAAACCGCGTTAAGAGCCCGGGAAACATAGGGTTTCGGCAGATCATATTTGCTGGCATACGCAACATTGATCGTGTGCGGGACGGCAACGCTGACGACAGCCACCATTTTCACTGAAGTTGCCAACGCACGGGCGAACTGCACGATCAGTCTGGATTTTCGAAGAGCGAGCATTTTTCTACATCCTTCCGCAGGCGCCGGTGGCTAGAACAAGACGTCGAGCTTGGGTTGAAGCCGATCTCGTGGACGCCCGAACTGGCCTAGGAGACGCCCAAGGCTCCGGTCTCAGTTGCGTCGAGATCGAGGCCCCGCTTTTCTGATCGTCGTGAAGGGCTGAACCCTGTTGCGGGAAATGAACACCGGCCTTCCTTCCTCTATCGACATCAGTCGTTAATGGCGGTGATCCTGATCGTCTGCTGTTCGCAGGCTTGGTTGCTGCAAATGCCGCTGAACCAGATTTCTCCATCGCCGATGGAAACGCCCTGCCAGTTCGCAAAAAGCGTCGCGTAGGTTTGCTTGGTCACAGCACCCTTCACCTTCGGGGTGATAATCTGGTCGTAATCGGTCAAGAACTGCTTCTGATCCTTGATCTTCAGGGCCTTTCCCTTGATGCGGGCCTGGAACGGATAGGCGACCAATGCGGCAACGGTCGCCTTGTCATCGGAACCGACCGCTTTTTTCAACTTGTCGAAGAAGGTCTGGTACGGAGCATGACTTCCGAACAGCGTGTCCAGGTTGCCGTTCACCTCCGCAGCCGATTGCGCGGACGCTGATCCGGTGCTGATTGCTGAGATCATCCCCAACGCAAAGAGAAAAGCGTGTCTTCTGGCCATTGTTCGAATCTCCTCGATGTGTGAACCCTTGACGGTCATGCAGTCCTTGATCAGTTTCTGCTGATCCATGCCTTTTCGATGCCATTTGCTATGCCGGCGCCACCGCGGTGATCGCCAGCGATCATCACCGTCATTCCGTAACTTCGTCGGCAAAACACTTTGCCAGGTCTTGCGGCGCTCCGAGTTTCTTTGCCCAGGATACGAGTTCAGGCTTTTCCGATGGGTCGGCATAGCCGCCCCATACATCGCGAAACTGCTTCATTCCGTTGACTGTCTGGAAGAACATCACGCCGTCATCGCTCACCGGCGTGGAGACGTAGGCGGCGCTCCAGTTGCCGTTCTCCATGATCGTGATGAACTTCACCCGAGCGGGCTTGACCTTGTTGTCCAACGCCGAGGCAACGAGGGGGGCATACTCCTGCTTGCGCGCCTTCGTCACTTCGACCTTTACACCGTCACAGGCGCTATTCGCGGCGAAAGCGGATGTCAGCGTCATTCCCAGCCCCGCAAGGCCGACCATGACGATTTTGGCACGCCGACGGATGAGACCGTTCAATTCAGACATGAGTGGCTATCCTCTTCCTTGTTCGTTGCAGGGGCCATCAATCGGAATCGTCATCGCCCGATGAACTATCGTCGTCCGATGACCTGTCATCGTCTGGCGCATCGACCTCGCAGCCGATGCCGCGGCAGCCTTGGTAGTTGCCTTGGGTATCGAAGTTCGGATTGCCTTCCTTATCGTACTGCGGCCTGTCGTCGATGCTTTGATCCCCGTCATCGGGATCGTCGACCTTACATCCGAGCCCATGGCAGCCGATGTAACGGCCCCTGGTATCGAAGTTGGGATTGCCGTTCCTGTCGAACTGCGGCCGGTCGTCTATCTTCCGGTCCCGTTTATGAGGCCGATCAACCAGGCAGCCCGACCCGCGGCAGCCATCGTAGCCGTCGTCGGTGGTACATCCGGCGATCGCCATCAAAGCAGTGGCCAGGGTCGCATAGATTACGAATTTCATGGTTCATTCCTCCGACTGCCTGGCGGCTGGGCGATCGTTCGTATCCGAAGACTATTGCAGGCGGCGGTCCCCGCTCTTATCGGCCGCCGCGAAGTCCTTCATCACCCGGTTCATGAATTCGTCCCGACTGACACGGCCGTTCCCGTTCGCATCGGTCGCTGCGAACTGATCGGCGTTCAGGACGTCGGCGGTTTCGGCTTGGCTGAGAGCGCCGTTATTGTCGGCGTCCAGCTTTTCGAAGGCCCTGGGCATGAAGGCCTGATACTCCTGTCGGTTCACCGCGCCGTTGTCATCGGTATCAAGTTGGTCCTGGTGACCCTCGTACATGGACTGCTGTGCCGTGGCCGCGCCGGCGCAAAGCAGGAGCAAGGAAGCTGTGGTCGCGATTATGGATTTCATTGTCTTGTCCCTTTCTTCTCGTCTCAGCCGCAGGCAAGACGATTGCCGAGGTAGCCACCACCGCCGATGCCAATCGCGGAACCGATCACACGTCCGGTTCCACCACCAATGGTGCTGCCGATCAGGCCGCCCACGATCGCGCCACCGACAGTACCGGCGATGCAGCCGAACTCGCTGTTGCGCGCCTGAACTTCCGGGTTGGATGACGACTGGCACGCCGTAAGCGCGAAAGTGCCTGCGAGCACGATTGCCAAGGTTGATTTCCTCATCGCTCTTTCCTGATCTGATTGCTGATTGGCGCCATCCGCGGAGGACAGAGCTTCGCCGGCCTCGAAAGAGCCAGACCGTGGCCCATGCATTCGAAGACTTAGTGGCTGGCTGTCGTGATCTCTTACGTCGAGGGGAAACGCTCCCCACGGGGGGCCGCATTAGCGAATATCGATTTCCCTCTCCATGCTTCGCGCCCGTCCGCCCAAGCATGCCAGCAACCAACTAACGCGGCTGCTGTTGCCAGAAAGTTGCATCCGAAGTCGGCGTATGGCAAGGAAAAATTGCAGTATTGCGGGTTTGAATTTTGCAAATGCTTAATAATTCAGAACCAATGCCGGCTATCTTAGCAGATACTGAAATTCGCTTCACAGCAATGTACCAGCACAGAAAATCGACTTTATTCCATTGGCTGTATGTTGTTATAAGTAATATCCCACGTTGTTATGCGTTTACGCAGATCGAAAAAAGCCAATGGCGAAATCGCTTCTTATACGATTGCCTGTGTCCTGATCTATTGTCGGTATCTTTTTTTTAACCGAGCCCACCCGCTTGCGCAGGTCGAAAGAAACGCTGCTCACTTATTCGAGTTTTTTCAACGCTGCGGCGTGCCACATAGAGGCGCAGTGGGGGTGCCGCGGCCGCGTTTTGAGCATCTTCCCAGCCGGATTGTCATCGGGTAGCGTGCAGGGGCGGCACGTGAAGGCGCGCTCTTTGGCGAACGCGCTGCTGCACCTTCAGCCGTTGCCCGTCAGAAGATGGGGCTGGTGCTGCCTCGTGGGCACCGACGGCAACGTTAAATCGGTTGAGCCTGTCTGATCCGCTCTGGTCGACGAATTCGCAACCAATCTGACGATGCGCCTTGGCTGCGGACATGACGATGTTTGGGGCGGCCAGCCGCGATGAGCGGTTTGGAGAGCCTGGCTAACCGCGCGCGTGCCTCACCCCAGCCCGATCCGCTTGGCGCCTTGCCGGAACAGCGCCTCGGCGCCCGGCTCGAAGCGGAAGGTGCCGATGAAATCGTCGGCGCAGTAGTTCGGCAGCATCTTGCGCAGCCCAGCGGCGAAACTTCGTGCCTCGTCCAGCCGCCCCGCCAGCGCAAGGCAATGCGCGGCAATCGCCAGGATGATGGCATGGGCGTTGGGACGCGCGGCTGCTTTCAGCGCCCATTCGGCGGCCTCGTCGAACTGGCCAAGCCGGACATGCGACATCGCCCTGGCGCCCAGCATGCCGAACAGCAGCGGATCGAAGGGGCTCAGATGCCTGGAATGGTCGGATGAGCCGATCGCGGCCTGCGGATCGCCGGACTGCGAGTGGACGAAAGAGAGCGCATAGTGACCGAGCGCGAAATTCGGGCTGAGGTCGACGGCGCGTTCCAGCTCAATGAGGGAGCCGTCCTGCTCGCCGCGCAGCCACAGCGCCCGCCCCATGGCCCAGTGAGCGGCCGGATTGTGATCGTCGACGAGCAGGCTCTGGCCGGCTGCCTCGAAGGCCAGGGCGCTTTCCTGGTCACGATCGCCCCAACGCTGGAAGGCATTTTGCCAATGGGTGAAGGAGAGCCCGGCATAGGCGCGGGCGAACGTCGGATCGAGCTTCAAGGCTATGTCGAAGAAATGCCGGGCCTGCTCGTTTTCCGTGCGGGTGAAGCGATACATGTGCCAGAGACCCCGGTGGTAGGCTTCCCAGGCGTTCAGCGAATTGGGCGCCTTCAGCATGGCGCGATTGCGCTCGACCGTCTCGATCTCGGCCGAGATCGACGAGACGATGCTGTTGCCGATGTCGTCGAGGACGGCAAAGATGTCGTCCGGCTTGCGCTCGAACGTCTCGGCCCAGACGATCCTGGCGGTGCGCACTTCGACCAGCTCGACCGCGACGGTGACGCGGCCGGCCTGGCAGCGCACGGTGCCGGTGGCGACATAGTCGACGTTGAGCCGCCGGCCGGCATCTTCGGGCGCGATGTTTTTCTCCGCCAAGGCAAACACCGAGCCGCGCGCGATGACGAAGAAATCCCTGAGCTTGGCCAGGCGGGTGATGATGTCGTGGGTGAGGCCATCGGCTATGCCTCCGCGTGGGCCGCCGCCAGCCGCCTCTTCGGCAAACGGCATCACCGCGAGCGAAGCCTTCTGTGATGCAGCGGTATCGGAACGGGAAAGCATAATTGACGCGTACGGTGCCGCGGGTACGACTGAAGGTCGGGCCCAGAGCGTTGCTGCAGGTCGTTCGCCGCGGATCGTGCGCCATGCCTCACGAACGGCTCCGAAATCCAGATCCTCCGAAGCAAACAGCCGCGCCGCGGAAGCGAGATGTTCCTCGCCGGCGTCAAACTGGCCGCGCTGCGCCAGCCTGGTCAGAAGAGCCACATGTGCGCGCCCGTCGAACGGAGCGAGTTCCAGCCATTTGTCCAGATGCGAAGACATCTCGTCGGCATCCGCCGGAAGCTTGTTGACGAGATGTTCCAGGATGGCGGCGTGCCACGAGGTGAAGCGACGGCGCTGAGCGATCAGCCAGCTGTTGAAATGCGGGCTGCGGTCGATCTCCAGCCCATCGAGAAAGTCGCCGGCAAACATTCCGGAAAGAGCCTGCAGCCGCTCTAGACCGAGCGTCTCAACGCCCTTGGCGGCGGCCGAGGCTATGTCGACAGCGTCGACGGAAGCACCTCTCAGATCAAGCGCGATCGTGTCGCCTGGTGTCTCGACCCTGCGATGATGCGGTTCATCGAGGATGCCTCTAAGCTTGCTCAGGCACCAGCGAAGCTCGCCGCGCGGGTCGTTCGGCACATCCCACAAAAGCTCGCAGAGGCGGCTGCGGCCGACCGGATGCGGCGCCAGCGCCAGATAGGCGAGCAGCGCACGCAGTTTGCGCGACTTCGGAAGCTCGACGGAGGTGCCGTCGCGGATAATCGTCAGCGGTCCGAGCAGACGCACGGAAAGACCGGCCATCTCGCCGCCGAGGCTCGATCGGGCGGATTCCACGTAAATTTCCACGCCTGCTCCCACGCTGGCCAGTCGGCCTTTGTTTTATCACCAAACGCGACACGGTGCATCCGGCAGCGAATTCCCGCGCCGGATGCTGGCATTGCCGGGAGGCAAATGTAGCGCGGCAAGGTCTCGAAACCTCGCCGCCCAAGCCACCGGTCTGTAACCGGCCCGTGACGACAAGAGACAACGAGAAAGCGAGGAGCTCGACATGTTGCATCAACAGAAAATCAGAACCACCGCCGGGCGCGGCCGTCTGTTCGACAGCATTCTCGACACGGTCGGCGATACGCCGGTGATCCGCATCAATAATCTCGGACCGAACCATGCCACGATCTATGTGAAGGCCGAGTTCTTCAATCCCGCCGCCTCGGTAAAGGACAGGCTGGCGCTCAACATCATCGAGGAGGGCGAGCGCAGCGGCGCCTTGAAGCCGGGCCAGACCGTCGTCGAGGCGACCAGCGGCAACACCGGCATCGGCCTTGCCATGGTCTGCGCCCAGAAGGGCTATCCGCTGGTGGTGACGATGGCCGACAGTTTTTCCATCGAACGCCGCAAGCTGATGCGCATGCTGGGCGCCAAGGTGGTGCTGACGCCGCGTGCCCAGAAGGGTTTTGGCATGTACAAGAAGGCGGTGGAGCTCGCCGAAGCCAATGGCTGGTTCCTGGCCCGCCAGTTCGAGACCAAGGCCAATGCCGCCATTCACGAAGCGACGACGGCGCGCGAGATCATCAACGATTTCGCCGGCTCGCGGCTCGACTGCTTCGTCACCGGCTACGGCACGGGCGGCACCGTCGCCGGCGTCGGACGCGTGCTTCGCCGCGAGCGGCCGGAGACCCGGATTGTGCTCGCCGAACCGGCCAATGCGCAGCTGATCGGCAGCGGCAAGCCGCAGCAGCGCGGCGCCGGCGGCGCGCCTACCGCCAGCCATCCGGCGTTCGAGCCGCATCCGATCCAGGGCTGGACGCCCGACTTCATTCCGGACGTGCTGCAGGAGGCGATCGACGCCGGCCTCTATGACGAGGTGGTGCCTATTGCCGGGCCCGAGGGCACGAAATGGGCCAAGGCGCTGGCGCAGAAGGAAGGCATTTTCACCGGCATCTCCGGCGGGGCGACATTTGCTGTCGCGCGGCAGATCGCGGAAAAGGCGTCGCCCGGCTCGGTGATCCTGTGCATGCTGCCCGACACCGGCGAGCGCTACATGACGACGCCGCTGTTCGACGGCATCGAAGCGGAGATGGACGCCGAGGAGACTGCGCTTTCGCAGTCGACGCCCGGCTGCCAGTTTCCGGCGTGACGGCGGCAAATCGGGAGCGGCCTGCATGGACACGAAGCCTGGACTGGCCGTCACGGCCACCGAGGAAACGCTTGACCCCTCGAACTGGGCCGACGTGCAGGTCTTGTCGCATCGGATCGTCGATGATGCCGTCGCTTACCTGCGCGATGTCAGAGAGCGTCCGGTGTGGCAGGAGATGCCGGTTGATGTGAGGACCTTCTTCACATCGCCGCTACCGCGTTCGCCGGCGCCGCTGGCAGAAATCTATGGCGACGTCACCAGGAGCTTGATGCCCTATGCGATGGGCAACATCCATCCCCGCTTCTGGTCCTGGTACATGGGCTCGAGCAATTTCACCGGCGCGCTCGGCGATTTCCTGGCGGCGATTCAGGGCTCCAACCTCGGCGGCGGCAACCATGCCGCGGCATTGATGGACAACCAGGTCGTCGACTGGTGCAAGGAAATGATGGGCTTTCCGCAATCGGCCAGCGGCACGCTGGTCAGCGGTGGCTCGATGGCCAACATCATCGGGCTGACCGTGGCGCGCAACGCCAAGGCCGGCATCGACATACGCGAGCACGGCGTTGCCGGCATCGACAAGCCACTGCGTTTCTACGGCTCCGACCAGCTTCACTCCTGTCACCGCAAGGCGATGGAAGCGCTCGGCCTCGGCAACCGGGCGCTGCGCCGCGTCCCGAGCGATGCCGGGCTGCGGATCGACATCGCTGCGTTGCGGGCGGCGATCGCCGAGGACCGTGACGCCGGTTTCAAGCCGGCCTGCGTAATCGGTACGGCCGGCACAGTGAACACCGGCGCAATCGATGATCTGCAAGCGCTGGCTGACCTGGCGGCAAAAGAGGATCTGTGGTTTCACGTCGACGGCTGCATCGGCGCCTTGCTTGCGATTGCGCCGGACAATTCGCATCGCGTCGCCGGCATCGAGCACGCCCACTCAATCGCGCTCGATCCGCATAAATGGCTGCACGCGCCCTTCGAGGTCGGCTGCGCGCTGATCCGGGATGCCTCCGCGCATCGCGGCACGTTCGCGGTGACGCCGGAATATCTGGAATCGACGCCGCGCGGCCTGGCCTCCGGCCAATGGCTGCACGATTACGGCCTGCAGACGACGCGCGGCTTCCGGGCGCTGAAGGTGTGGATGGCGCTGCGGGAGCACGGCATCGAAAAGTTCGGCCGGCTGATCGACCAGAACATCGCGCAAGGGCATTATCTCGGCGCGCTGATCGCGGCCGAACCGGCACTCGAACTGGTGGCGCCGGTGAACATCAACATCGTCTGCTTTCGCTACCGCGCCGATGGGTTGGACGCTGAGCGCCTGAAAGCGCTCAATACCGAGATCATGCTGAGGCTGCAGGAAGAAGGCATCGCCGCCATTTCCGACACGACGGTGCATGGCCAGCATTGCCTCAGGGTGGCGATCAACAACCACCGCACCCGGCGCGACGATCTGGACCTGCTGATCCGGGAAACGGTGCGGCTCGGGCAGGAGATTTCAGGGACGGGCGTGGCTCTTCCTTCTCCCCTTGTGGGAGAAGGTGGACGCGAAGCGGCCGGATGAGGGGTGTTCCAGCTTGGTACCGACGACGATCCTTCCAACACCCCTCAACCGTCTTGGCGCTGCGCGCCAATCCACCTTCTGCCACAAGCAAGGGGAGAAGGAAGAAGGAGCGGCGCTGGCCCCGACAATTGGTCGTCTGCAAGGCTACGTCTCGAGCCAGACCTTCTCGAAATGCTGCTCGAGCGACTGGTGTTGCTCGCAGCCATGCACGCCCTTGCGATAGGTGCGATAGACCGAGCGCCAGTAGGGCTGGATGATGACGCCGGAATCGCGCAAATTCTGTTCGATCTTGGCCATGAGCTCTTTGCGGGCGCCGGGATCGGGCATTGCCAGCGCCTTGTCGAGCAGAGTATCGAATTCCGGATTGGCATAGGCGCTCTCGTTCCAGGCGGCGCCAGACTTATAAGCGAGCGCCAGCACCTGGACGCCGAGCGGCCGGCCGAGCCATTCCGTGCAGGAGAAAGGATATTTGCTCCAGTCGTTCCAGAAGGTGGCGGCCGGCAGCACTGTGCGCTTGATCTTCAGCCCTGCCTCGCGCATCTGCGCGGCGATGGCGTCGCCGGTGCTCTTCTGCCAGTCGACATCGACCGAGATGAGTTCGTATTCGTGTTCGGCCTTGCCGGCCTCGGCGAGCAGGGCCTTGGCTTGATCGATGTTGCGGACGGCCGGGCCGATATCGGCATATTCGGGATGCATCGGCCCGACATGATGGTTCTCGGCAGGCTTGCCGCGGTTGTCCATGCCGATCTTCAGCACGGCGGCGTTGTCGACGGCCAGTTGTGCGGCGCGCCGAACCTTGATGTCGTCATAGGGCGGATTGCCGATATTGAAACGCGCGACGATCGTCGAGCCGGTGGCGATCTCGGAATTGCTCAGGCCCATGGAGTCCGTCTGCGCAACCGTGTCGGAGGCGGTTTCATGGTCGGTGTCGACCTCGCCCGATTCGAAGGCAGACAGCATGGCGTTGGGATCGGAGCCGTAGTCGACCCATTTGATGCCGTTGAGATAGAACTCGCCCTTCCACCATGGCTTGTCCTTGCGGCGGACTTCGGCGCCGACCTCGGCATCCCATGCGACGAGTTCGCAAGGCCCGGTGGTGATCGCCAAGGCCTTCAGCGGATCGCCGTCTCCGTCATAGCTGCGATGCATGATCAGCGCCGGATAATCGGCCATGCCGGCAATCAGCGAGATGTCGGGCTTAGGCAAATTGAGCCGGACGGTGAAATCGTCGACGCGCTCAATGCCGCCGTCGACGACCTTCTTGGTATCGGCGTTGACCAGTGCGCCCATGCGCGCGGCGACCGAATTGCCGGCGACGGACGCATCGCACCAGCGCGTCAGATTGTGGATCACGTCGTCGGCGTTGAAGGTGTCGCCGTTCGACCAGGTGATGCCCTTGCGGACATGCAGCGTCAGCACGCGGGCGTCGTCGCTGGTTTCCCAGCTCTCGAGCAGCCATGGCTCGAAGGTGAAGTCGCGCTTCCAGCGCACCAAATATTCGTTGCACTGGCGGGCGACGTTGGACATCTCGACGCCGTCGAAGGTGCGCGGGTCCTTCCAGCCCTTGACGTTCATGGCGACACGCAAGATGCCGCCGCGCTTCGGTTCCTCGGCCCTGGCCGGTGACGGCGCAAGCCCACCCAGCGCCAGCGCGCCGGCAGCGCTGACGCCGAGCGCAGCCATGGTGGCGAGATATTCGCGCCGGTTCATCTGGCCTTTCTTGAAGCCGTCCGCGACGGGCTCGGCCTGCGGATGCAGTTTTCGATCGGTCAGCATGAACTTCATCGTCGTCATTCCCCTGTTGTTGGGCACCTCTGCCGATCGCCAAACGCGGGGGACGGAAGCGATCGCCGGAGCGCCATTGCCTCGGGGGATGATAGGGCGAGCTCCCGTAGGGGAGTGTTCGGGTTTCCGCAGTTGTTGTGCGCGGTTCCGCGACAGTGGCGCTTGGAGGACGGTCCCCGTCACTCAGGCCAGTCACCTCCGCCCAGCGCGGCTATTGCCGCCACGATGCGATCAAAGGCCTCGCCGGCGCGCGGCACGGTCTTGCGGGCGCGCAGGAAGCTGTGCACCAGCCGCGGCTCTTCGCGCCACCATGCCTTGCCGCCGGCGGCAAGGATGCGGTCGCGATAGGCTTGGCCGTCCGCCGACAGTGGGTCGCATTCGGCAGTGACGATGACCGTCGGCGGCAGGCCGGAGAAGTCGGTATCGCTAAGCGGCGAAAATGTCGGGTCGTCCGGCGACTGTCCCTTCCCTGCCCGGATATGCCGATAGAATTCGACATCGCGCAATGTCAGCAGCGGCGCCTCGGCGTGCTCGACATAGGAGCTGGTGCTCTCTTTGCTATCTAGCTCCAGCTCGTCACCGCCGAGCTCGGGATAGATCAGCACCTGGCCGATCGCATGGTGAGGATGGCGGCGTGTCGCCTGTGCCACCGCAGCGGCCAGGTTGCCGCCGGCGCTTTCGCCGCAGAGCACGATCGGCAGGCCGGTCGTTGCCGTCGCCCATTCGAATACGGCCAGCGCATCCTCGAAAGCCGCCGGATGGAGATGTTCCGGCGCCAGCCGATAGTCGGCAGACAGAACGGCAAAGCCGGTGCCGGCGCAAATCTCGGCGCAGATGTCGTCATGGCTGTCGAGCCCGCCAAGCACGAAGCCGCCGCCGTGATAATAGACAACGATCGCTTGTGGCGCCGTGCCCGCCATTTGGTAATGCCGGACTGGGATCGCATGGTCGCCGACGCTGCTGTCGCTGGCCTTGACACCGGGTGGATAGGGCTCGCGAAACGCCCGGCACATGGCGTCATAGACCGCCCGTTGCCGCTCGATCGGCATGTAGACGATTTCGGGCGGATACCACTCGTTGACCCTGTCGATATAGGCCCACAGTTCCGGATCGAGCAGCGTTTGGTACTTTCCGCGGTCTGTCGTTTCGGGTCGCTCGGCCTCGGTGATCATCGCTTCGCGATCCCGCTCAGAGCTCGGCGTAGAGCCGGGCAGCATTTTCATAGCTGAAGCGCAGCGGCACCGAGCCCTCGACCTGCCAGGCTTCGACCGTCTCGCCGGCCAGCAGCCGGCAGGCGCCGTCGGTGCTGGTGACGGCGCCGCCATAGAGCCGGTTGGCGAGATTGAGAATGGCCGTCTGGTGCATCGCCGTGCTGCCGCTGCCGCAGGCATCCTTGACCAGCAGCACGCGAAATCCGAGCGCCACCGCATCCTTGACGGTGGCATCGATGCACGCCTCGGTCCAGACGCCGGCAACGACCAGCCACTCGATGCCGTCGACCTTCAGCCGTTCGGCGGCAGGCCCCGCGCGGAAGGCGCTGGCGTCGGTCTTGATCAGCATCGTCTCGCCTGGCAACGGGCCGACCTCTGGACAGATCGCCGTCAGCGGATCGTCCTTGTCGGAAAACGCCGACTTGCCGTTGGCCTCGACCGGGTGGAACGGCCGTGCCGTGGCGAGATCGACGATATAGGCCCAATGGTAGAGCGGAACATCATTGGCGCGTGCCGCCGCCTGCAGCCGCTGGACGTTGGCGAGGATGTCGCCATAGCCTTCGACCAGATAGCGCTTGTCCCGCCGATGCTCCTCCTGGAGATCGATGAACACCGCCGCCGCCGTACCGCGCTTGATCGAGATCGGGCTTTTCATGCGGATGGTTTCCCGGCCGACACCTTCCTTTTCGGTGCGCTACCGCAAGCCGTGGAGATTGGCCGGAGCCTCCCCAACTTCGTCATCCCAGGGCGAAGCAGGAGCGAAGCTCCGTCGCGGAGACCCTGGGATCCATCCCGTGACGTTAGGCGTGGAGCGCAGGGGAGCGAAATCTGCATCGTGGCAGCGCGCTGGAGTCGCGGCATGGATCCCAGGGTCTGCGCCGCGTCGCTGCGCTCCTTGCTTCGCCCCAGGATGACGAAACGATGGGCGTCCGCGCTCGTCTCCAAGGGATCCCGGGTCAAACTTGTTTCTCCAGAAAGTCGTCCTCATAGGGGAAGCGCGACAGAAGTTCGGTGCCGGTCTCGGTGATCAGGATCTCGTCCTCCAGCTTGACGCCCTCGCGGCCGCCCTTCTCGCCGATATAGCTCTCGACGCTGACCACCATGCCGGGCACGATGACCCCGTCGCGGCCATAGGTTTCGTAATCCATGGCGTGCGCGATGAACGGCGTCTCGCCATGCATGCCGACGCCGTGCATGACCGAGGTATAGCGCTGGTCGACGAAGCGGTCCGGGATCTTCCAGGCCTTTTCGGCAATCTCGCGAAACGCCATGCCGGGGCTTACGATCGAGATATTGTGCTGAACCTGGTCGTGCGCCATGCGGTAGAGCGATTTCTGGTAATCCGTCGGCTTGCCCGGGCCGCAGCGGAAGGTGCGGGAAAAGTCCGAATAATAGCCGTAGCAGCCGATCGTATCGGTATCGAGTGCCAAAAGTTCGCCTGGCCTGATCTTGCGGCCGCTCGCCTCGTTGAACCATGGATTGGTGCGCTGGCCCGAGGTCAGCAGCCGGGTTTCGATGAACTCGCCGCCCTGCCGGATCACCTCGCCATACATGATGGCGAACAGCTCGTTTTCGGAAACGCCGGGCTTGATCGCCTCGCGCACCGCATAGACCGCAGCCTCGGCGCCAGCCATCGACACCTGCAGGCATTTTACTTCCTCGGGCGTCTTGACCGCGCGCACCGCCAAAATCTCGCCCTGGCAATCCCGGACCTCGCAGCCGCGCTTTTCCAGCGCCAGTGCCTGCAGATGGCTGCAGCGGTCGAGCCCGACCTTCATCGAACCGCCGCCATGCGCCTTGAGCAATTCGGCGATCTCGTCGGCGAACGGGCCGGCGGTTTCGTCGTCACGGCCCGACACCGATGACCACACCAGCTTCGACGGCCGCGCCTCGTCGATCGTGTCGAGCACCATCGAGACATGGTAGCTCTGCGGATATTCGAACAGCACGATTGGCCCTTCGGTCGGGATGAAGAAGTAGCGCGTCGAGTTGCGCAGGAAATAGCCGAACATGTTGCGCGAGCCGGTGGCGTAGCGCTGGTTGTAGGGATCGAACAGAACGACGCCGCCATAGCCGGCCTCGCGCATCCAGGCGCGCAGCCTGGCCAGCCGCCCCTTGCGCAGCGCATCAGCGTCGATGAAGGACGGCTCGGTGTCCGACAGCCACATGCCGCCGGCCGGATCGGCCGCCGCCGGATGGCGCATGCGATCCCCAAAGTCGACATCCTCGGTGCTGTCGGGGTCAAAAACGACAATGCTCATGGGTGCCTCCTGGAAGGCCCTGAGCATAGTCGTGCGCTAGATAAAGTGTGTGCGGAAAACCGCAGATGTCGTGCGACACACCGCTAGGCGCGCATTCCGTAGCGATCCTTCGCGCCCCCCTCTGTCCCTCCGACGTCTCGCAAGACCTAATGCCGCCGCAACACCTTCGGCGCGTGGCCATGTTCTTCCCGGAACGCCCGGGCAAAGCTCGACATCGAGGCAAAGCCACAGGCCAGCGCGACGTCGCGCACCATCAGCGTCGAATGCGCCAACAGGTCGGCGGCGCGCTTCAGCCGCAGGCGGCGGTAGTAGCCGTTGGGCGAGATACTGAGTTCGGAGCGGAAATTGCGTTCGAGCTTATCGGAGGAGACACCAAGCCGCCCCGCCAGTTCCGCCATGCCGAGCCGCTCTTCGACCGCATCCTCCATTATGGCGATGGCCGACAGTACCAGTTCGTTCTGCACGCCGGTGCGCAAGCGCAGCGGCATCAGCTTGCGGTCGACGCTGGAGCGCAGCGGGCTGTGCACGAACCATTCGGCGACGCCGGCCGCGAGTTCGGCGCCATAGTCGTTGGTGATGATTTCCAGCATCATGTCGAGACTGCCGACGCCGCCGGCCGAAGTGAAGCGCTTGCGATCGATGACATAGAGATCGCGCCTCAGCTCGATATCCGGAAACGCTTCGGTGAAGGCCGCCTGGCTGGTCCAGTGCAAGGTGCAGGCATGGCCGTCGAGCAGGCCCGCGCGGGCGAGAAAGAATGCCGCATCCGCCACCGCGCCGATATGGGCGCCGCCGCGCAGGCTCTTGCGGATCCAGCTCTCGGCATCGTGCGCGACGAGATGATCGGCATCGCCGCCCGAGCAGACGACGATGCGATCGACTTTCGGTGCGTCATGGGCGGCAAAGCCTGGCTGGATGACGACGCCGTTCGAAGCCTCCACCGGACCTTCCGTGGCGCCGACGATGATCCAGCGATAGCAGTCCCGCTTGGTCAGCACATTGGCGGCGCGGAGCGGTTCGATGACGGAGCTGAACGCCATCATGGGAAAGCCGGGGAAGACCAGGACGGCGAAGGTGAGGGGAGCGTCGCTTGCCGGCGGTTGGTTGCGTTGTCGGTTGTTCATAGCTTCCGGAGTCCGGTAGGTGGATCAAGAGGCTACAATTCTGCCGGACGGCACCAAGGTCAAACAGAATAGAATTTAAAACACCGGAGGCGATGCAGAGCAAGCGCCGCTCGTTGGCGATCCTTCACGCCCCCCTCTGTCCTGCCGGACATCTCCCCCACAAGGGGGGAGATCGGCCGTTACGGCCGTTTTCGTCAATCTTCCAATATTGTAGGAATGTGTGCGGAGCGCTGAAGCTGCCAATCTCCCCCCTCGTGGGGGAGATGCCCGGTAGGGCAGAGAGGGGCGCTGTCCCGCCGACGTCTCGCAAGCTTTCTTGCTATCGGGCTCAACCCCCCAGCGCCTGATCCAGATCCGCGATCAGATCGTCACCGTCTTCGATTCCCGCCGACAACCGCACCAGCGAATCTGAAATCCCGATCTCGGCGCGTTTTTTTGCCGGGATCGAGCCGTGCGTCATCAGCGCCGGGTGTTCGATCAGGCTTTCGACGCCGCCGAGGCTTTCGGCCAGCGTGAACAGTTGCGTGTGTTCGAGGAAGCGTTTGGTGCCGGCGAGGTCACGGTCGAGCTCGACTGTGATCATGCCGCCGAAGGCGTGCATCTGCCGCCTGGCGATGGCGTGCTGCGGATGGCTGGGCAGGCCGGGATAGATGACACGGCGGATGTCGGGGCGGCTCTCCAGCCAGTGCGCGATCTTCTGGCCGTTCGATGAATGACGCTCCATTCTCAGCGCCAGCGTCTTCAGTCCGCGCAGCGCCAGGAAACTGTCGAACGGCCCTGAAATGGCGCCGATGGCGTTTTGGAGGAATTTCAGCCGCTCAGTGAGATCCTTGTTGTCGCCGACCACGGCGACGCCGCCGACCATGTCGGAATGGCCGTTGAGGTATTTCGTCGTCGAATGGACCACGATGTCGATGCCGAGCTCCAGCGGCCGCTGCAGATAGGGGCTGCAGAAAGTGTTGTCGGCGACTGAGAGCACGCCTTTGCGCCTGGCCAGCGCCGCGACGCCTTCGAGGTCGACGACACGCAGCAGCGGATTGGTCGGCGTCTCGACCCAGAGCAGCTTGGTGTCCGGGCGGATCGCCGCCTCGACCGCGGCAAGATCGGTGAAGTCGACGAAGTCGACCTGCAAATTGGCCGAGCGCTTGCGCACCCGTTCCAGCAGCCGGAACGTGCCGCCATAGATGTCGTCGGTAGCGACGATATGCGCGCCAGAATCGAGCAGTTCGAAAATGGTTGCGATCGCCGCCAGCCCTGAAGCGAAGGCGAAGGCGGCTGCGCCGCTTTCGAGGTCGGCCACCGCGCGCTCGAAGGCGAAGCGGGTCGGGTTCTGGCTGCGGGCATATTCAAAACCCTTGTGCACGCCCGGGCTCTGCTGACCGTAGGTCGATGTGGCATAGATCGGTACCATCACCGCGCCCGTCGTCGGGTCGTGGCTCTGGCCGCCATGGATGGTGCGCGTCGAGAAGGCGAGGCGGTTTTTGCCCGACACTGTGGCTTTGACGGTCATCGGGCGCGCCTCAAATGGTTGATCAGGTCGATGCGGGTTATCAGGCCAATGAATTCGTCGCCGTCGAAGACGATGGCGACCTCGTTGCGGTCGAACACCGGCAGCAGCGCATCCAGCGTCTGGCTGGCCTGCAGCGTGTGCAGATTGGTGGTCATCGCCGTACTGACCGGGGCCTTGAAGCGATCCCAGCGGCTGTCATAGGGCCCTTCGACCTTGGCGAGGATATCGCTTTCGTCGATGATGCCGACGAGCTTGCCCTCGTCCAGCACCGGCAGTTGCGAGACATCCGAGCGGCGCATGCGGCCATAGGCATTGAGCAGGCTTTCGTCGGGGCCGACGGACACGACATCGCCGGTGCGGAGCGTGCGCATGACCAGGTCGCGCAGATCGCCATGCTGCTCCTGCTCGGCCAGGCCCTGCTCGACCAGCCAGAAATCGTCGAAGACTTTCGACAGATATTTGTTGCCGCTGTCGCAGACGAATGTGACGACGCGCTTCGGCACGGTCTGCTCGCGGCAATAGCGAAGCGCTGCCGAAAGCAGCGTACCGGAGGACGAGCCGGCGAGGATGCCTTCCTTCGATAGCAGGTCGCGCACCGCAAGCATGCTCTGCTTGTCGGGGATGGAATAGGCCTTCCTGACCAGCGACAGATCGGCATTGGGCGGCACGAAATCCTCGCCGATACCTTCGACGGTCCAGCTTCCGGCCTCTACCATCTTGCCGGTCTTGATCAACGGTGCCAGCACCGAGCCGACCGGATCGGCCAAAATCATCTCGGTCTTCGGCGAGACTTTCGCAAAATAGCGGCCAAGTCCGGTCAGCGTGCCGCCGGAGCCGACGCCGACGACCACCGCATCGACATCGCCTCCGAGCTGCTGGAAGATTTCCGGCCCGGTCGTGGTTTCGTGGGCCAGCGGATTGGCCGGGTTCGCAAACTGGTTGGCGTAGAAGGCGCCGGGCAGCTCGGCGGCGATCTTTTCGGCCATGTCCTGATAATATTCGGCATGGCCCTTGCCGACGTCGGAACGCGTCATGCGCACTTCCGCGCCGAGCGCGCGCAGATGCTGGATTTTTTCGCGCGACATCTTATCGGGCACGACGAGGATGATGCGGTAGCCCTTGGGGATGCCGACCTGGGCGAGACCAAGACCGGTATTGCCGGCGGTCGCCTCGACGATGGTGCCGCCGGGCTTCAGTTTGCCCTGTTTTTCGGCGGCGGCAATCATCGACAGCGCGATGCGGTCCTTGATCGAGCCGCCGGGATTCTGGCTTTCGAGCTTGATGAACAGCCGGCACTTGCCGATGTCGAATTTGGTCAGCTCGACGACCGGCGTCTGCCCGATCAGGTCGAGAACCGACGCATAGGGCGGGCGCAGGCGGGACGATGCATCGTCCGGTGCCACGATCTTGTGCTTGCTCATGTCAGATGCTCCGTTGCCAGAATGAGCAACCGCCCTGGAAGACGGCAACCTACCGTCTTTTCCAGCCGTTTGCAGTTGGAAAGAAGATAGATCGTGCCAATCCGGCCGCCAGCAGGGGAATGGAATTTCGCGAAAGCTTCGCCGGCCTCCAGGCAGGGCAAAAGATTTGCAGAACCTGTTTAGGGTTCAGGCGATCGCCGCCTTGGCTTCGATCTCGATCAGAAAATCCGGATTGCCGAGGCCGGCGACGCGCAGCACCTTGATGATCGGCGGCGCGCCGCGGTTTGCCCAGAAGGCCATCCAGGCGCCGAAGGCCGGCCCTATATCCAGGTCGCCGGCGATATAGACCGAGAGGCTGACGAGGTCTTCAGGCTTTGCCCCACCGGCTTCGAGCACCTTTGCCAGGTTGGAAAGCGCCTGAGCGGTCTGCGCAGCGAGATCGTCCCTGGCGACGATCCGGCCTTGCGCGTCGACGCCATTCTGGCCGCCGACCAGCACGATGCGCGCGGATGCCGGCAGCGACACGCCTTGCGAATAGGCCGGATTGCTGTGCATGCCCTCCGGGTTCAGCCTTTCGATGGTCACCGCGCTTTTCCTCCTCTTCGGCAAAAATTATCCCGCGGCCGCCCGGCCGCCCATAGGGATCGCGCGGCACAGAACGGCAATCGTGCGGCCGCTTCAACGCACCATCTCGTTCGTTGCGGTCCCCGATTCCGCCATGCTACCCGGCGCTGGACGAACAGCAATGCAAGGAATGGCCGATGAAGATTCTTGCCTATGACAATTTCAGGCCCGGCGTCACGCTCGACGACCTGCGGCCTTATCTGCGCGACGAAGTTTCGAATGTCTGGCGGCTCTGGAAGGCGGGGATCGTGCGCGAGAATTATGCGCGCGGCGATATTGGCGGCGTCATCATCGTCTTCGAGCTCGACAGCGTCGAGGAAGCGCGGCGCTACACCGAGGACTTCCCGCTGTCCAAGGCCGGGCTGCTGGAATGGCATTTCATCGCCTTCGACGCGCCATTGCCGCTGGAATTCCTGTTCGACCCGACCGTCGATATCGCCAAGCCATGGGACCGGACGGCGGCATGATCCGGTCGAGCGACGGGATCGAAATCCCGGCCAGCCTGACTGAGTGGTGCGATCCGCGCCGCACGGCGCTGGTGGTCTACGACATGCAGGTCGGCATCTGCCGCCAGGTGGCCGGCGGCGCGACCATCGTCGAGCGCACCGGCACGGCACTGGAAGCGGCGCGCGTAGCCGGAATGCGGGTGGCGTTCACGCGCCATCTATCGCTGCCACGCAAGTGGATGGGCGCGACGCAGCTGCGCACCGCCATGGCCTGGCAGCGGCGCGACAGCCCCGACACCGTTGAGCCGTGGTTCCTGCGCGACGCCGAAGCGACGCGGATCGTGCCCGAGCTGGAGCCCCGCCATGACGAAGCGGTGTTCGACAAGCTCACGATGTCGGCCTTCGATTCCACCGCGCTCGGCTTTGCCTTGCGCGATTGCGGCATGCGCACGATAGCGCTCGCTGGCATCGCCATGGAGATCGGCATCGAGCCGACCGTTCGCCAGGCGACCGACAATGGCTTTGTCGCCGTAGTAATCGAGGACGCCTGTGGCTTCGGCAACCGCGAAGCGCGCGACCGCTCGATGGCGACGCTACGCTTCCTCGGCGAAGCCGTCGTCACCGATGTCGCAAGCTTCTGCGGCGCGCTGGCCGATGCAGGTTGAGGGCAATCGGGTTGCTAGTGCGACCCACCTTTTCACGCAAACGCCGAACCGCTCCATCGCTTGTCTTCACGCATTACGGACGGAAACCGCTCCGCGCTTTTCCCGGAATTGATCTAGGTGGTGGCTGCGCTGTCGGTGCGAAAACGCACACCCTCGGCGCGGCCATGCATGCTGCCCCAGTCGTAGAGCGCCTGGAGCGCGGCGGCGAGATCTTCACCGCGCCCGGTCAAGGCATAGCGCCCCTTGCCGTCGGGCGACGTCTCGAGCGTGACGAAGCCGATCTCGACAAGCTCGGCCAGCCTCTGAGTCAGCATCTTGTCGGAGAGCGAGGGGATCAGCCGGCGCAGGTCGGAATAGCGCATCGGCTGTTCCTTGATGCGCGCCAGGATCACCGTCTTCCATTTGCCGCCGAGCGCGTCGAGAGCGAACTCGACCGGGCAGCCGTAGAGTCTTCCGCGTTGCGTCATGCGCCCATCGTAGGCAACGCACGGTGGCGACGGAAGCAGAATTTGCCCGGTCATCTGGCCAGGGTCGCGGCTCGCTTCCTGGCGCGGTCGAGGTCTTTCCCCCCCGACGGCGGCGATCCTGGATCCGAAATTGCGTCGAGACAAAGGGGCCTTATCCGAGCAACCGCTTGCTCAGCCGCGCGCACTGCACGCGAATATCGGGAATGGCGTCGATTTCGAAGAAGGTGCCGCGCGTCAGCGGCCCGACGGCGAGGATCTTGGCCGATACCGTGCCATCGCCGGCGATGACCTCGCAGTTCGCGGTCACGTCGAGGCCGAGGCGCAGCGGATCCGGCCGTGCCAGTCCACGGTCGACCAGCGACCGTACCACGCTGTTCGAGGTCGTCGAGATGTCCCTGGCGATGCCTGTGCAATCATAGATGCGGGTGACGTCGAACCTTTCGAGGCGCTGCGTGTGGCGCGACTGGACCTGTACCCTGAAGCCGTCGCCGCCGGCGATCTCGACGACGCGCCCGGCGACAAGGCGGATGCGGCCCGCTTGCACCGCCTCGGCAACGCGGGCGTAGACTTCCGGCGCCATGCGATGGCGATGGATGTCCCACCAGGCCTTGGTGTGCTCGACAAAGCGGCGCTTGGCCGAGGACGGCCAGTTCTGCCAGATCTTCTGGTTGAAGGGTCTCAGACCGTCGACGACGTCGCGCCAGTCGATGCCGGCCTTCTGGTTTTCCCGGATCAGGTCGCGGAACCAGCCGACGAAATAGGAAAGCTGGGTGCCGAGCGGAATATCGGCGACGTCGAGCTTGATCGGATTGCCCTTGCGATGCGGCGAAGGCAGCAGGCCGCGCCGCGACACCGCGACGATATCGCCGCGATGCCCGCGCTTTTCAAGCGACAGGAACGCATCGACCATACTCAAGCCGGTGCCCAGCACCAGGACTCGGGCTTCGGGATCGAGCGGCGTGTCGGCCTCCGACCCCATCCTGATCGCGTGGCCCTGGCCTGCACCCGGCTCCTCGTCATGCCCGGTGGCGAGCACGGCAAGGTGCGCAACCACGCTGGTGCCGTTGGCCAGCGCCACTTCGACGCCTGACGCGGTCGGCGAGATCGACAGGCTCTCCTCGCGGATCAGGCGCAGCCGGCCCGTCTCCCGCTCACGCGCCTCGAGCTCGTCGAGCAGCTCCTTGAGATAGCGGGCGTAGACGCTGCGCGGCGCGTAGACCGGCGCCTGCTCTGGCGTCGCCAGGCCGCGTTCAAGCAGCCAGCGCGCGAAATTGCCGGGATCGTCGGCATAGGCGCTCATGCCCAACGCGCTGACATTCAGCACATGCGCCGACAGCAACGTTGAATAGGCCATGCCTTGCCCAAAATGCGGGCGTTTTTCGACCAGGCTGACGCGGAGATCGGGATTGGGCGACTTCAGCAGATGCGCGGCAAGCACGACGCCGCTGGCGCCGCCACCGACAATGATGATCGAACTTGGCGTAGCGCGCCCGGTCATGCGCACACCAGCTGTCCTGGCAATCGTCGCCGGCTCAAGGGAGGGTGGTTCAGGCCTGCACTTTCAACGCCGCCGAAAGGTCCTCGTCGCCGGCGATATCGCGCATTTCGGCGAGGCTGCGCTGGTCCAGCACCTCGGCGATGGCCTGCCGGACCTCCAGCATCAGGTGTCGGACTTGGCATGTCGCCTCGTTGCAATCTTCGCAGCGCTGATACTGGGTGCGGCTGGCGCAGGGAATGGGGGCAAGCGGCCCGTCGAGCACGCGCACGACGTGGCCGACCTTGATCTCGTCCGCCGGGCGTGCCAGCCGGTAGCCGCCCTCCTTGCCCTTGCGGCTCTGGACGAACCCGGCATTGCGCAATTCGCCAAGAATGGCATCGAGGAACTTCTTCGGAATATTGTTTCCTGTGGCGATGTCGTTGACGAAGGCGAGCTGTCCAACCGGCAGGCGCGCCAGATGGATGAGCGCCTTGAGGCCGTATTTACCTTTTTTCGTGAGCATAACCCGAACGTTTCTCTGTCATGCGATGGCGCAAGGCCACCGGTTGCGAAACGCCTGGCGTGCCTCCCCGCCGCGTCCAAGCTGCCACTACAGATAAATTCTAGTGACATGATATACAAGCCGAGAAACGTTGATTTTGCTTCGTTTTCAAGCCGCAATGGCCATTTTGGCAGGGGCTTGTGCTCTTGGAAGCACAGAAGCCGCCGCCAATGGCACATCGCCAAACTGGCCGGCGGCAGGAATGTCCCGATCGGCGAGAATCCGGACAGCAGCTTCTGCCCCTGAATTTGAAGGCCAAAGCATGCCGCGCGCGGCAACAAGGAGGGTGGCGTCGCTCATCGTCCTCTCCAATCCTTCAATGTCGATAAGGATACTAGACTTAACCGCGAACACAGGGAACTTGTTTCCAATTTCTTGGCTATCCACAGCATGAATTTGCCGATGCAGGGGCGAACGCGGGAAAATCCTTGCTGCGCGCATGGACGACGTGGAAGCGGTTCGGGCAAGGACGACGGTTCTCACCGGGCCATCACCCAGAAGCGTGCGAATGGCAACTGCCATAGCCAGATGACTTTTCTAACAAGACCGAACCGATTGGAAGGATTTAACTCTACAAGGACGATAGAGTTAAGTGACTATGAAACGCAACCCGGTTTTTTCTCGTTTCCAAGGAGCCTTTCATGTCCACCATTTCGCGACGTATCGTTCTCTTGTCCTCGGCGGCCTTGGCTGGTGCCGCCTTTCTCGGCCCAGCCGATGCGCAGGACTTCAAGATCACTATCGGCTACCAGACGGTCGTCGAACCCTCGAAGGTGCCGCAGGCCGACGGCGCCTATGAGAGCGCGACCAAGGCGGCAATCGACTGGCGGAAATTCGATTCCGGCGCCGACGTAATCGCCGCCATCGCTTCCGGTTCGGTCGACATCGGTTATGTCGGCTCGAGCCCGCTGGCGGCGGCGGCGAGCCGCGAGCTTCCAATCCAGACAATCTTCATTGTCGGGCTGATCGGCGAATCCGAGGCCCTTGTCGCCCGCAACGGCGCCGGCATCGAGAAAACTGCCGACCTTGCCGGCAAGAAGGTGGCGGTGCCCTTCGTTTCGACGACGCATTACAGCCTGCTTGCCGCGCTGAAGCATGAGGGTGTCGACCCGAAGTCGGTCGACATTCTCAATCTGCGGCCACCGGAGATCGCGGCGGCATGGGCGCGCGGCTACATCGACGCCGCCTATGTCTGGGATCCGGCACTCGGCCAGATCAAGACGACGGGCAAGGTCGTGCTGGATTCCTCGCAGGTCGCCGCCTGGGGCGCACCGACCTTCGACGCCTGGATCGTGCGCACCGACTTCGCCGAAAGGAACCCGGAAGCGGTGCGCGACTTCGTCAAAGTAACGGGCGCTGCCTATGCCGACTTCCTGGCCAAGCCGGATCAATGGTCGGTGTCCTCGCCGCAAGCGGCCAAGATCGCCAGGATCACCGGGGCCAAGCTCGAAGACGTGCCGCAACTGCTGAGGGGCTATGTCTTCCCGACGCTCGAGGAGCAAGCCTCGGACAAGTTCCTCGGTGGCGGCACTGTCAAGGCGGTCGAGGCGACATCGGCCTTCCTCAAGGAGCAGGGCAAGATTGACGCCGTGTTGCCGGATTATTCGAAATACGTGTCGTCGAAATATGTCGGCGAGGCGCTGGCCTCGAATTAGCGGCGGCTCAATACGCGCGTCCTCCCTTCCCTGACACGCGCGTTGCCTGCCCCGGAGCCGCTGACGAGGAACGGCTTCGGGGCAGGCAAATTCACAATATCGGCGACCCCACATGACGCATCTCGTGCTCGACCAAGTCTCGGTTCATTATGACGGCCAGCCGGCGCCGGCCGTCGAACGCGTGTCGATTGACATCGCCAAGGACGACTTCGTTGTCCTGGTCGGCCGCTCCGGCTGCGGCAAGACCTCGTTGCTGAACGTCGCCGCGGGCCTGGTCGAGCCTGTGCGCGGACGCGCCACGATTGGTGGCAGGCCGATCACGGCGCCAGGCTCGGACCGCGCCGTCGTGTTCCAGAACGACGCGCTGTTTCCGTGGCTGACCGCGCGGGAAAATGTCGCCTTTGCTCTCAGGCTGCGCGGTGTCAGGGCAGCCGAACGGGCGCGGACTGCCGACGACCTTCTGGCGCGGGTGAAGCTCGACGGTGCCGGCGACAAACGCATCTGGGAGCTTTCCGGCGGCATGCGCCAGCGGGTTGGCCTGGCCCGGGCGCTGGCAGCTGAGCCGCAATTCCTGCTGCTCGACGAACCGCTGGGCGCACTCGATGCGCTGACACGCGAACGCATGCAGACAACGCTGCTCGATCTGTGGACGGCAAGCCAGGTCGGCGTGCTGATGGTCACGCACGGCATCGACGAAGCGCTGGTGCTCGCCACCCGCATCATTGTGCTCGCTCCCGGCCCTGGCCGGGTGGTGCGGAGTTTCGAGGCCGGTTTCAGCCGGCGCTATGCAGCCGGCGAGGCCATTCGCAGCATCAAGGCCGATCCCGCCTTCGCCGCGGCGCGCGGCGAGCTGACCGACGCGATCTTCGAAGGGGAGGCAGCATGACCGTTACCTCCTATACCGAGCGGCCGCGGCGCTCCAAGGTCGACGACGGAGCCGACGCGCTGTCAGTGCCACGGTCGCGGCCGCGGCCGAGACGCAGCCGCGTTTCGGCCCGCGTGGTTAGCGCGATCACCATTCTGATGGTGCTGGCAGTGTGGACAGTATCGGCCCGCCTGCAATTGGTGTCGCCGGCTTTCCTGCCGTCGCCTGTGGCAGTCTGGAACAAATTTGTCGTCGTCGCCGGTGACGGCTTTGTCGACGCGACGCTGCTCCAGCATATCGCCGCCAGCCTGTGGCGGGTGTTTGCAGCGCTGATCGCGGCCGTTTTCGTCGGCGTTCCCATCGGGCTGGCTATCGGCATCAGCACTACAGGGCGCGGCATCTTCGATCCGCTGCTCGAATTCCTGCGGCCGATCCCGCCGCTCGCCTATCTGCCGCTGATCATTATCTGGTTCGGCATTGGCGAGCCGTCCAAGTTCCTGGTGATTGCGATTGCCATGCTGGCACCGGTTGCGCTGTCGACGGCATCGGGTGTTCGCGGCGTCTCGCAGGAACGCATCAATGCAGCGCGCTCGCTTGGCGCCACGCAGCGCCAAGTGATCGGGCACGTTATCCTGCCCAGCGCGCTGCCCTCGATCCTGACCGGTCTGCGTATCGCGCTTGGCGCCGGCTGGTCGACGCTGGTTGCCGCCGAGCTGGTGGCGGCGACGCGCGGGCTCGGATTCATGATCCAGTCCGCTGCCCAGTTCCTCGTCACCGACGTGGTGGTGATGGGCATACTGGTGATCGCGGCCATTGCCTTCGTGCTCGAATTCATCATCCGCAGGATCGAGCGGGTGCTCGTCCCGTGGGCGGGGCGAGAGTGACCGACAATGCGCCATTCCATCACTGTATTGTTTGTGCATTTCGGCCATTGGCTCCGCCTGATCAAGGACGGGGACAAACAGCCGCCTGACGGCGAACGCAAAACGCCGACGCCCGTGCAGCTGGACGCGGAGCGCAACCGCCTGCCGCCGCGCGACGAAAGTTTCTACTGGGGCTGGCAATACTGGTCGCGGTGACCGACCGCCACGGGTCCGCTGTGCGCTGCTCTGGCGGGAGCCTGAGCATGGACGCCCGTTCAAATGCGCGAGCGGTTTGCCCAGGCCAGGCCGCCCAAGCCGACCAGCACCGTCACGATGCCGACATAGAGCCATTGCGACTGGCCGGTCATGAAGCTGCCGCGGATGAAGCCGATGCCTTGCAACGTCCACAGCATGCCGATGGCGAGCACAATCAAGGCCAGCAGATTTTTGATCAATCTCATTGCCGAAACTCCTTTCCAAGTCGATCATCAGCCCGGCTCCGGCCGGAATGGAACAGCGAAAAGAAGCCGCTCGACTACACCAACTTCTACTTAGATGCTAACCTCCGATCTTGCGCAAGACACGCGGAGATCGGTGCAAAGACCATCAAGGAAGCTGTGCCGCTCTGCGGAAAGTCTCTGACAAATTGTTTCGCGCCGACTCCAAACGTGTAACATTGCCATGGAACCGACAGATCATTGCCGCATTTGCTGCCTCATTCGTCCCTAACCGCTGCGGGTCTGTCAACGGAGCCAGTCCCCAACACATGAACAAAAGCAACCAGACCGCGCTTGTCGCGGCCACGATCGCGGCTGGCCTGATGGTCGGCGCGTCCAGTGCCAGCGCCGCCGCCCAATGCGGCCGTGCCTCCTGGTACTCATTGCACTCCAGAACCGCTTCCGGCGAGCGCATGAACCCGTCGGCGCTGACCGCAGCGCATCGCAGCCTGCCGTTCGGCACCAAGCTGAAGGTGACCAACCGCAACAATGGCCGCAGCGTCGTCGTGCGCATCAACGACCGCGGCCCGTTTATCAGGGGCCGGATGCTCGATCTGTCAAAGGGCGCAGCCAGTCAGCTCGGCTTCATCAGCTCGGGCCATACCGCTGTCTGCATGGCACGCGTCTAACGGTCGCGACGGCGGACGCCGCCTCCGACGGTTGTACCGATGACCGTGCCCTCTGCTACTCCTTCGCAGGTGCACATTGAGCCGGCTGTTGCCGTTCCAGGCGGATTCTCAACGCCTTGGACGAAAGAACGAGCATAAATCACGCAAGTTGACGTATTGCATCGCAGCAGATTGTTGCTAACTTCCCCCCAAGGCATTCAAGGCTCGGCGCTGCTCGTCGGCCCTTCCATCGCAGTCGGCAGCGGGGTTCTCGATGTTCTACCAGCTCTACGAACTGAACCACGCCGCCTTGCAGCCGGCGCGCCTCTATGCCGATGCGGTGCGCCTGTTCTACTCCAATCCGCTCAATCCGGTCTCACACACCTCCTGGGGCCGCTCGGTTGCGGCAACGGCCGAACTGTTCGAGCGCACGACGCGCCGCTACGGCAAGCCGCAATTCGGCCTGACCAAGACCGTCGTCGACTGGAAAAACGTTGAGGTCAGCGAACGCACCGTCTGGTCGCGGCCATTCTGCAACCTGGTTCGTTTCGAGCGCGCAGTTCCGGCCGGGCGCCGGCCGGATCCGAAGCTGTTGATCGTCGCGCCGATGTCGGGCCACTACGCGACGCTGCTGCGCGGCACGGTGGAGGCGATGCTGCCCTATGCCGACGTGCATATCACCGACTGGGTCGACGCCCGCATGGTGCCGCTGGCCGACGGCAGCTTCGATCTTGACGACTATATCGACTACATCGTCGACATGCTGCATGCGCTGGGCCCCGACACCCATGTGATGGCGGTGTGCCAGCCTTCGGTTCCGGTGCTGGCGGCGGTGGCACTGATGGAAGCCAAGGGTGATCCGTTCGTGCCCTCGACGATGACGCTGATGGGCGGCCCGATCGACACCCGCCGCAGCCCGACGGCGGTCAATCTCCTGGCCCAGGAAAAGGGCATCGACTGGTTCCGCGACAACGTCATCATGCGCGCGCCCTGGCCGGTGCCGGGCTTCGGCCGCGAGGTCTATCCCGGCTTCCTGCAGCTTTCGGGGTTCATGAGCATGAACCTCGACCGCCACATCATCGCCCACAAGGACTTCTTCATGCATCTGGTGAAGCATGACGGCGACAATGCCGAGAAGCACCGCGAGTTCTACGACGAATATCTGGCGGTGATGGATCTGACGGCGGAATTCTACCTGCAGACCGTCGACACCGTGTTTGTCCGCCAGGCCTTGCCGAAGGGCACGATGACGCATCGCGGCGTGGCGGTCGACCCCTCGGCGATCCGCAATGTCGCCCTGTTTACGGTCGAGGGCGAGAACGACGACATCTCCGGCCTCGGCCAGACCAAGGCCGCGCACGATCTTTGCATCAACATCCCGACCGACAGGCACGCCCATTACATGCAGCCGGCGGTCGGCCATTATGGTGTGTTCAACGGCTCGCGCTTCCGCTCCGAAATCGTACCGCGCATCGTCGATTTCATTACCAGCTACGGCCGTCAGAACCGTGTTGCGGTGAAACCCAAGCTGGTCAGGACCGGCAAGAAATAGGCGACCAGTGATGATGCCCGTCAATCCGCATCAGGTCGGTCAATGCCAAAATCGTCGCTTGGCGGGGCCGCCGGGCTGGTCGACCTGTTGCACAATAGTCGCGTTGGCGCCACGCGGGTAACCATGCCGCAAAAATCAATCCATCCTCATAATTGACACGGACTGTAAATACCCCTTAACGTTTCGTTAACAACAAGGGACAAGCGGGGACAATGATTTCCTCACCAATGGCGAGAACGCTGCGCCTGTGCGCGCTGGCTGGACTTACTGTGGCGGCAGGTTGGGCCGGTTCGGCCTCGGCAGCCAGCCCGATGATAACAGGCGGCCCGACCTCGCAGCCGATCGGCCATTACGATTTCTGCAAGAGCTACGCGTCCGAATGCTCGATCCGCCCGAAGGATCTGTCGCCCGCCAGCCTGACCGGCTCGCTGTGGCGCAAGCTGCTCAGCGTCACGACAAAGGTCAACGCCGCCGTCAAGCCGGAGAGCGACTTCGACATCTACGGCAAGGACGAGGTCTGGGCCTATCCCGACAAGGGCGTTGGCGATTGCGAGGACTATGTCCTGGAAAAGCGCCGTGAGCTGAACCGGCTGGGCGTCTCGTTTGCAGATCTGCTGATGACAGTCGTGCGCAAGCCGGATGGCGAGGGCCACGCCGTGCTGACGGTGCGCACCGACAAGGGCGACTACATCCTCGACAATCTGACCGACCAGGTCCGTTCCTGGGACCAGACCGGCTATCGTTTCCTCAAGCGGCAGGCGATCGACAATACCGGCCGCTGGGTCTCCATCCGCGGCGGCCAGCAGGTGCTGGTCGGCTCGGTCCAGTAACAAAGCAGCTCATTTCGGCCGTGCCAGTGCGGCGCGGAGCGACGCAATGATGCGGCGAAGCTCGGCTTCGTCGAGCTTTTCGATGTTGTCGGCCAGGAGATTGGCAAGCTCGGTCGCCGCCGGGCTAAGGCCCGACGTGTCGAGCTTGACACGCGGATGTGAGGTTTCGGCCAATCGCGCCAGTTCCTCGGCGTCGTCCCAAATGATGTTGAAATAGCCGATGATCTTCTGGATCAGCGTCCAGCTCGGCGCACCGCGGCGGCCGTGTTCCAGCGCCGAGAGATAGGCTGCGCTGACGCCGATCGCCTTGGCCATGTCCTTCTGGCTGACGCCGCGCTCGTTTCGCAGCACGCGAAGCTTTTCGCCGAACGGGGTCACAAGCGCACCTTCATGGATGCATCCTCATGGGCGTGTCCTCATGAGCGCGCCCGCCGCAAGCGGACATAGAGCGCACCCGAACCGCCATGGTTGCGGGCTGCATGGTCGTGACTGGAGACGAGGGGCCGGAAGGCGGGTGTCGACAGCCATGACGGCACGGCGCGCCGCAAGACGCCATCGCCGCCCGAGGAAGAGCCCTTGCCGGTGATCACCAGGACGTAGCGGATGCCGCCGGCATGCGCCCGGCGCAAAAAGGAAAACAGCAGCGAATAGGCTTCGTCCTGGGTCAGGCCATGCAGGTCGACGCGGCCCTCAATCGGCAGCCGGCCCTTCGATAACTTGTCCAGCGTCGGTTCGTCGAGTGCGTGGGAAACATGCTGCGCCTTCGGCTTTGCGGCCATGGCAGCATTGCCCGCGACCTGTGCCGGCGGCGGCGTCTGCCTGGTCTCGTCGATCTCCCGCCCGACGTCGGGAATTTCGACGGCGATTTTGCCCTTCAGCGGCTTTGCCGTGCGCGCCACCAGGTTCCACAGCACCCGGTCGTCCGCGCTCAGCCTGTCGATGCGCCGGGTCATCGGTCTGCTCCTGCAACCAGCGAGCGGGGGACCAGCACATAAAAGTCGGCGACGTTGCGGACAACGCCGGCGATCTCGCCGGCCGCATCGCCCGACCCGGCAAACAGATCGCCGCGGGCCGGTCCGGTGATCGCCGAGCCGGTGTCCTGCGCGATCATCAGCCGCCGGAACGGTTTCCCGTCGAAGGCGGTCAGCGACGGTGCATCGATATGGAAAGGCGTGCCGAACGTGTGCAGCAGCCGGTCGACGGCGATCGAGCGGCCGGGTGTCAGCGGCACTTTAGCGGCAGCAATGGGGCCGAGCTCCCGGTCGTCGACGCCCATCTCGCGGAAGAAGATGTAGGAGCGGTTACGCCAAAGGATCTCGTCGGCGCGTTCCGGATGCGCCTTGAACCAGGCACGGATCGACTGCATCGTCACCTTCTCCAGCGGGATCTCGCCTTCCTCGCTCAGGATCTTGCCCGGCCCGGTAAAGCGCTGGCCGGATTTGGCGGCATAGGTGATGCGGCGAAGCCTGCCGTCGGTCATGTTGAGCCGTGCCGCGCCCTGCACGTGAATGAAGAAGGCGTCGACCTTGTCGGCGAGCCAGGCGATTTCCAGCCCTTTTCCGGCAAGCGCGCCGCGTTCGATCTCGCCGCGGTCGAAATATTCGACCGGGCCGTTCGGCGCGGCACGAGCGAAGGCGAGATAGGGATCCGGGCCGGAAGGACGATTGCCGTCATCGATGTCGACAAGGTCGGCCGGGCGCGACAGCAACGGCACCGAAAACCGTTGCGTGCGCACCGGCGAGGCTTCGACCTCCGGTTCATAAAAGCCGGTTACCAGGCCGGGACCACCATCTTCGGCATCGATACGAGCCGGAACGAAATGGCGTTCGAAAAAGCTTCTGGCCTGCAACCGATTCGCCGGCGAAACGGTGCGCGCTTCGGCATAGGCGTCGGCAAAGCCGTTGTAATCGACGCCGAGCGCGCCGGAGCGGTAGGGTTTGGTCAGGATATGAAAGGCCGAGCGGCGAAAGGCGTCAAAGGCAGGGAGATGGTCGTCCTCGCCCCAGCCCGGCAATTCGCCAAAGGATTTTTCGCTGAAAGCTCCAGAAAGCGACACGACAGCCCCCGCCGCCGTCCAGTTCAGTCTTCTTCTTCGGTGGCGACGAGCTTCCAGTTCGGATCGCGCGAGCGCGTGTCGCGGGCGAAGGTCCAGACATCCTTGACCTCGGCGACGGTCTCGGGATCCCCGTCGATGACGGCGCCGGCCTTGTCGCGGGTCGCCGAAATCAGCTCGCTGACGATGCGCAGCGTGATGTGCGCCTCGCTGCCCTTCATTTCGGCCGAAACGATGTCGGCCTTGTCGATGCCGACGAAGGAGGACTGGATCTTTTCGGCTTTCGCCTCACGGTCGCCGATGGCCGCGACGAAGCCGTCATAGACCTCGCGCGACAAAAGGTTCTTCAAGGTTTTGCGGTCGCCATCGGCGTAGGCCATGACGATCATCTCATAAGCCATCTTGGCGCCGTCGACGAAGGTCTTCGGATCGAAGGTCGGATCATTGTCCTTGATCGCCCGCAGGCCCCGGTTGAGATCGGTGTCGGGCTTGGCAAAGGCATCGATCGCCACATAGGTGTCGGCCGCCGGCTCTCCCGCCAGCCGCTTGCGCGGCAGCGAAACCACGTTCTCAGGTTTCTGGGCGGCATCCTTGTCGTTTTTGCGCGCTGCCGTATATGGATCGAAGGGCGGGCGCTCGTTGCCCGTGCGTCGGCCAAGCACGTTGCGCAGCTGGAAAAAGATCACCACCGCCGCAATCAGAAAGAAAATCGTGCCGAAGTCGAAGAAGCCCATATCTTGCGCCAATCAATCCCTGCTTTGGCCGGACCAGCGGCCAAGCAAGGGCCGCGATCACATAGCGTTCAGTATCCAAAGCATATAGAACGCATGGCGCAATCATTCAAATCAAAGGCAGCCATACCTATCTAACAGCTCTGGTGCCAGCGGCGATTGCTCGCCGGCCGGCACAACATCGAAAACGATCGGTCAAGATTTGCGTATCCCGCTGCTTCCCCTGTTCATTCTCGCGCTTCCGCTGCTGGAGATAGCCGGTTTCGTCATTGTCGGCCGCCAGGTCGGCGCGCTGGCGACAGTTGGCTTGGTGCTGGCCTCGAGTGTCGCCGGCGCCCTGCTGCTGCGGCACCAGGGCTTTGGCGTCATGGCCAGGGTCCGTGCCGAAATGGATGCCGGGCGTGACCCGAGCGGCCAGCTTGCGCATGGCGCCATGATCGTGCTGGCAGCGATCCTTTTGATCATCCCCGGCTTCATCTCGGATATTTTCGGCATTCTGCTGTTCCTACCGCCAGTGCGCGATTTTGCCTGGCGGATGCTGAAAGGCCGCATCGTGCTGGCAACCGATTTCGGCGGTGGTTTGCGGGCAAGGCAACGCGGCAAGACCATCGATCTCGACGACGGCGACTATTCGCGCGCCGACGACCATACGCGCGGACCGGATTCTCCCTGGCGCCGCCTCAAGGACGAGTAGCCGCGAGGCAACCGGCGTCTTTTGCAAACTTGTCTTGTCGTGCCGGCCATGATAGCGAACGCCCGAATTTCAATCCGGTCAGCAACGCTGCCCAGGCAAAAGGACCACAGCTTATGGCCAGCAACGACGACGCGCCGACCGGCGCAGCCAACGGTAATGGGAATGCGGCGCAGCCTTCGCTCAACGTGCTTGCGCAATATGTGAAGGACCTGTCCTTCGAAAGCCCCGGCGCACCGAACTCGTTGCGCGGCCGCGACAAGGCTCCCGGAATCGCCATCAACGTCAACGTCAACGCCAACCCGCTTTCGGACAAGCAGTTCGATGTCAATTTGACGCTGAACGCAAAAGCGTCGTTCGACCAGGAAGTGCTGTTCAACGTCGAGCTGGTCTATGGCGGCGTCTTCGCCATCAGCGGCTTCCCGCAGGAGCACATGCTGCCGATCCTGTTCATCGAATGCCCGCGGCTGCTGTTCCCGTTCGCCCGGCAGATCATCGCCGAGGCAACACGCAATGGCGGCTTCCCGCCGCTGATGCTAGATCCGATCGATTTCGCGCAGATGTTCCAGCAGAAGCTGGCCGAGGACCAGGCTGCCGCCGCCAAGGTCAAGGTGAGCTGAAGGCGGCGTCACTCCGTCGTTGAAAAGCCCGGCCTCGCGCCGGGTTTTTTGTTTGAGACGCCGGCGGGACAGGCTGTGCTCTCATCGGGACGGAACGCCGGTGACTCCTCTTCAGTGGCAAATCTCGAAGCTTGGCGACTTCCACCGAACGGGACTATCGACGTTAGCTGCCGATCGGCAATAACTATGCCGCGGAACTCGCTTCCGGGGCGACGCGTAGCCAGAGCGCCTTTTCGCCCAATGTGCCAACCATGCCCGCGTGCGCTGCGCGCTCGGCGTCGGTCAGGCGCGACGGCAAGGCGATCGGCCGCACACCGATCGAAATATCGATATCGTCGACATTCTGTCTGCCTCCCGCCGGCGTCATGATGCTGTCGAGGATGAGGCTGGCCTGCTTGCCGCCGATAAGCTCGATATAGACCTCGGCCAGCAATTCCGAATCGAGCAGCGCGCCGTGTTTGGTGCGGCGGCCGTTGTCGATGCCATAGCGGCGGCAGAGCGCGTCGAGCGAATTGGGGCCCATCGGATGCTTGCGGCGCGCCAGCGCCAGCGTGTCGACGATCCGTCCCGGATCGATGGCCGGATGGCCAAGCCGGCCGAATTCGAGATTGAGGAAGCCGATGTCGAAGCCGGCATTGTGCGCGACAAGCTTGGCGCCGTCGATGAAGGCGAGGAACTCCTCGGCGATCTCCATGAAAGTCGGCTTGCCCTGAAGATCGGCGGCGCTGATGCCGTGCACGGCCTGCGCCTCGTGATGGATCTGGCGGCCCTGCGGGTTGATATATTTGTGGAAGGTTCGGCCGGTCGGGAAGCGGTTGACCAACTCGACGCCGCCAAGCTCGATGACGCGGTCCTCGCGCGTGTCGAGGCCGGTGGTTTCCGTATCGAAGATGATCTCACGCATCGAATCAGTCCACTGGTTCCGGCATCATTCTAGCCGAATCACACCCGGAACAAAATGGCAACAAGTAATGTGGGCTGCAAGCCTATTAACCAGGCCTGGCTGCCTTATCCACGACTAGTTCGGCAATGATGGCCTTGACGGCCGCGCGAGCGGCGTCAAAGCCTCGACCGGTGTCGATGACGAAGTCGGCGCGACGGCGCTTTTCGGCGTCAGGAACCTGCCTGGCCAGGATCGACGCCAGTTTCTCCTCGTTCATGCCCGGCCGCGCCAGCACGCGGGCCTGCTGGACCTCGGGCGGCGCGGTGACGACCACGACCTTGTCGACGCGGTTCCGGCCGCCGGTCTCGAACAGCAGCGGTATATCGAGCACGGCAAGCGGCGCGCCGGCGGCACGATTTTCAGCCAGGAACGCATCGGCATCGGCACGGACCAGCGGATGGATGATAGCTTCCAGCCGTTTCAGGGCGGCGCCGTCGCCGAGCACCCGCTCCGCCAGCTTTGTGCGATCGACCGCACCGGATCGGGTAGTCCCGGGAAAGGCCGCCTCGATCAAGGGCGCGGCCTTGCCGGCATAAAGCCGATGCACCGCCTCGTCGGAATCATGGACCGGCACGCCGGCTTCGGCAAACATCTTGGCCGTGGCCGACTTGCCCATGCCGATCGATCCGGTGAGGCCGAGCACGATCATTTTATCGCGCCGATATCGGCAATGATCATTTGCCGCAGTTCGGCTGTGACTTCTGGCCTGATGCCGAACCAGCGCTCGAAGCCGGGCACCGCCTGGTGCAGCAGCATGCCTAGCCCGTCGACGGTTCTCAGGCCGCGCGCTATGGCCGAGGCAAGCAGCGGCGTCTCCAGCGGCACGTAGACGATGTCGGTGACGATGGCGCGGTCCGGCAGTCTGTCCGGATCGGCGGACAGGCCATCATTGCCATGCATACCGAGGGCTGTCGTGTTGACCAGCAGGCCGGCATCCTCGAGCAATTCGCCGGTCGCCGCGATGTTGTGTGCGGAGACGCCTGCACCGAAGCGGTCGCGCAGCTCCTGCGCCCTCGCAAGCGTTCGGTTGACGATGCGGATGTCGCTGACGCCGCGTTGCCTCAGCGCATGAATAACCGCGCGAGCGGCGCCGCCGGCGCCGAGCACCACGGCGGGGCCGTTGGCCGCCCAGCCCGGTGCATACTCGTCCAGATTGGCGGCAAAGCCATGCGCATCGGTATTGCCGCCGCACAATTCGCCATCCTCGAACCAGAGTGTATTGACCGCACCGATCTGTTCGGCCGCGTCGTCGCGGCGCGCCACCAGTGCGAAGGCGGCTTCCTTGTGCGGGATGGTAACGTTGCCGCCGCGATAGCCTTGTGCCTGCAGCGTCTGCAGGAATTCGGCAAACGCTTCCGGTGCAACGTCAATGGCCTCGTAGACGCCGTCGATGCCGTATTTCGCCAGCCAGTAGCCGTGGATCTTCGGGGATCTGGAATGCGCGATCGGGTGGCCGGTGACGAAGGCTTTTTTCGAGGCCTCAGCCATCGATCGCCCCGAGCTCGCGCAGCTTGGCCAGCACCGGCAAAAGCGGCAGGCCGACAATGGTAAAATAGTCGCCTTCGATTTTTTCGAACAGCTGGATGCCTTCGCCTTCGATCTGGTAGGCGCCGACGCTGGACAACGCCTTGGCGCCGACGCGCGCCAGATGGCGGCCGATGAAGGCCGGATCGAGCTTGCGCATGGTCAGGCTGGCGATGCCGACATGCCGCCACAGGACCTGGCCGTCACGGGCGAGCACGACGGCGCTGTTGAGGTGATGCGTCTTGCCGGACAGCGCCAGCAGATGACGGCGCGCCCCTTCCATGTCGGCCGGCTTGTGGAACAGCTCGTCGCCGAGCGACAGCGTCTGGTCGCAGCCGAGCACCAGAGCGCCGGGCTTGCGCTCACTGACGTCGGTGGCCTTGGCTTCGGCGAGCACCAGGGCGACGTCCTCCGGCGACACCCCGCTATTCTGCAGCGGCGCCTCGAGCGCGCGCTCATCGACAGAAGCCGGAACCGCTTCGACAGTGACGCCGGCATTGACGAGCAGCGCCTTGCGGAACGGGCTGCCCGAGGCAAGGATAATTTTTTCGGCCATTCTTTTCGCCTGCTCTTGCCTTCTCCCCTTGTGGGAGAAGGTGGATTGGCGCGCAGCGCCAAGACGGTTGAGGGGTGTTGGAAGGATCGCCGTCGGTGCCAAGCTGGAACACCCCTCATCCGACCGAGCTTCGCTCGGCCACCTTCTCCCACAAGGGGAGAAGGAAGGACCACCCACAGCGCAAGCGCCCAAACCCTAGCGCGTCTTGCCGCGCAGGGCAACGATCGCCGCCGCCGTCTCCTCGATCGAACGGCGGCTGACGTCGATCATCGGCCAGCCATGCCGCGTGCATATCTGGCGGGCATAGGTGAGCTCTTCGGCGATCGCGGCGCGGTCGACATAATCGGTCGGCTCATAGGCGCTCGTGCCGAGAATGCGGTTCTGCCGGACCTGCGAGATGCGTTCGGCGGTGGCGACCAGGCCGACGATCAGCGGCCTCCTGGCATTGACCAGGCTTTCGGGCACCGGCACGCCGAGCACGATCGGAATGTTGGCGGTCTTGATGCCGCGATTGGCGAGATAGATGCTGGTCGGCGTCTTCGAAGTGCGGGAGATGCCGACAAGCACGATATCGGCATCGTCCATATTGGCCGGCAGCTGGCCGTCATCATGCTCCATCGTGAAATTGAGCGCGTCGATACGGCGAAAATATTCAGCGTCCAGCACATGCTGGGCGCCGACGCGGCGGCCGGCCGGCGTGCCGAGATAGGACTGGAACACCGTCAGCACCGGCTCCAGCACCGAGACGCAAGGCAGGCCCATCGCCGCGCAGCGTTCGTCGATGCCACGCGCAAGCTTCTGGTCGACCACCGTGTAGAGGATGATGCCCGGCTCCTCCTCGATGTCCTCGAACACCTTCGTCACCTGCTTTTCGGTGCGGATGAGCGGGTAGATATGTTCGATGGCGCGCGCGTCCTTGTATTGCGCGGAAGCCGCGCGGCCGGCTGCCAGCAGCGTTTCGCCGGTGGCGTCGGAAATCAGGTGAAGGTGAAAGAAGCTCTGCGGTTTGTTCACAGGATACATTCCAGGCTGTGGGCCGATGTGGATAAGCCGGGCGGAAAACTCGGCCACCGCGAAGCGACTGTATCAGATGCCGGTTTGTCCACAATTCGATGTGCTGTCGGCTTCTCCGGACGGTTGGGGACAAGTCCGGGGACGGAGCTTTTTGCCTTCGCGTCATCCACAGGGGCAATTTCCCCGGCCTGGCGGCAACGCATTGACTCCAGTCGTAAATTCCCGACTTTCCACAAAGTCCTGCAATCCCATTGGAGAAGCGCGCGACAATATGCTGGCTGGTCTTTTCCAAGGCAAAGCGGGACAGGAGACAACCACCACAACCAACAGACTCTTAGAATCATAAGATTCCTAAAAATAGAATATTTAATTATAGGGAAGCCTGGAAAGGCGAGCGCTCAATGCCTCAAGACCGGATCGTGCTGGACGTGTTGAGAGGCAAGGCGGCGTTTCCGCCACCGGTCTGGATGATGCGCCAGGCCGGCCGCTACCTGCCGGAATACCGGGAGACAAGGAGACGGGCCGGATCCTTCCTAGATCTTTGCTACGACCCGGATCTCGCCGTCGAAGTGACGCTGCAGCCGATCGAACGCTTCGGCTTCGATGCATCGATCCTGTTTTCCGACATCCTTGTCGTGCCGCATGCGCTTGGCCGCGACGTGCGCTTCGAGGAAGGACGCGGCCCGCTGCTGACGCCGATCACGGCTACGGAAATTGCGGCTCTCGACGGCGAAGCGTTTCACGTGAATCTCGAGCCGGTCTACGAGACGGTGCGGCGCTTGCGCGCCAGACTGCCTGATGAAACGACGCTGATCGGCTTCTGCGGTGCGCCCTGGACGGTGGCGACCTATATGATCGCCGGCCATGGCACGCCCGACCAGTCACCGGCCAGGCTGTTCGCCTATCGCGAGCCGGCGGCCTTTCTTCGGCTGCTGAAGGTGCTCGCCGATCATTCGGCTGCCTATCTGATCCGGCAGATCGAAGCCGGCGCCGACGTGGTGCAGATCTTCGATTCATGGTCCGGCGTGCTCGACGAAGCGTCTTTCGAGTTGTTCTGCGTCGAGCCGGTGGCCGAGATCGTCCGGCAAGTGAAGGCTGTCCATCCCAATGTTCCGATCATCGGCTTTCCCAAGGGTGCCGGAGATCACTATCGAAGCTATCGCCAGAAGACCGGCGTGGCCGGGCTAGGCCTCGACTGGACCGTGCCCTTGTCGACGGCGAAGGAATTGCAGCGTGACGGCGCCGTGCAGGGCAATCTCGATCCGCTGAGGCTTGTAGCCGGCGGCAAGGCGCTTGCCGACGGCGTAGCGGCGATCCTGGAGGCGCTGGGCGACGGGCCGCTGATCTTCAACCTCGGCCACGGCATCACGCCGGAGACGCCGCTGGCGCATGTCGAGCAGATGGTCAAACTGGTGCGGGGCGCATCGTGACGATGATGGGCGCAGACAATGCGAACAGCACCAAAAGCGGTCGAGGGGCGATGCGCCGCGCGGCAATTGCGATCGCCGTCTTCCTGGTGCTGGCCGGGCTGCTGTTTCTCTTCGGGCCCGATGATTTCTATCCCTGGGCGAAGGCGATCCATGTGATTGCCGTCATCTCCTGGATGGCGGGCATGCTCTATCTGCCGCGCTTGCTGGTCTATCATGCCGATGCCGAAAAAGGCTCCGTCCAGTCGGAGACTTTCAAGGTGATGGAGCGCCGCCTGCTGCGCGGCATCATCAATCCGGCAATGGTGATCACCTGGGCATTCGGCCTGTGGCTTGCCTGGAAAGGCTTTGGTTTTCAAGGCGGCTGGCTGCATGCCAAGATCGCCGCGGTGGTTGGCCTGTCGGCCGTGCATGGCTATCTCGCCGGCGCCGTCCGGAAATTTGCCGAAGACCGCAATGAAAAATCGGCAAGGCACTGGCGGATCGTCAATGAGATCCCTACATTGCTGATGATCGTCATCGTCGTCCTGGTTATCGTGAAACCGTTCTGACGTCTTCGGTTGCCCGCAAAAGGCGGCTTGCTCTTTCAACCGACCGACGATAAAAGACGGGTCTTCCTTCCCGTCATGCGCCGCCCATTTATCGCTTCGGCCGCGCCCGGCATTTGTCGCATCCCGCCGATATTTTTCCCAAAGCTTACTCAGAGTCCGTCTAATGATGCAAGAAATGAAACTCACAGAGTTCAAGAACAAGAAACCACCAGAGCTGATCGCTTATGCGGAATCGCTCGAGGTCGAGAACGCCAGCGTCATGCGCAAGCAGGAGCTGATGTTCGCGATCCTGAAGAGACTGGCGACCCAGGATATCGAGATCATCGGCGACGGCGTCGTCGAAGTGCTGCAGGACGGTTTTGGTTTCCTGCGCTCCGCCAATGCCAACTATTTGCCAGGCCCCGACGACATCTATATTTCACCGTCGCAGATCCGACGGTTCTCGCTGAAGACCGGCGATACGGTCGAAGGGCCGATCCGCAGCCCGAAAGAGGGCGAGCGCTATTTTGCGCTGCTCAAGGTCAACACGATCAATTTCGACGACCCGGAAAAAATCCGCCACAAGATCCATTTCGACAATCTGACGCCGCTTTATCCGACCTCACGGCTGAAGATGGAAATGGAGGTTCCGACCTCCAAGGACATTTCGGCACGCGTCATCGACCTGGTGGCGCCGCTCGGCAAGGGCCAGCGCGCGCTTATCGTGGCGCAGCCGCGCACTGGCAAGACGGTGCTGCTGCAGAACATCGCCCATTCGATCACCACCAACCATCCGGAATGCTACCTGATCGTGCTTCTGATCGACGAGCGGCCGGAGGAAGTCACCGACATGCAGCGCTCGGTGAAGGGCGAGGTCGTCTCCTCGACCTTCGACGAGCCGGCGGTGCGCCACGTCCAGGTTGCCGAAATGGTCATCGAGAAGGCCAAGCGCCTGGTCGAGCACGGCCGCGACGTCGTCATCCTGCTGGATTCGATCACCCGCCTCGGCCGCGCCTACAACACCGTCGTGCCGTCGTCCGGCAAGGTGCTGACCGGTGGTGTCGACGCCAACGCGCTGCAGCGGCCGAAGCGCTTCTTCGGTGCTGCCCGCAATATCGAGGAAGGCGGCTCGCTGACCATCATCGCCACGGCGCTGATCGACACCGGCAGCCGCATGGACGAGGTCATCTTCGAAGAGTTCAAGGGCACCGGCAATTCGGAAATCGTGCTCGACCGCAAGGTGGCGGACAAGCGCATCTATCCGGCCATGGACATCCTCAAATCCGGCACCCGCAAGGAGGACCTTCTGGTTCCGCGCCAGGACCTGCAGAAGATCTTCGTGCTGCGCCGCATCCTGGCGCCTATGGGAACGACCGACGCCATCGAGTTCCTCATCGACAAGCTCAAGCAGACCAAGACGAACGCGGATTTCTTCGATTCGATGAATACGTAAGGTTGCGGGCCTTCTCCCCCTTGTGGAGAAGGTGGCCGAGCGAAGCTCGGTCGGATGAGGGGTGCTCCAGCTTGGCAACGACGGCACTCCGTCCAACACCCCTCATCCGTCTCGGCGCTACGCGCCAATCCACCTTCTCCCACAAGGGGAGAAGAGAAAGGGCGCCAGGTCCATCACCGCCGCAATAACCCTTCCAGCTCTTCAGCTTCCGTCACCACCGGCAGGCAGACCTGCCCGGTGCACAGCCAGGCGCCGGGCTCGGCCGTTGGCGGCAGGACGCCACCCGGCAAGGCCGGCAGATTTGTCGCCGCGCCAACAGGCACGACGATGTCCACCCGACGAGGGTCCGGATTTCGATTCGCAACCGGAACAAGCCTTGGATTCTCCGGTGTATCCACGATCACCAGTTTCAGCGGCTCCAGTGCCAGGGCACAGGCATTGACTATTCCGGCCTGGCCGTAGCCCTGGTGCTCCGCCCGCCCGCCCGCGTGCTCTGCGACCGTCCAGGCTTTCTCCCAGAGATCGAGATTGCCCGAAAGCGACGACAATCGGACCAGGGCTTCGATGATCTGGCCGGTAGCGGAAGGAATGGCTTCGTCGACATCGCCGCGGATGCGGATCGGCACATCCGCGCTGTCGGACGCGGTCAGATAGTAGCCGGTCTTGTCGCTGTCCCGGTGCCAGAGATCGAGTTGCTCAATGAAGTTCCCGGCGCGATCGATATAGTCGGGATTGCCGGTCGCCTCGAACAGTGAGATGGCGGCGTTGGCCATGGCGGCATAGTCGCTCGACAGAGCCGGAAACAGCTTCTTTGCGCCGAGCATCGAATGCGGCAGGCGATTGTCACGTCCGGCGCCCGCAATGACGGCAAAGGCCGCCGCCGCCACTTCGATCCAGTCGGATCGGCCAAGCGACCGTCCGGCCTCGGCAAGGGCTGCGATCATCAAGCCGTTCCAGTCGGTCAGGGCCTTGCCGTCACGCCCCGGCCGAACGCGCTGTGCCCTCGCTGCCAGCAGCCTTTGCTTGAGCGGAACCAGCAGGTCACGATCGACGACGCTTTGCGCCTGTTGAGCATCAGTCTGGCAAATGATCGGCTTGCCTTCCCAGCCATGCGGGCCGGCAAGCGTGAAGTATTTGAAAAACAACGCTGAATCGTCGCCGAGGGCTGCTTCGAGCTCATCCCTGCTCCAGGTGTAGAACAACCCCTCCTCGCCCTCGCTATCGGCATCGAGGCTGGCGGCAAAGGCATCGCCCTCGACCCGCATTTCGCGCAACAGCCAGGCAATCGTCTCTTCGATTCGCAGCCGGAACAATTCCCTGCCGGTTGACGCATAGGCCCAATTGCACAAGCGGATGAGCTGGGCATTGTCGTAGAGCATTTTTTCGAAATGCGGGACCAGCCATTCGGCGTCGGTCGAGTAGCGGCTGAGGCCGCCGCCAATATGGTCGTAGATGCCGCCGGCCAGCAACTTTTTGAGGCTGAGGAGAACGGCGTCGCGGTGGGAAGCGGCGCCGTCGTGCAGCCAGGAGAGCCAGAGGCTCTGCATGAAGGGCGCGTTGGGGAATTTCGGCGCACCACGCAGACCGCCCAAATCGCGGTCGATCATGCGGTCAATGCCGTTGGCGAGGTTCGCCAGCATGCCGCGGTCGAGCACGGCGTTGCCATGGCTGCCCGCCAGCCGCGTCTCGACATGCGTAGTCAAACCGTCGGCACTTTGGTTAACGCTTTCTTTCTTCTCGCGCCAGGCCTTGTCGACCGCGTCCAGCACCTGGACGAAGCCTGGCCGCCCGTAGCGGGCCTCGCGGGGAAAGTAAGTGCCGCCCCAGAACGGCTTGCCGTCCGGGGTCAGGAACATGGTCAGCGGCCAGCCGCCCTGCTCGCCCATCGAGGACAGCGCCGCCATGTAGATCTGGTCGATGTCGGGGCGCTCCTCGCGGTCGACCTTGATATTGACGAAGAGACGGTTCATGACGGCGGCGACGTCGTCGTTCTCGAAGCTCTCATGCGCCATGACGTGGCACCAATGGCACGCGGCGTAGCCGACAGAGAGCAGGATCGGACGCTGCAGCGCCTTTGCTTCGGCCAAAGCGGCGGGCGACCATGGCCGCCAGTGCACCGGATTGCCGCTGTGCTGCTGCAGATAGGGGCTGGCCTCTTCGGCGAGCAGGTTTTGTGCAGGCAATGTCAACGGCGCTACTCGATGGCGGATTGAACAGGCATAGCTAGGGCGCTTCGGCAGAGCGGGCAAATGATTTCAAAAGACTCCATCGTGGCGCTGTCGAGCGGGCGCCTGCCGGCCGGCATTGCAGTGATCCGGATTTCAGGACCGCAGAGTCGATTCGCTATCGAAACGATTGCCGGATCGACGGTGCCGAACCGCGTTGCCACCTATCGCAAGCTCCGGGCGCCCGACGGATCGGTGCTGGACAGCGGCCTGGTCGTCTTCTTTGCCGGTCCCGACAGTTTTACCGGCGAGGACGTTGCAGAGTTCCATGTGCATGGCGGGCGCGCCGTCGTGGCGAAGATGCTGGAAACCATCGCATCCTTCGACAGCGTCAGGCATGCCGAGCCTGGCGAATTCACCCGCCGCGCCTTTCTCAACGGCAAGCTCGATCTGGTCGAGACCGAGGCGCTGGCCGATCTCATCAACGCCGAAACCGAGGCGCAGCGGCGCTTTGCCGTGCACAACGCCGAAGGCGTGCAGAGCGACCTCTATCTGGGCTGGCGCCGACGGCTGATCCACGCCCGCGCGATGATCGAGGCCGAGATCGACTTTGCCGACGAGGATGACGTGCCGGGCTCGGTCGCCGATACGGTCTGGTCGGATGTCCGAGCGATGATCGAGGAAATAGGGCGCCATGTCGCCGGCTTCCGCGCTGCCGAAATCATTCGCGACGGGTTCGAAGTCGTGATCCTCGGCGCCCCTAATGCCGGCAAATCCAGCCTGTTCAATGCCTTGGCGCGGCGCGAAGCGGCCATCGTCACCGACGAGCCCGGCACGACACGCGACCTGCTCGAGGTGGTCCTGGACCTGGAAGGGGTGCGGGTCAGGGTAACCGACACCGCCGGCCTGCGCGAGGCGCCCGGCAAGATCGAGGCGATCGGCATCGAGAAGGCCAGGACCAAGGCGCACAGTGCGGATCTGCTGTTGCTGCTGGAGGACCTGGCGGAGCCAGTCGCGATCGGTGTGCTGCCGGGCGACATGCCGGCGCTGAGGGTCGGAACAAAAATTGACCTGTTGGGCGGCAAGTCACCCTCGCCCGCCTCGCACTATGATTTCGCTATCTCGACGCTGGACGGCACCGGCCTGGCCGAACTGCTGGCGGAGATCGGCCATCGCGCCGCGGCGCAGATCGGCCAGGCCGGCGATATCCTGCCGTCGCGGCTGCGCCACGTCGAGCTGCTCAACGAGACGAAACGCTTCCTGGTTGCAGCTGTCACGGGGGGCGCGCGCGGGCAGGAACTGCGGGCCGAGGAACTGCGCCTCGCGGCGGATCGGCTCGGACGAATCGTCGGGGCGGTCGATGTCGAGGACTTGCTCGATGTGATCTTTTCGCAGTTCTGCATTGGGAAATGACTCACGTGAAACATTTGGGAAGCAGCACACCGGCGGTGATTCACGTGAAACACGGCGCAGGAGCAGGGGTGGGTACTGTTTCACGTGAAACGATTCCGCTCGTGCGTCTCCCCTTCTGTGGGAGAAGGTGGCCGAGCGAGGCTCGGTTGGATGAGGGGCGCTCCAGCTTGGCACTCACGGCACTCCGTCCAACACCCCTCAACCGTCTTGGCGCTGCGCGCCAATCCACCTTCTCCCACAAGGGGAGAAGGAGAAGACAGCGACCTCTGTCCTTGACAGCGCGTGTCTCCGGGGACATGTGTCGGTCCACTTGAATTCGGGATTCTGAAATGACCAATCACTATGATGTGGTTGTAGTGGGCGGCGGTCATGCTGGGTGCGAGGCAGCCAGTGCCGCTGCGCGGGCTGGCGCCAGGACGGCGTTGGTGACGCTGCGCTTCGACACGATCGGCGTGATGTCCTGCAATCCGGCGATCGGCGGCCTCGGCAAGGGCCATCTGGTTCGCGAGATCGACGCCATGGACGGGCTGATGGGACGCGTCGCCGATGCGGCCGGCATCCAGTTCCGCCTGCTCAACCGCCGCAAAGGGCCGGCGGTGCGTGGTCCCCGCACGCAAGCGGACAGAAAGCTCTATCGGCTCGCCATGCAGGCGGCAATCCGCCAACAGGCCGGCCTCGATGTCATCGAAGGCGAGGTGCTGGACTTCGAAATCGATGCCGGGGAAATCGGACCCATCGCGGCGGTGCTGCTGGCGGACGGTCGCAGGCTCGCCTGCGGCGTCGTGGTGCTGACGACCGGCACTTTCTTGCGCGGGCTGATCCATATTGGCGAGAAGAAGATCGTCGCCGGCCGCATGAACGAACAGGCGAGCATCGGCCTGTCGGCGACGATGAGCCGCGCCGGCTTCAAACTTGGGCGGCTGAAGACCGGCACGCCGCCGCGGCTGGATGGCAGGACAATCGATTGGGCGTCACTGGAGAGCCAGGCGGCGGACGAAGATCCCGTGCCGTTCTCGCTGCTCACCGAGCGCATCGAAAACCCGCAGATCCATTGCGGCATCACCCGCACGACTAATGCCACGCATGAGCTGATTCGCGCCAATCTCGGCCGCTCGGCCATGTATTCGGGGTCAATCGAAGGCGTCGGGCCGCGCTACTGCCCGTCGATCGAAGACAAGATCGTCAAGTTCGGCGACCGCGAAGGCCACCAGATCTTTCTGGAGCCGGAAGGGCTGGACGACGACACGGTATACCCGAACGGCATCTCGACCTCGCTGCCGGAAGACGTGCAGCTCGACATGCTGATGACCATTCCGGGGCTGGAGCGGGCAACCATGCTGCAGCCGGGCTATGCCATCGAGTATGACCATGTCGACCCGCGCGAGCTCAAGCCAACGCTGGAGACCAGGCGGATCGCCGGGCTTTTCCTCGCCGGCCAGATCAACGGCACAACGGGCTACGAGGAAGCCGGCGCGCAAGGGCTGCTTGCCGGCTTGAATGCAGCGCGCAAGGCGTCGGCGAGCGACGAAATCGTGCTGAGCCGCACCGAAGCCTATATCGGCGTGATGGTCGACGATCTGACCAGCCGCGGCATCGCCGAACCGTACCGCATGTTCACCTCGCGGGCCGAGTTCCGGCTGTCGCTGCGAGCCGACAACGCCGATGAGCGGCTGACGCCGCTGGCGATAAGGCTGGGGATCGCCTCGCCGGAGCGGATGCAGCGGTTCAACAATGTCGTGCAAGGCCTTGAGAAGGCGCGACAGCTCGCCCTCGGCACCACCATGACACCCAATGAGGCGGCGCGCCATGGGCTCGAGATCAACCGGGACGGCGTCCGTCGCTCGGCCTATGAGTTGCTGGCCTATCCCGGCGTCGACATCGCCTGGCTGGCGCGCATCGAGCCGGCTTTCGCGGCGATCGACAGCAAAACGGCCGAACGTCTTGAAACGGAAGCCAAATATTCTGTCTATCTCGACCGCCAGCAGGCCGATGTTTCGCAGATCAGGCATGAGGAGAGCCGGCTTATTCCGGAGTCGCTCGACTTTGCTTCTGTTCCCGGCCTGTCGAACGAGTTGAAGCAGAAGATGCTGGCACGCCAGCCGCGCTCCATTGCCGATGCGCAACGCATGGAAGGCATGACGCCGGCGGCGCTGGCGATTATTGTCGCGCATGTGCGCAATGCCGAGGCGGCCGCGCGAAAGCAGGTCGCGTGAGCGCTGCGTCCTGGGCGAGCCTGCAAGCGGCAGCGGGCCCGGTTTCACGTGAAACATTCGATCGTCTGGTCGAGTTCGAGGCCGTCTTCCAGAAATGGAACCGCCGGATCAATCTCGCCGCGCAATCGACGCAGGACGATGTCTGGCGCCGCCACATCCTCGACAGCGCGCAGCTGGCGCGAATCAGGCCAGAGGCGAAGCGCTGGGTCGATCTCGGCTCCGGCGGCGGGTTTCCCGGCCTCGTGCTGGCCTTTTTGCTTGCCGAGCGGGAAGGCGCCGGTATCGACCTGGTTGAAAGCAACCGGAAGAAAGCATCGTTCCTGCAGGCGGTCGTCGGACAGTTCAATCTGCCCGCCAAGGTCATCGCGCGCCGCATCGATGACAGCTATCCTCTTGTTCCTGCACCGCAAATCGTCACAGCCAGAGCACTCGCCTCGCTGTCCGACTTGCTCGACCTGGCGGCACCGTGGCTGACCAAGGGCGCGAGCGGCCTGTTTCACAAAGGCCGGGATTACCGCGCCGAAGTGGCAGAAAGCGCTCAACGATGGTCTTTCGATCTGGTAGAACATGCCAGTGCAACCGACGCGCAGGGCGTCATTCTCGAACTATCCGACTTGCGACAGCACCCTGGCTTGTGACCGGCGACCCCAATGAATTTCTGGCATAGACCCATGATGAAGAACGGCCCCCGAATCATCACCGTCGCCAACCAGAAGGGCGGCGTCGGCAAGACGACAACGGCAATCAATCTGGCCACCGCGCTGGCGGCCATAGGCGAACAGGTGCTGATCGTCGACCTCGACCCGCAGGGTAATGCCAGCACCGGGCTCGGCATCGACCGGCGCGACCGCACCGTCTCGTCCTATGATGTGCTGACCGGCGAACTCGATCTCGAAGCGGCGGCGATCCCGACGGCGGTGCCAGGCCTGTCGATCGTACCGTCGACGCTCGACTTGCTCGGTATCGAGATGGAAATCGCCTCGGCGCCGGATCGGGTTCTGCGGCTGCGCAACGCGCTGCGGGCCTCGGCCGAGCGCTCGGCCAATTTCGGCTATGTGCTGATCGATTGCCCGCCCTCGCTCAATCTGCTGACACTGAATTCGATGGCCGCGGCCGATTCGGTGTTGGTGCCGCTGCAGTGCGAGTTTTTCGCGCTGGAGGGTCTGAGCCAGCTTTTGGAGACGGTCGAGCAGGTGCGCCGCTCCATCAATCCCGACCTGACGATCCAGGGCATCGTGCTGACCATGTTCGACGGGCGCAACAATCTCGCCAACCAGGTGGTGCAGGATGTCCGGGCCCATATGGGCGACAAGGTCTATGAAACCGTCATCCCGCGCAATGTCCGCGTTTCCGAGGCGCCGTCCTATGGCAAGCCGGCGATCCTCTACGACCTCAAATGCTCGGGCAGCCAGGCCTATCTGCAGCTTGCATCGGAAGTCATCCGCCGCGAGCGCAAATTGCGTGCCGCCTGAACAATAAGCCGATTCGATACCGAAACGATCTGGACGGACGATGAACGAAGACCCTTCGAGAAAAAGACTGGGACGGGGACTGGCAGCGCTGATCGGCGAAATCGATCGCCCGGCGGCACCGGAAAAGCCCGGGCTGGCGGCCGACGGCAAGGTGCCGATCGAGTTCCTCAGTCCCAACCCGAAGAACCCGCGCCGGCATTTTGGCGATGCCGACCTGACTGACCTCGCCCAGTCGATCCGTGAGCATGGCGTGGTGCAGCCGGTGGTGGCGCGGCCATCGAAAACGCAGTCGGGTCGCTACGAGATCATCGCTGGCGAGCGTCGCTGGCGCGCGGCGCAACGCGCCGGGCTGACCGAAATCCCGATCATCGTACGCGACGTCAATGATCGCACGGCGCTAGAGCTGGCGATCATCGAAAACGTCCAGCGCACCGACCTCAACCCGGTCGAGGAAGCATTGGGCTACCAGCAGCTGATCGACGACCACGGCTATACGCAGGCCGATCTCGGCCAGGTGATCGGCAAGAGCCGCAGCCATGTCGCCAATACGCTGAGACTGCTCAAGCTGCCTGACGTCATTCGCGACATGCTGGTCGACGGCGCGCTCTCGGCCGGCCACGCCCGTACCCTGGTGACGGCCGACGACCCGGCTGGGCTTGCCAAGCGGATCATCGACGAGGGGCTTTCGGTGCGCCAGGCCGAAGCTTTGGCGCAGATGCCGGTCGGCGCGCCGGCGGCAAAGCGCCAGCCCGCAGCACCGCCGCAAAAGGATGCCGACACGCTGGCGCTGGAAAAATTGATGACCAATACGATCGGCATGATCGTTACGATCGAGCACAACCAGCGCGGCGGCGTGATCAGCGTCGCCTATCGGACGCTGGAGCAGCTGGATGAATTGTGCCGAAGGCTGAAGCGGGAGTAGTGGGTTGCTAAGACGTCGAGGCCTTTAGCCGGCAAACAAAGTGTGGCTGCCGCCGCGCCGGTGATTGGCGAAATCGTCGAAGTAGTTAATCTCCCCTTGCGGGGGAGATGGCCGGCAGGCCAGAAGGGGTCGTCTCACATCAAGCGCCCACGTCATCTGTCGTCGCGGAAGGGGCTGGTGTTCCACGCGCTGCGACCCCCTCTGTCGCCTTCGGCGACATCTCCCCCCTCAAGGGGGGAGATCAGGTGCGCTGCGCCAGCCTTGCACTCTCCACGGCAATGCCGAGCAGCGCCTGGCGTGCCAGCGCGACCGACAGATCCGGCCGCCGGCGTGTCTGCAGCACCGCCGTCTGCAGGCGGTTGAGGGCGCGGCCGAGCGCTTCGCTGCTCCACCGTTCGAGCGCTTTCTCCACCAGCTTGCGCCGCGAGAAAAAAACCGGCGGGCGCGCCGCGGCAACGACCGAAGCGGCATTGCGGCCGCCGGCGTCCATCTGGCCACGCATCGCCTGAATCGCCTGCAACTGCCGCATCGCCGACGACAGCACCAGGAAGGGCTGGCCGCCAGACTGGCAATGGCGGGTGAAAGCGGTGTCGAAGTCGGCGATCCTGCCTTCGAGCAGGGCGTCGACCGCCGCGTCGAAGGAGAGGCCGGAGACATCGCCAGACGTCGCCTTGACGTCGTCGAGGCCGATTTCGGGCTGGCCATGCGCATAAAGGACAAGCTTTTCGATCTCGCCGCGCGAGGCCAGCCGGTCGCCGCCGAGATTGCGGCGCAGCGCCTGGCGGGCCTCCAGTGTCATCGACATGCCGGCCTTGCGCAATTCGTCGTCGATGACCGTATCGATATCCCTGGCTTCATCGGCATAGCAAGGCAATGCCATGGCATTGTCCGCCGCCTCCACCACGGCGCGCAGGCCGACGCCCTTCTTCAGGTCGCCGGCCTCGATGAGTATGATGGCGTCCCGCGCGGGCTCGGCGGTCAGCGCCTTGACGTCGTCGGCAAGCGCCTTCTGGGCGCCGGCATTGCGCACCCAAAGCAGGCGCCGCTCGGAAAACATCGGCACGGTGCGGGCCTCGTCGAGCAGGCGGCCCTCGTCGCGATCGACCTCCGAACCGTCCAGCCTGACCACTGAGAACGGATCGTCAAGCGGCAGGCCGGTCTTGCCGGCAAAGGCCTTTGCCCGCTCGGCAACCAGCCCGCGATCGGGACCGTAAAGCAGCACGATCGAGACGCGCGGATCCGGCTTCGCGAGCCATGCATCGACCTCGTATGCTTTCTTCTGTGCCATGGGCGCTGATTAGCATGACGCAGGCGCTGGGTGAACGAGGATAGCGTATTGTTTCAGGGCACAGTGACAGGCGCGGAGAGGCCGGCCTTTCAAGACTTGGGTTCCTCGCCCACCGCGAAGCGGGGGAGAGGTGGCCGCGAAGCGGCCGGAGAGGGGGCCTTTTCGTAGAGCGCGGTTCCCCCTCTCCGTCTCGGCTTCGCCGAGCCACCTCTCCCCCACTTTCGTGGGGGCGATGAACCCAAGCTGAAATGATGCCGCGAGCCTTCGGCAGGACAGAGGGGGATAAGATGAAACTCGACAGAGGACTCTTGCCGCAGGAATTCACTCCTCTTGCACCAGATCAGCCGAACCATTCCCCAAATTGCGCGCCGGCGCGGAAGATCGACAAGAAATTTCGCTGACATATCTCCATCTTGTCTGCCGCGGGCAGTAGCCAGCGGCAGACAAGCCTCGCCCGACGAATTGGCACTGGTCTGGCGGTGTGCAAATATCTTGGCCGGGCAACAGTGGAGGACCGAGATCATGGCCGATGCCGGAATGCTGCGCTTCCATGTTCCGGAACCGGAAGTGCGGCCGGGCGGGACGCCGGATTTCTCCAATGTGAGCATTCCAAAAGCTGGCTCGGTGCCCCGCCCGAAGATCGACGTCGACCCGCGCGACATCCGCGATCTGGCCTTCTCGATCATCCGCGTGCTCAACCGCGCCGGCGAGGCGGTCGGGCCGTGGGCAGGGCTGCTTTCGGACGAGGAGTTGCTGGAGGGGCTGCGCCACATGGTGACGCTGCGCAGCTTCGATGCACGCATGCAGATGGCGCAGCGCCAGGGCAAGACCTCTTTCTACATGCAGCATCTCGGCGAAGAGGCGGTGAGCTGCGCCTTCCGCAAGGCGCTGTCGCGGGGCGACATGAACTTTCCGACTTATCGGCAAGCTGGCCTGCTCATCGCCGACGGCTACCCGATGGTCACGATGATGAACCAGATCTATTCGAACGAGGCGGATCCGCTGAAAGGGCGGCAATTGCCGATCATGTATTCGTCGAAGGAGCACGGCTTCTTCTCGATCTCCGGCAATCTGGCGACGCAGTACATCCAGGCGGTCGGCTGGGCGATGGCCTCGGCGATAAGCAACGATTCAAAGATCGCCGCCGCCTGGATCGGCGACGGCTCGACCGCCGAATCCGATTTCCATTCGGCGCTGGTCTTCGCCTCGACCTACAAGGCGCCGGTCGTGCTCAACGTCGTCAACAACCAGTGGGCGATTTCGACCTTCCAAGGCATCGCCCGCGGCGGCTCCGGCACTTTTGCCGCCCGCGGCCTCGGTTTCGGCATCCCGTCGCTGCGCGTCGACGGCAACGACTATCTCGCCGTCCATGCGGTGGCCAAATGGGCGGCGGAACGGGCGGGCAGCAATCTCGGGCCGACGCTGGTCGAATACGTCACCTACCGCGTCGGCGCCCATTCGAGCTCCGACGATCCGTCGGCTTACCGGCCGAAGGCCGAGTCCGATGCCTGGCCGCTCGGCGACCCGATCGTCAGGCTGAAGAACCATCTCATCCAGCGCGGCGTCTGGTCGGACGAACGCCACGCCCAGGCCGAGGCGGAAATCCTCGACACGGTGATTTCGGCGCAGCGGGAGGCCGAGCGTCACGGCACGCTGCATGCCGGCGGCAAGCCCTCGGCGCGCGACATGTTCGAGGGCGTCTATGCCGAGATGCCGCCGCATCTCAGGCGCCAGCGCCAACAGGCAGGGGTCTGACCATGCCGCGGCGGACCATGATCGAGGCGATCCGCGACGCTATGGACGTGTCGATGGCGCGCGACGAGCGCGTCATCGTGTTTGGCGAGGATGTCGGCTTCTTCGGCGGCGTCTTCCGCTGCACCCAGGGCCTGCAGGCGAAATACGGCAAGAGCCGCTGCTTCGATGCGCCGATCAGCGAATCCGGCATTGTCGGCGCGGCCATCGGCATGGCCGCCTACGGGCTGAAGCCTTGCGTCGAGGTGCAGTTTGCCGACTATGTTTATCCGGCCTATGACCAGATCGTCTCGGAAGCGGCGCGGCTGCGCTACCGGTCGAACGGTGATTTCACCTGCCCGATCGTCGTGAGAATGCCGACCGGCGGCGGTATCTTCGGCGGCCAGACCCACAGCCAGAGCCCGGAGGCGCTGTTCACCCACGTCTCCGGCCTGAAGGTTGTGGTTCCGTCCAATCCGCACGACGCCAAGGGCCTGCTGATCGCGGCGATCGAGGATCCCGACCCGGTGATCTTCCTGGAGCCGAAGCGGCTCTACAATGGCCCCTTCGACGGTCATCACGAGCGGCCGGTAACGCCATGGTCGAAACATGAGCTCGGCGAAGTCGCCGATGGCCATTACACGGTGCCGCTCGGCAAGGCGGTGATCCGGCGGCCTGGTGCGGCAGTCACCGTGCTTGCCTACGGCACGATGGTCTATGTCGCCCAGGCGGCAGCCGAGGAGACCGGCATCGATGCCGAGATCATCGATCTGAGGACGCTGCTGCCGCTCGATCTCGAGACGATCGTCGCCTCGGTCAACAAGACCGGGCGCTGCGTCATCGTGCATGAGGCGACGCTGACATCCGGGTTCGGCGCCGAACTGTCGGCGCTGGTTCAGGAGAACTGCTTCTACCATCTGGAAGCGCCGGTGGCGCGGGTCACCGGCTGGGACACGCCCTATCCGCATGCGCAGGAGTGGGACTATTTTCCCGGTCCTGCCCGGCTAGGCCGCGCGCTCGTCGAAACGATGGAAGCCTGAAGGGGGAACGATGGGCGAATATGTCATCAAGCTGCCCGATGTCGGCGAAGGCGTCGCCGAGGCCGAGCTCGTCGAATGGCAGGTCAAGGTCGGCGATCTGGTGCGCGAGGATGCCGTGCTTGCCGCTGTCATGACCGACAAGGCGACGGTCGAGATTCCTTCACCCGTCGATGGCGAGATCCTTTGGCTGGGTGCCGAGATCGGCGACACGGTGGCGATCGGCTCGCCGATCGTCAGGCTGAAGGTGGCGGGCGAAGGTAACGTGAAGGATGCGGCGGCGCAGGCCGCTGAGGCCGGCGCCAAGAGTACCCCCACCCCGAACCCCTCCCCACAAGGGGGAGGGGGACGTGCCTCGGCTCCCAAGGTCGAAGCCAATCCCACCGCACCATCACCCAGAAAAGTTTCAACGCATGAGGGTGGAAGCACGGCGTCGGAATCCCCCTCCCTCCTGTGGGGAGGGGTTAGAGGTGGGGGTACTGCCGCCGTTGGGGGTGCTGCGCCGACCTTCGGCGCGCCGCGCCCCGAGGGCGACAAGCCGCTGGCCTCGCCGGCCGTCCGCCTCAGGGCGAAAGAGGCCGGCGTCGACCTTCGGCAGGTCCCGGGAACCGGCCCGGCCGGCCGCATCCGGCACGAGGACATCGACGCCTTCCTCGCGCGCGGGCCACAGCTTGCGAAGGCCCCTGGCCTCGCCCGCAACGAGGCTATCGAGGACATCAAGATAGTCGGGCTCAGGCGAAAGATCGCCGAGAAGATGACGCTGGCCAAGTCGCGCATCCCGCATATCACCTATGTCGAGGAGATCGACGTCACCGCGCTCGAGGATCTGCGCGCCGCGCTCAACAAGGAGAAGCGGTCGGGCGCGGACCGGCCGAAGCTGACGCTGCTGCCGTTCCTGATGCGGGCAATGGTCAAGGCAATTGCCGACCAGCCCAATGTCAACGCGCTGTTCGACGACGAAGCCGGCATCGTCCACCAGCATGGCGGCATCCATATCGGCATCGCCGCGCAGACGCCTTCGGGGCTGATGGTGCCGGTGGTAAGACACGCCGAGGCGCGCGATATCTGGGACTGCGCCGCCGAGGTTGTCAGGCTGGCCGAGGCGGCAAAATCCGGCACGGCGACGCGCGACGAGCTCTCGGGATCGACCATCACCATCACCTCGCTCGGCGCCATGGGCGGCGTGGCGACGACGCCGGTGATCAATCATCCGGAAGTGGCGATCGTCGGCGTCAACAAGATGATGGTGCGGCCGGTATGGGACGGCAACCAGTTCATCCCGCGCAAGATGATGAACCTGTCCTCCAGCTTCGACCACCGCGTCGTTGACGGCTGGGACGCGGCGGTGTTCATCCAGCGGATCAAGGCGCTGCTGGAGACGCCGGCGCTGATTTTTGTGGATTGAGGAGATGCGGTTGATCGCGAAGCACGAGGAGAGTCGTCGGAAGATGCCGGCGTTGGGATGCGGCCTTCCCCTTCTCCCCTTGTGGGAGAAGGTGGATCGGCGCGATAGCGCCGAGACGGATGAGGGGTGTTCCAGGGAACGCCAACGTCTCACTCCGCTGGAACACCCCTCATCCGTCGCCTTCGGCGACACCTTCTCCCACAAGGGGAGAAGGGGGAGCCGCGCTGCGGCCATCGCCCAAAGGATGCAGCTGACATGAAGGAAATCTCCTGCAAGCTGCTGGTCATCGGTGCCGGTCCGGGCGGCTATGTCTGCGCCATCCGCGCCGGGCAGCTTGGCATCGACACGGTGATCGTCGAGGCCGGCAAGCCCGGCGGCACGTGCCTCAATGTCGGCTGCATCCCGTCCAAGGCGCTGATCCATGCGGCCGAAGAGTTCGAGAAGCTCTCGCACATGGCCGGCGGCAAAAGCGCGCTCGGCATTGCGATCGCCGCACCATCGCTTGATCTCGCAGCGACCATTGCCTGGAAGGACGGCATCGTTAGCCGGCTGAACAACGGTGTTGCCGGCCTGCTGAAGAAGGCGGGCGTGAAGACAGTGCATGGCTGGGCGACATTTCGCGACGGCAAGACCGTTGCCGTCGAGACCGAGATCGGCATGCAGGTGATCCGCGCCGAAACAGTGGTGATCGCAACCGGCTCGGCGCCGGTCGAGCTGCCATCGCTGCCGTTCGGCGGGCCGGTGATCTCGTCGACAGAAGCACTGGCACTGAGCGAAGTGCCGAAAAGGCTGGCGGTGGTCGGCGGCGGCTATATCGGGCTGGAACTCGGCATCGCCTTTGCCAAGCTGGGCGCCAAGGTGACCGTGGTCGAGGCGTTGCCGCGCGTGCTGGCGCAATATGATGCGGAACTGACCCGGCCGGTGGTGAAGCGGCTGGCCGAACTCGGCATCGAGGTGCTCGTGAACGCCAAGGCCAAGGGGCTGTCCACCAAGCGCGACGCGCTGCTGGTCGAGACGAATGGCGGCAAGAACGGCAAGATCGCTGCCGACAAGGTCCTGGTCACGGTCGGTCGCAAGCCGGTGACCGAAGGCTGGGGGTTGGAGCAGATCGACCTCGACATGGCCGGACCCTTCATCCGCATCGACGACCAGTGCCGCAGCTCGATGCGCGGTATCTTTGCCATTGGCGACGTCACCGGCGAGCCGATGCTGGCGCACCGGGCGATGGCGCAGGGTGAAATGGTCGCCGAGATCGTCGCCGGCCACAAGCGCAGCTGGGACAGACGAGCGATCCCGGCTGTCTGTTTCACCGATCCGGAGCTGGTCACCGCGGGCCTGTCGCCGGAGGAGGCCAAGGCCCGTGGCGAAATCAAGGTCGGACTGTTTCCCTTCACCGCCAATGGCCGGGCGATGACGAAGTTGGGCGAGGACGGATTCGTCCGGGTCGTTGCCCGCGCCGACAACCATCTGGTGCTCGGCATCCAGGCCGTCGGCCAGGGCGTGTCGGAACTGTCGACGGCCTTTGGGCTGGCGCTGGAGATGGGCGCAACGTTGGAGGATATCGCGGGAACGATCCATGCCCATCCGACACAGGGCGAGGGTTTTCAGGAAGCGGCGCTGAAGGCGCTGGGGCATGCGCTGCATGTCTGAGGGCAGGTGATCTCCCCCCTTGAGGGGGAGATGGCCGGCAGGCCAGAGGGGGTCGGTTCGACTGGATGCGACGTCCCTTGCGACAGATGAGGTGCTCTACGCGAGGCGACCCCCTCTGTCGCCTTCGGCGACATCTCCCTCTCAAGGGGGGGATTACGCAGCTCACCCCGCAAGCCGGCTAACCATCTCGTGCTGCGCATAGGCGCGGCCGAAGCGGTTGGCCAGAAACACGTCGAGCGCGATGTCCTCCTGCTTGATGAAACCTCTTGCCGGCAAGGTGCCGTCGGCGAGCATGTCGAGCACGGCGCAGATGGCGGACGCTGTGGTGACCTGGATGGCGCTGCGCACCGTTTCGCCGTCGCGCCTGGCGTAGATCTTGTTGGCGTAGGTCTCCTGCAGCAGGCGGCCGTTCTTGCGGCCGCTGACGGTGACGAAGACGATAACCACGTCCTGCAGCGTTGCCGGCAGGGCGCTTTCAAAAATATCCTTCAGCACGTCGCGGCGGTGGCGCAGGCCGAGGTCGTTGAGCAGCGCCTTCATGATCGCGGCGTGGCCGGGGTAGCGGATGGTGCGGTAGTTCAGCGTGCGCACTCTACCCTTCAGCGTTTCGGCCAGCGTGCCCAGCCCGCCCGACGTGTTGAACGCCTCATAGGTGACGCCGTCGAGCGAGAACTCCTCGCGCTCCTCGAGCGGCGGCACCTCGATCAGCTCGCCTTCGACAATCGCCTCGCAAGGCTCGCAATATTCGTTGATGACGCCGTCGGTGCTCCAGGTCAGATTGTAGTTCAGCGCGTTCGACGGGTATTGCGGCAGCGCGCCGACCCGCATGCGCACGCTTTCCAGCGTGTCGAAGCGGCTGGCGAGATCGTTGGCGACGATTGAGATGAAACCCGGCGCCAGGCCGCATTGCGGGATGAAGGCGCTGCTGCCGGAGCGCGCCAGTTCCTTGACCCGCCTGGTGCTGACGACGTCCTCGGTCAGGTCGAGATAGTGGACGCCGGCGCTGGCCGCCGCCTCGGCGATGCGCGTCGTCAGATGGAAGGGCGCGGCGCTGAGCACGGCGAACTTGCCGGCCAAGGCCGCTTCGAGGGTGCCGGCGGCTTCGATGTCGAGTTCCAGCGTCTGGACCGTTTCAGGCAGTTCGGCCGCGCCAAGCTGCGCCGCCGCGCGGTCGACGAGCGTGACACGGTAGTCGCCCGTGAAAGCCAGCATCTCGGCAATGGTCGAGCCGATCTTGCCGGCGCCGACGACAATGATTTCCTTCATGACCGGTCCCTCGCACCAACGTTAAATTTGATTGCTAGAATCGCAGCTTGCCTGTCGAAAGGAAGCGTGGGATTGTACGAAACGCAGCCTCTCGTAGGGCAATGTGCCGGTAAGGTTCGTCGAAATGCTCAGCGATGCCGACCAGGCTCTGCTTTCCCTGCTGCGCACCAATGCGCGCGCCTCGACGGCCGAACTGGCGCGGCGGCTCGGCGTGTCGCGAACGACGGTGCAGAGCCGGATCGAGCGGCTGGAACAGCGCGGCATCATCGCCGGCTACGGCGTCAGGCTGTCGCCGGATTACGAACAGGGGCTGGTCAGGGCGCATGTCCTGCTCACCGTCACCCCCAAGCTCGCCGACAAGGTGGTGCGCAGCCTGCAGGCGCTGCCACCGGTTCGCACGCTGCACTCGGTCAGCGGCAATTTCGACATGATCGTCATCGTCGAGGCGCCGTCGATAAGGGATCTCGACACGCTTCTCGACCAGATCGGCGCCATGGACGGGGTCGAGCGCACGTCGTCGTCGATCATCCTGTCGACGCGGATCGACCGCTGAGCCGGCTGGTGTCGCGGGTCCGGACGCTGGCAGGGCAGAAGGGGGCGCGAAGGATCACCAAGGGCGGTGATCGTTCTGGCGTTACCGCAGCAAAGCGATATAGGCTTTCAAAACGTGGATCGATGGCGTGCAGCCGCCCCCTATCTCTCGCAGCATCGCGCGTTCACCCAAAGAACCTAGACAGGAGGCCTTCTTGCCCAAGCAGTGTTTTGGAAAATCCCATGTGCCGTTGTCTCCGGCTGTCAGGGCCGGCGATTTCGTCTATGTCTCAGGCCAGGTGCCGGTCGGCGGCGACGGGCTGGTGGTCAAGGGCGGCATCGCCGAACAGACCGAACAGGTGCTGTCGAACGTCAAGGCGGCACTGGCGCTGGCCGGCTGTACCCTCGACGACGTGGTCAAGACGACGGTCTGGCTGGAAGACGCCCGCGATTTCGGCATTTTCAACACCGTCTATGCCAGGCATTTCCCGAAAGACCCGCCGGCGCGCACGACAGTGGAGTCGCGGCTGATGATCGACATCAAGATCGAGGTCGAAGCCGTCGCCTACAGGCCGGCCTGACGGAAAAGCGGAGACAGGCGCGATGCAATTCGATCTGCTGATAAAAGGCGGCCGCCTCATCGATCCGGCGTCCGGCCTCGACGCGCAACGCGATCTGGCGATCGCCGACGGCCGTATCGCCGCGATCGACGCCGAAATCCCCTTCGAACGTGCCGCCCGCGTCATCGACGCCACGGGCTCCATCGTCGCGCCGGGCCTGATCGACCTGCACAGCCATGTCTATTGGGGCGGCACCTCGCTCGGCGTCGATGCGGACCGGCTCGCCGCAAAGAGCGGTACCACCACCTTCATCGATGCCGGAAGTGCCGGCGCCGGCAATTTCCTCGGCTTTCGCCGCCACGTCATCGAGCGCTCGAAGGTCCGCATCCTGGCCTATGTGAACATTTCCTTTGCCGGCATTTTCGGCTTCTCGCAAACCGTGGCGGTCGGCGAGTGCAGCGACCTCCGGCTCTGCGAACCGCGCGAAACGGTGGCGGCGGCACGCGAGCACGCCGACGTGGTTGTCGGCGTCAAGGTCCGCTCCGGTCGCCACGCCGGCGGCAGCAGCGGCATCGCGCCGGTCGATCTCGCGCTCGAAGCCGCCGACAAAGCAGGCCTGCCGCTGATGGCGCATATAGACGAGCCGCCGCCCGGCCGCTCGGAAGTGCTGCCGCGGCTGCGCAAGGGCGACATCCTCACCCACTGCTTCCGGCCGTTTCCCAACGCGCCGGTCTTCGCCTCGGGGGTGGTGCGGCCGGACATGCGGCTGGCGCGCGAGCGCGGCGTCATCTTCGACATCGGCCACGGCATGGGCTCTTTCGATTTCGAAGTGGCCAAAGCGATGCTGAGCGAGGGGCTGGCGCCGGACGTGATCAGCAGCGATGTGCATCTCTACTGCGTCGACGGGCCCGCCTTCGACATCCTGGTCTGCATGTCGAAGCTGCTGGCGCTCGGCATGCCGCTGGTCGAGGTGCTGCGTGCCGCGACACAGCGGCCGGCCGAAGCGATCGCCAGGCCCGATCTCGGCAGGCTTGCGGTTGGTGCGGTTGGCGACATCGCGGTGCTGCGGCTGCGTCCGGGGCGCTTCACCTTTGTCGATTCGGTCGGCGCCTCGCTGATCGCCGAGCAAAGGCTGGTCTCGGACGGCATCGTGGTCGGCGGCAGTTGGTGGCCGAACGAGGCGGTGGACGATCTCGGCGAAACCGAGCGCTTCGAAGCGCATGCGCACGCCACGCATGTCGATGTTGTGGCCAGGCATTTCGGGCATCGGCACGATTGAGGTCAATGTGGCTCCCCCTTCTCCCCTTGTGGGAGAAGGTGTCGCCGAAGGCGACGGATGAGGGGTGTTCCAGCTTGGCACCGACGGCACTCCGGCCAGCACCCCTCATCCGTCTTGGCGCTGCGCGCCAATCCACCTTCTCCCACAAGGGGAGAAGGGAAGAAGGCGCCGCTACCGCCCTGGCGCTCCATAGACCGGCGTCGGAATGCCTTCCATCCTCGCCTTGATCTGCAGAGCCACGAATTTCGAATAGAAGCGCGACAGCGCCAGATTGCCGCCGTGGAACCACAGCGCCTGCTGCGCCGTCGGCTTCCACATGTTGCGCAATTCGCCTTGCCATGGCCCGGGATCGCCTTTCACGCCCGAGCCAATCCCCCAGCACGGCCCGACCTTGTCGGCGACTTCGCGCGAGACGATCGCCGCCACCGTTTCGTTCATCGAGAGATAGCCGGTGCAGGCGATGATTGCGTCGGCCGCCAGTTCGGTGCCGTCGTCGAAGAGGATGCCTGTCGGCGTCAGCGACTTGATCCCGACGCCGCTGCGGATGCCGATCTCGCCGTCGATGATCAGGTCGCAGGCGCCGACGTCGATGTAAAAGCCGGAGCCGGTGCGGTAGGCCTTCATCAGGAGCCCGGTCTCGTCGTCGCCGAAATCGATGGCGAAGCCGGCGCTGCGCAAGCGATCGTAGAAGGCCGCGTCGCGCGCCTTGATGATGTCGTAAAGCGCCCGCTGGCCCTGTGGCAGCAGCGCGAACGGCGTCGAGGCGACGATCATGTCGGCCTTCTCCGTGGTAATGCCGCGGGCCAGCGCCTTTTCCGAAAAGATCTCGAAACCGATCTCCATCAGCGTGTCCGACTTGACCACCGTCGTCGGCGAGCGCTGAACCATGGTCACCTCGGCGCCGCTCTCCCAGAGATCGACGCTGACGTCATGGCCGGAACTTGCCGCGCCGATGACGGCGACCTTTTTGCCGCGGAATTTGTCGCCGCTGGAATACTGGCTGGAATGCAGGATCTCGCCGTTGAAGACCTCGGCACCCGGCAGGTCGATCGGCCTGGGCGGGCCATAGGCGCCGGTCGCGAAGACGATGTGCTTCGGCTTCAGCGTGATGCGCTCGCCGGCGCGGTCGAGCTCGACCGTCCAGACCTTTTCGGTCTCCTCATACGACGCGCTGACGCATGTCGTGGAGGTCCAGTAGTTGAGCTCCATGACGCGCGTATACATCTCCAGCCAGTCGCCCATCTTGTCCTTGGGCGTGAACACCGGCCAGTTCTCGGGAAACGGGATATAGGGCAGGTGGTCGTACCAGACCGGGTCGTGCAGCACGAGCGAGCGGTAGCGATTGCGCCAGGAATCGCCGGCCTGGGCGTTCTTCTCGATGACGATGGCCGGCACGCCCAATTGCCTGAGCCGTGCCCCCAGCATGATGCCGCCCTGGCCGCCGCCGATGACCAGGCAATAGGGCTGCCGGCTAACGCCGAGGTCACGCGCCTCGCGGCGCCTCGCCTCCAGCCAGGTCTCGCGCTCCGGATCGGCCTTGTGGCGGACGCCCAGCGGCCGCGCCGGGCCCTTGCGCTCTTCATAGCTCTTCAGATCGCGCATCGCCGTAAACAGCGTCCGGCATTTGCCGTCCTTGAGGCGCATGATGCCTTGGCCCCACGCCGATGACGTCTCGAAAGAAAACCAGGCTTCGATGGTGCCTTCGTCCGAAGTCGCTTCGCCGCTGAGCTGCCACTGGGCAGGCTTTATCGTTGCCAGCGTCGCCGCCAGCATGTCGCGGATCGCTGCCGCCCCCTCCATCGTCTTGATGTTCCAGGTGAAGGTCAAAAGATCGCGCCAGTAGCAGTCCTCGACGAACAGGCTGGTTGCGGCCTCGACATCGCCCGCTTCGAGCGCCCGGGCAAAGGAACCGAGCCAAGTGGCAGCCTGTTTCGATGGTGCGATGTCGAGCATCTGTCTTCCCTAACTTCCAGAGACGGTGGCGCTGCCCTCATTCTTAGCCTTTCCCGGTTCTTTGTGGGAGAGGGTGAGGGCAGCGCAAACAGTCCGCAAGCCTAGGGGCGCAGCGTAAGGCTGAAGCGACTGCCGCTGCGATCAGGCCCGCGCGCGGGCCTGATCCGGACCGCTATCCAGCCATGCAAGATCGTCCGGCGAAAGTGAAATGTCGAGCGCCTGGAGGCTGTCTTCCAGTTCATCGAGCGTGCGCGGTCCGATCAGCGGGACGGACGGGAAGGGCTGGGCCAGGACATAGGCGAGCGCGACGTGGATCGGGCTCTTGCCCAGCCGCTTGGCGAGCTCGATGGCACGGTCGCGACGGCCGAAATTTCTCTCCGAATACCAGACCCGGACCAGCTCCTCATTGTCGCGCCGGTCGCGGCCGGCGCGGTCGGTGAAGAAGCCGCGGCCCTGGCTCGACCAGGCGAAGTTCGGCATCTGCCGGGCGGTGAGCCAGGTCTTCCACGCGTCGCTGGAGGAGGTGACGCAGCCTGCCCAGATCGGCTCCAGCATCTCGGCCAACGAGAAATTGTTGGAAAGCGCGCCGGGCTTCTGCTTGCCGGTGCGCTCGGCATAGGCAATCGCCTCGTCCATGCGTTCCATCGTCCAGTTCGAGCCGCCGAACGGACCGCGAATGCGGCCGGCCTTGACCTCGCGGTCCATCGCATCGACGAACTCGTCGACCGGCACGTCCGGATTGTCGCGGTGCATGAAATAGACGTCGATATGGTCGGTCTGCAGCCGCTCGAGCGACTGGGTGAGCTGCTTGCCAATGACGTCGGGATAGCAGAGCGGCGAGTGCGCACCCTTGCCGATGACCACCGACTGCTCGCGCACGCCGCGGTTTTTCAGCCATTGGCCGAGCAGCGTCTCGGTATAGCCGGAACCGTAGACGAAGGCGGTGTCGAACAGATTGCCGCCGGCCTCGAAATAGGCATCGAGCAGGATGGCGCCGGACGAAAAGGTGCGGAAATCCTCGAAGCCGAGCGCCAGGCACGAGGCGGGCCGCGGCAGGCCCGGAATGCTGCGCTTGGGGATGGCGGACCCGCCGGCGCGCAGCTTCCGCCCGGAGATCGTGTTGACGCGCTTTGCCGGTTTCTCGATGTCATATTCGAGCCCGATTGCGGCTCGCCATTTATCGAGCACGCGCAGATTGCCGAGACTGTCGGCCCAGCCCATGCCGGGCCAGGCGAACTCCTGCTTCCCGCCGAGAATGGCCTCGCCGGCGGCGTCGACCTCGAATGCGTAAAGCCAGCCGTCCTCCTTGACCTCGACTACCTCGGTGTCACCCGGACGGATGATGCGGATTTCGCCGGTACCGCCTTGCTTGCCGCCGGCAAACCAGAAATCCGCCACCTCGATGCGGCCCTTGCTGCCGAGAACGCGCAAGACATTGTCCTGCGCGAGCGAGATGCTGCAGGAGACTTCCGCGACGATGCCGCCCGGAAAATGCAACAGCGCCGACGCCCATTCGTCGACGCCGGATTGGCCGAGATGCGCAGCGCCGACCACTTTGTCCGGCTCGGCGAAGGGCTTTCCCGCCGCGGCGCCGGCAATCAGCCGCGCCATCGAGACGGGATAGCCGCCGACATCGAGAATGCCGCCGCCGGCGAGATCCTTGGCGTAAAGCCGGTGCTCCGGCATGAAGCCCGGCATGGCGAAGCCGAAACTGGATTTGATCATCTTGATGTCGCCGATCGCGCCGGCCCTGACCAACTCGACCAGCTTGGCCGTCTGCGGATGCAGCCGGTACATGAAGGCTTCGCCGAGAAAGGTGCCGGCCTTGCGCGCGGCATGGATCATGGCGTCGGCTTCGAAGGCGGTCAGGCCAAGCGGCTTTTCGCAAAGCACATGCTTTCCGGCCTCGGCTGCCTTGATCGCCCATTCGGCATGGCTCGGATGCGGCGTCGAAATATAGATCGCATCGACGTCCGGATCGCCAAGCAAAGCCTCGTAGCCGTCGAGGATGCGGGCGCCGGGGAAAGCCTCGGTGAGCCCTGCCTTGCCGGGATTGCGCGCCCCTAAGGCGACCAAAGTGCCGGTGCGCGAATGGGCGACGCCGCCGGCAAAGGCCTTGGCGATGTTGCCGGGCCCGAGAATGCCCCAGCGAACTTTTTCTGGTTTGGACGTCATGTCAAATCTCCGTGGGGTGGCCGCGAGCAATCGCGATCGGACATAAGAAAGATGGGTTAGCGAATGCGTGCGCCGGCGGCGTCGAAGAGAAGCGAGCGGTCGGCCTTGATCGACACCACCAGGTCGTCGCCATTGGCGCGATGCCGCGAGGCCTCGCGCTCGATGATCAGTTCCTCGCGCCCGCCCCCGGTTCCGGAATTGGCATAGACATAGCTCACCGATCCCAAGTGCTCGGCGACGTCGGCCTTGAGGGTAAGGTCGCAATCGCCCTGGCCGGCGTCGAAGAAATGCTCCGGCCGCACGCCAAGCACGACATCGCCGCCTATCGCAGGCGGCGCATCCGAAAGCGGCTTCCGCAGTCGCGCGCCGCGATGATTGACGAGTTCGACGACCGCAGCGCCATTGTCGGCGCCGACCATTTTCGCCGCCAGGAAATTCATCTTCGGCGAACCGACGAAGCCGGCAACGAAGCGGTTGGCGGGGTCGTCGTAGAGATCGAGCGGCGCGCCGATCTGTTCGATATTGCCGGCGTTGAGCACGACGATCCTGTCGGCCAGCGTCATCGCCTCGGTCTGGTCGTGCGTCACATAGACCATGGTAACGCCAAGCTCCTTATGAAGGCGCGATATCTCGACGCGCATCTGCACCCTGAGCTCGGCGTCGAGATTGCTGAGCGGTTCGTCGAACAGGAACACTTGCGGCTCGCGCACGATGGCACGGCCGATGGCGACGCGCTGGCGCTGGCCGCCCGACAATTGCCGCGGCCGCCGCTTCATCAGCTCGGCGATGCGCAGGATTTCGGAGGCCCGCTTCACCCGCCGCTCGGTATCTGCCTTGGGGTTGCCGGTCATTCTCAGGCCGAAGCTCAGATTTTGCTCGACCGTCATGTGCGGATAGAGCGCGTAGGACTGGAACACCATGGCGATGCCGCGATCGGCCGCCTCGACGTCGTTCACCACTTTGCCGCCAATGGCGATCTCGCCGTCGCTGATGTCCTCGAGCCCGGCGATCATCCGGAGCAGCGTGGACTTGCCGCAGCCGGAAGGGCCGACGAAGACGACGAATTCGCCGTCATCAATATCGATATTGGCACCGTGGACGATCTCGAAGACGCCGAAGCGCTTGATGACGTTTTTGAGTGTGACTGCCGCCATGCTGATCCTTACTTGATGGCGCCGGCGGCGATGCCGGCAACGAAATGGCGCTGCAGAAGCACGAACACGACGAGCATTGGCGCTGTCAGCATCACCGCGCCCGCCATGATGCCGCCCCAGGACACCTTGGTGAGACCGATCAGCGTGCCGAGCGCCACGGGCGCGGTCATTGCGCCCGGCTTGGAATTGATCAGCAGCGGCCAGAGATAATTGTTCCAGGAGGCAAGGAAGAGGATGATGGCGAGCGCCGCCAGCATCGGCCGCGCCAGAGGCAGTGCGACAAACAGGAATATCCGCCATTCCTTGACGCCCTCGACCTTGGCGGCGTCGAACAGCTCGTGCGGCATCATCGAAAAACTCTGCCGCATGAACAGCACGCCCAGCGAGTTGAACAGCGGCGGTACGATCAGCGCCACCCAGGTGTTGGCGAGCTTGAAGTCGCGCGCCACCATGATGAATTGCGGGATCAGCACGACCGCATAGGGCAGCGTGATGGTGCCGAAGATGATGGCGACGACCATGCCTTTGCCGAAGAAGTTGTAACGCGCCAGCGCCCAACCGGCCATCGAGGTCAGCATCACCGACAGGAAGGTATAGGTCACCGCCACCGAGACGGAGATGCCGATGGCGCCGATGAAATTGGTGCCGCGCTGCAGATTGCCGACATTGTCGAGGAAATTGCCGTGCGGCAAAAGCTCGATGTCGGGGCTGAAGATGCCGTTGTCGGGCATCGTGGAAAAGACCACCATCATCCACAGCGGAAACAGCCAGACCAGCGCCAGCGGCGTCAGGAACAGATGCAGTGCGATGCTGCGGCCCAATCTGGCCTGGGAACGGCTGACCCGTGAATGGCCGATTCGGGAGCGCGAGGTCATTTCGGTTCCCTCGTCAACCATATCTGCACCAGCGAAATGGCGATCGCCAGTCCGGCCATGGTGTAGGCGATGGCCGAAGCGTAGCCGAAATTGAGCGACCGGAAGCCTTGGCGGTAAAGCAGCAGCCCGAGCGTTTCGGTGCCGCCGCCCGGCCCGCCGCGCTCGGTGATCAGGAAGGGCTCGGTGAACAGCTGCATGGTGCCGATGATCGACAGCACGGCGCAGAACACGATGATCGGCTTGAGCAGCGGCAGCGTGATGTAGAAGAACTGTTTGACCTTGCTGACCCGGTCCAGGGTCGCCGCCTCGTAGACATCCTCGGGAATCGACTGCAGGCCGGCGAGCAGGATGATGGCGTTGTAGCCGGCCCAGCGCCACGTCACCGCCATCATGATCACCGCCATCGCCGGGGTGACGTTGGTAAACCAGTCGACACTGGGCAGGCCGATGCTGTTTAGCAATTTGTTGATGATGCCGTAGTCGAGATTGAACATCAGCCGGAAAACCGCCGAATAGGCGACTTCGCCGACCACGACCGGCGCGAAGAAGGCAAAGCGGAACAGGCCACGGGCCTTGAGCAGCGGCGAATTCAAAAGCACTGCCATCACAATCGCCAGCGAAATCATCACCGGCACCTGGATGACAAGGATCAGCAATGTGTTCTTCAAGGCATTGAAGAAGGCCGGATCGCCGATCAGCCGGCCCCAGTTGAAGGTCGGCGCGAACCGCCACGGCACGGTGCGCGTTGCCTGGAACGAGATCAGGAAGGAATCGATGATCGGCCACAGCCAGAAGATCGAAAAGATCAGCAGATAGGGCGCGAGGAAGCGATACGCCGTGGCGTTCTGGTAGCGCATCGTTTTCCTCCTTTCTGCTTTTCAAGTCTCTTGCCTTCTCCCCTTGTGGGAGAAGGTGGATCGGCGCGTAGCGCCGAGACGGTTGAGGGGTGATGGCCGGAGTGCCGCCGGCGCCAAGCTGGAGCACCCCTCATCCGTCGCCTTCGGCGACACCTTCTCCCACAAGGGGAGAAGGGGAGCCGCGCACCGGAGCCGTCTCGTCTAGATCACGACTTGACCGGCAGGCCGGTCGCCGCGGCGATCTGGCTTGCGGCATCGTCGAGCGCTGCCTTGGCGTCGGGATAGCCGCCGGCCAGATATTTGGTCTGCACCGCGCGGATGATGATCTCGGCGTCGCTCTGGAATGGCGTGCCGCGGCTGGGTACGACCTTGGGCAAGGTGCCGAGGATCTCCTTCCACACGGCCTGGCCACCCCAATAGGGCAGGCCTTCGGAGACATAGGGGTCGTTGAGGGCCGAGATCAGTGACGGCACCAGGCCGAAGCCTTTCAGCATGGTGATCTGGCCTTCATTCGTCGCAAGCGTGTATTTCAGATAGGCGTAGGCGGCTTCCTTGTTTTTCGACACCGAGGTGATGGCGAGCGAGGAGCCGCCGAGATTGGCGGCGCGCGGACCGTCGGCGGTCAGGCTCGGCATCAGATAGACGCCCCATTTGCCTGCCCCATCGGGCGATTCGGTGCGCACGGTGCCTTCATACCAGCCGCCATACATCTGCGTGGCGACCTTGCCGGCGGTGTTGTTGGTGATCTTGGTGCTCCAGTCGGCCGAGGAAATGATGCCGGCGTCCTTCATCTCCTTGATCTTGGTCATGGCATCGACGCATTTGGGCTGGTTGACCGTGATCGATTGACCGTCGGCGGAGAAGTAGGCGCAGCCCTGCTCGTTGGAAATCATGCGGAAAAATTCGGAATCGCCGTTGAAATCGGCGTTGGTCATCGTGACGCCGGGATTGGCGGCCTGGATCTTCTTGGCGGCGGCGATGAAATCGTCCCAGGTCTTGATCGAGGACGGATCGACGCCGGCCTTCTCGTAGAAGTCGCGGCGGTAGAACATCGCCACCGGGCCGGAATCCCAGGGCATCGCGATAGGCCTTGTCGTCAACCTCGAGCTCGGTGCGCTTGAAATCGGGGAATTTTGCCTGGTCTTCCGCGGTGTAGCCGAGCGTGTGCAGGTCGACGAAGCAATCCGGGAACTGGCTCCAGTAGTTTTCGGCTTCGCCGTTCTCGATCGTCACGATGTCCGGCAGCCCCTCGCCGCCGGCGGCACAGCCGGCGATCGACTTGTCATAGGTCGGCTGGTTGCCGAGGTCCTCGACGGTCACCTTGATGTCGGGATACTGCTTGTTGAAGCCCGCTATGGTGGCCTTCAGCGACGAAGCGGCGATATTCCAGCTCCAGATCGTGATTTCACCGGACTGCGCAAAGGCCGGGCTGGAGCCCAAGGCAAGCGCGAGCGCGGCGCAGGTCAATTTTATGCGCATTGAAATCCTCCCATTTCAGTTGCTCTCTGTTTGCGAGCGTGGCTAGACTAGGCCTCGGGGACGTCTTGTCCGCGACAAAGGGAATAAGAAATGAGCGGAAAGTAAGATGCCGGAAAGGCCGTTTTACCAGCCCGGCGCCAGCAGCGTGGAGGGCCTGCCGCTGCTGCTGCAGATGTTCCACACCCAGCCCCTGGTGATGCTCAAGCCGCATTGGCACGCCCAGGTCGAGGTGAATTTCATCGTGCGCGGCGCCGTGCATTACCGCATGGACGGACACGGGCTTTCGCTCTCTGCGGGCGACATGTGCCTGTTCTGGGGCGGCCTGCCGCACCAGATGGACGAAGCCTCCGACGATGCCATCTACGCCGGCGCGCATCTGCCGCTGGTGCATTTCTTCCGGCTGCATTTGCCCGCCGACGTCCGCAACAGGCTGATGACCGGCGCGACGCTGGTGACCGACGCCACCGACCGGTCGGACGACCACAATTTCGAGCGCTGGAACCGCTATGCCCGCTCCGGCGACCCGGTCAAAGCCGAGCATGCCGTCAACGAGCTTTTGCTGCGGCTGGAGCGGGTGCGGTTCGAGCCTTACCGGCTGGTGCCCGAAACCCCGGTCGAACAGGAGATAGGCAGTCCGTTCGATCAGCAATCGCTGCGCAATGTCGGGCGCATGTGCGACTTCATCGCCGAGAATTTCCTCTACGAGATCGATTGCGTCGACATTGCCGCGGCGGCCGACATCCATCCCAAATACGCCATGAGCATCTTCAAGAAATCGACCGGCATGACGCTCAACGAATATGTGAATCTGCTGCGCCTCAGCTACGCGCAGGCGCTGCTGATGCATCAGGATGCCAATGTGCTGCGCGTCGCCATGGAATCGGGCTTCGGTTCGCTCAGCGCCTTCAACAAGTCATTCCGCAAGCTTGCCGGCATGTCGCCGTCGGATTTCCGCAAGGGCGTGCCGGGAGTGAGGTGACGGTCAGCCGATGGTCCCCAAACCCCTCGGCAAGCGGTTCATCGGCGATGGCCCGTTGGCGGTGATCAGGAACTGGTCCTCGAGATTGAAGCTGGCGAGACCGTCGATGTAGAGCGGGATCTCGAATGCCAGCACCATGCCGGCTTCGATCACGACATCGCTGTCGGCCGAGATGAACGGCCATTGCTCCGAAAATACGGAATGGCCGACGCTGTGGCCGAAATGGCCGCGGCGATAGGAACGCAGGCCCTGGCGCGCCAGGCTTTCGCTGGCGGCGCGATGCACGGCGGCGAGCGGCTTTCCGGGCATAAGCGCGGCAAGCCCGTCGGCGAAGGCGCGTTCGGCTATCGCATGTAATTCGGCCTGTTCGGGCGACGGTGGCCCGAAGGTGAAATTCCGCGACATGTCCGAGGCATAGCCGTTCACGCTGCAGACCATGTCGGCCTTCAGCGGATCGCCTGCGGCGGCGACCGCATCGGCGCTTTTGGGGCGAGCGCCCAGCGTGACGTATTCGGCTGTCGAGATTTGCTGCGATGACCCGGCGGCTGCATCCGCGACGCCTTGCCGGTAGAGCGCGACCAGCTCCGACTGACGCATGCCGGTCGTCGCATGGCGCTGCAGCCGCGACAGGCCGGCTTCCGACACGACGATGCCCTGCTGCAGAAGGCCGATTTCGCTCTGCGATTTGATTGCCCGCAGCCTGTCGAGAACCGGCGAGCAGTTGACCAGTGCAGTGCCCGGCAACATCGCCTGCATCGCGGCAAAATCGCTGGCCGAGACAAAATCCAGTTCGATGCCGAGCGTCGCACGCTCCAGCCCGAATTCTGCGAGGATCGTTTTCAGCTCGCGGACGGAGCGGGCAAGCTCGAAGGTCGCCGGACGTGAAAAACCGGGCTCGCGGCCAACCAGGCCGGCCTCGATGCGCTGCGCCACGGGCCGATCGGCCGTCGCCGGCTCGAGCGACGCCGATTCGATCCAGATCGGATGCGTGCGCACCACGGCGCCGGCCATCGCCGCCCGGAGCTGGGCAGCCTGGAAATCCGCCACCACGACGCCGATCGGCAGGTCGCCTCGCTTCGGGATAACGACGAAACCGGCGCCGGCCCGCCGGAACAGGCCGGCCGGGCCGATCCAGGCGCCGGTGGCATATTGGAACGCCTCGGGTTCGCAAACCACCAGCGCCTCGATGCCGGCGCGCTGCATCAGGTCAGTTGCGCGCTCGCGGTCGACAAAGCCGGTCATGGGATCTCCTCGCATGCAATCGAATCCGACGCCGATGCGGCGGCACTGGCCTCAGCGTAGCTTCAGTGCCGCGGTGGAGCAGCTCTTTTCTGGAGGTGCCGTTCACCTGCCGACTTAAATCAAAAGCCTAGAGAGTTCGAACGCCAGGAGAGGAAAAGAAAAAAGCCGCGGCGAACCACGGCTTTCAACGCAACAAGTTGCCTGTTTCGAGCCCCTATTCGGTTTCGTCCGAGGTGTCGTCGGCAGTGTCTGCCGCGTCTTTCGCGGCCTGTCTTGCCAGCGCTGCCTGCAGGGCCAGCGTGGCCTGCGGTGAGGCCGGTGTCGTCGCAACGACCGCCGCTGCATGAGCGACTCCGGTCGTCGACTTGTCCTTGGCCGCGGCGGAAGTGGCGGCTCCGTGTCCCTGCGAGCCGGCCCCGGCCGAGTTTCCGCCGTTGCCGTTGCTGCCGCCATTGCCGTTGCCATTGCCATTGCCGCCGGGAGCAGCGAGGACCGGAGACGCGACAAGGGCAAGAGCGGCTACAGTTGCGAATAGACAGGTGCGCGTTTTCATAATTCCTCCTTCGAGTCGCCCTCCCGTCAGGATGGGTTCCAGATGAAAAACGTCAGGACTTCCGAGTCCGAAAGTCGGCTTACCTAGCTTTGTTCAAATACAGTATTCTACAAGACGGACCTTGGTCCGAAATCGACACGCAAAAGTCCTGAATTTTATCGACAGCGTACTTCGCACGACCGCAGCGGCGGGATTTTTGCTGCCGGCAGATTGTCCGGCGCCGCTACAGCGCAGTGTGCGATCTTGGCGCCAGGAACCGCCGACCATTCAACGCCGGCCGAAGAATCGGCTGAATTCCGAAAATCAAACCGGCACCGCGTCGTCCATGGCGTCCAAAAAGCTAGTGAGTTCAATTGGCTCGCCCGAAAAGAGTCGAACTCCTGACCCCCAGATTCTGGTCTGAGAAGCCGAGATCTGGGCGGTTCGAACGTGTCCCCTACTCCGTCAACGCTCCGGCTTCCCACGGCCAAGGCACATCATGGTTTAGGAGCTTGGCTTAGACGCTCGAAGTGAAGTACCCAACCCATACCTTATTCCATTCTGGAGCTTCCACGTTGATCGTAGCGGTCAAGGCTGCCGAGAATCCGAGATGGTCAATACCAGTGAAATGGTGCAGGTTCTTCTGGACCTACGTGGCAAGCAAGCCGCCGAGCAGACGTAGCTTCCTGATTTCAGCATATGGACCCTCTTTGTAATACGAATTGAAAATTGCGCCCTCATGTTTCAGAACAGGTCGGTAGACCCGCGAGGATGGTTTCGAATCCCGCGGGTCGCTCACGGTCCTCAAGGCGAGAATTCTAAGAGACGTTCAACAATGACCCAGCACGCAGAAAACGCTCGAATTCTCATGTACAGCCACGACACGTTCGGGCTCGGCCATTTGCAGCGCTGCCGGACTATCGCGCATTCGCTGGTCGAGGATTTCCGCGGACTTCAGGTGCTTATCATTTCGGGTGCGACTATCGCTGGCGCCTTCGACTACCGCGCCCGTGTCGACTTCGTGAAGATCCCCAGCGTCATCAAGCTGCGCAACGGCGAATACACCTCGCTGGAAAAGGACATCGATCTGCATGAGACGCTAAGGATGCGCCAGTCGATCATCCGCCATACAGCTGAGACCTTCCGGCCGGATATCTTCATCGTCGACAAGGAACCGCTCGGCCTGCGCGGTGAGATTGAGGACACGCTGTCCTACCTCAAGACGCGGGGCACCACGCTGGTGCTTGGCCTGCGCGAGGTGATGGATGCGCCGCATCTGCTCGAAGCAGAGTGGGCACGCAGAGACGTTATGCGCAAGATAGGCGTCTTCTACGACAAGGTCTGGGCCTATGGTCCGCCGGATTTCTACGATCCGTTGACCGGCTTGGATGTGCCCCCGGCTGTCAGGGCAAAGATGAGGTTCGTCGGTTTCCTGCAACGGAGCCTGCAGCGGAACGAGTTGCCCGGCCACCGGCCCGAGGGCGACTATATCCTCGTTACTACCGGTGGTGGCGGTGACGGCGCCGATCTGATCCACGACGTCATCGATGCCTATCAGCAGGATCCGCAATTGCAGCATAGAGCCCTGATCGTGCTTGGGCCTTACATGCCGGCGCGCAAGCGCAACAAGCTGCTCAAGAAGGGGTCCAAGATCCCCTACATCAAGATCATCGAGTTCGACAACCGCATGGAAGACCTGATTGCCGGCGCCAAGGCGGTAGTGGCGATGGGCGGCTACAACACCTATTGCGAGATACTGTCTTTCGACAAGCCGGCGCTGATCGTGCCGCGCGTCGAGCCCCGCCGGGAACAACTGATCCGCGCACGGCGCGCAGCCGAACTCGGCCTCATCGAGATGCTTTTGCCGGAAGAAGCCGAGGATTCCCGGCGGTTTGCCGATGCACTGAAGGTGCTGCCGGACCGGCCCCGCCCATCGCAGAGCAATCCGCATCTGACGCTGGAGGGGCTGCCTCATATTTCCGAAATCGTCGCGGAACTGCTCGACCGGCGGGCCGGCCATCACCTTTCGGTCATTGAAGGAATGACCTGAGTTGCAACATCGCAAGATCGTCGTGGTTCTGAAGGGTTATCCGCGGCTGTCCGAAACCTTCATCGCGCAGGAACTGCTCGGTCTTGAGCGTGCGGGGTTCGACCTGATACTCGTCGCGCTCAGGCGGCCGACCGACGAAAAACGCCACCCCGTGCATGACGAGATCAAAGCGCCCGTCCATTATCTACCGGAATATCTGCATGAAGAGCCGCTGCGCGTGCTTCGCTCGCTGTTTGCCTATCTGCTGCGTCCGGGCTTCTGGCGCGCGCTCGGATCGCTGGCTGCCGATATGCCCCGCGACTTTACGCGCAATCGCGCGCGCCGCTTCGGACAAGCGCTCGTGCTGGCGGCCGAATGGCCAGAAGACGCGGCCTGGCTGCATGCACATTTCGCGCACACACCGGCATCGGTGACGCGCTATGCCAGTCAGCTTCGTGGCCTGCCCTGGACCTGCTCGGCCCATGCCAAGGACATCTGGACTTCGGCGGACTGGGATCTGGCCGGCAAGCTTTCCTCGGCGCGCTGGACGGTCACTTGCACGAAAACCGGCTTCGACCGTCTGAAAAAACTCGCTAACGGCAACTCGTCTGTGCATCTGAGCTATCATGGGCTCGACCTTGATCGCTTCGGCAGTTTCGGCGAGGCGCGAAAGCAGCATGACGGCTCGGCGCCGGACGAACCGGTTGTCGTTCTGAGTGTCGGGCGCGCCGTTGAAAAGAAAGGTTACGATACGTTGCTGCAGGCCCTTGCCCTGTTGCCCGGCGATCTGGCGTGGCGTTTCGAGCATATCGGCGGCGGCGAGGAACTGGAACGGTTCAAGGCGCTGGCGCAAAAGCTCGGCCTGGATGGTCGAGTCTCTTGGAAAGGCGCGCTTGCGCAGGAGGAAGTGCTTGAGCACTACCGCCGCGCCGACATCTTCGCCCTGGCTTGCAGGATCACCGCAAATGGCGACCGCGACGGTCTGCCGAACGTTCTGGTGGAGGCGGCTAGCCAGCGACTTGCCTGCGTGTCGACCGATATTTCCGGCGTGCCGGAGCTTTTATCGCCGGATGAAACCGGGTTGCTGGTTCCGACGGAAAACCCGATTGCCCTGGCACAGGCGCTGGAGCGCCTGATCCGTGATCCCGTGCTCCGCGACCGCCTCGGCGACGCCGCGGAGCGGCGCGTGCGCGGCAATTTCGATCATATGGCAAGCATTGGACAGCTCAAGGAACTGTTCGAGCGGGAGTGGCGGGCCGCCGAATGAAGCGGCTGCGCGCTTTCTTCTATGTCCAGCACCTGCTCGGCATCGGCCATCTCGCGCGCGCCAGCCGCATTGCAGCGGCTCTGGTCGATGACGGGTTTGACGTAACCGTCGTGACCGGCGGAGCGCCGATCGCCGGGTTTCCGGGATTGGGAGTAAAATCTGTAACCCTGCCACCTGTCACCTCCGGTGATGAAGGATTTTCGGGACTTGTCGACCTGCAAGGCAACCCGATCGACGATGATTTCAAGAAATGGCGTTCAGAGATGCTGCTGCAGGCATTCCGGCATTGCAGGCCTGATATCGTCATTGTCGAGGCGTTTCCATTTGGACGCCGGCAGATGCGTTTCGAACTCTTGCCGCTGATCGAGGCCATCGACGCGACGTCGCCCAGACCGCTGCTGGCGACGTCCGTCCGGGATATCCTCCAGGAGCGCGTCAAGGCGGGCCGAAACGAGGAAACGGTCGATCTCATCAACAGGCATTTCGATCTTGTTATGGTCCACGGCGATCCGGCTTTCGCAACCATCGACAAGACATTTCCACTGGCTGGGGCGATCAGGGCCGAGGTCACCTACACAGGGCTCGTTGCCGCGCCGCCATCGCCCGCGGCCTCCGAGCGCTTCGACGTTCTGGTGTCGGTTGGCGGCGGGGCTGCCGGAAAGAGCCTTGTCAGCTCTACCATCGCAGCTGCGCGGAAGGCCAACAACGTTTGGAAATGGTGTTTGATCACCGGCCCAAACCTGCCGAAAGACGAGTTTGACGCGATCGCACGCGATACTACGCCGGGCCTGTCCATCTTCCGGTTCCGCGAGGATTTCGCCAGCCTGCTGACCGGCGCCCGCCTGTCGGTCTCGCAGGCGGGTTACAACACGGTCTGCGATCTCCTGCGCGCGGGTTGTCGCTCCCTGCTCGTTCCATTTGCAGCCGGCGGGGAAACCGAACAGACGGTTCGCGCCCTGATGCTCGAAGAACTCGGTCTTGCAACGGTGCTGATGGAAAAGCACCTAACGCCTGAAGGTTTGGCGCAAGCGATCGAACAGGCGCTTGGGGGACCGACGCCATCCGCGCATCGTCTCGATCTGGAAGGCGCGCGTCGCTCGGCGCAAATCCTGCGCGAGCGGTATCGAACATGGTCCCTAAATGTGGGGCCCGGTTTCGGAAAAGTTCATGATCAAACAGACGAAAGAACCTAGAGCGGTTCATCGGTTCACGAAAACGCCGAACCGCTCTATCTCTTTGTTTTGACGCAATTCCCAAGGGAAAGCGCTACGCGCTTTTTCCCGGAAAACCGTTTCACACTGTTCCTGGAATTGCTCTAACGCGTCGCGTCTGGTGAGATTCGTGCGACGCGCTTCAAGTCCTGTCTTTATGCGGGTCGTTGTCCCAAAACCGCTACGCGCTTTTGGGCGAAATGCATCAAACAGTTCCAATCAGCATGAAGCGCGTATAATTTTTTGTCGGCAGTTCGCCGGAGAACCGCACCTCCCGTAGCGCCACCATTTCCTCGAAGGCTGCAAGCGAAGCCACGCAGTTGATGTGCGTCGGCTCGCTGAAATAATCGTTCGATTGCAGCAGTACATTCGTGCCCGGCGGAAGCAGAGCAAGCCAGGCGCGCAGATCGGCTATGTGTTCGCAGCTCGTATTGACCATCAGGTCGGGCCGCCCGGCCGCATAGTCGAGTGCGTACATATCTGCCGTCAGTGCCCGGAACCGGTCGCCGGCTTCCCGGTTGAGGGTCCGGGCGACCGGCGCGACTTCGGGATCGATGTCGATGCTATCGACCGCCGCGATGTCGAAGCGGGCGTCGTTGAAAAGCATTGCCGGCAATACGCCGTACCATCCACCCAGAACCCATATGCGCCCGAACCGGCCGCCGCAGCTTTCGAACAGTCGGTCGAGCGCCCACATCTTGCAGGCGACCTGCTTGTGGTTGAAGGCGTTGGCGATATCGGCCTTCGGATGCTTGGCGACGACGCGCGCCAGGCCTGCCACGAGAGGGCAGTTGACATAAGCAGCAATTCCCCGCGTGAGGTCCAAGGCTTGCTCGTGCCAGTCCATGGCATTGCGTGGTTGCGTGACATCCATCATAATTCGTCTTGTATGTTGGGATTTTGGGCGACACAACGCAATCTTGCCTCCCGCAAGATTGTTTGATTCCGCGGACGTGATCATGCTGCAAGCCGCTTGGCTATTGCCCGGTGCCGGAGAGAGCCTGTTGCATCTGTCCGGATCATCGGCGTCCATCCGCCAGCACCAGCCGCGCAGCTGCGGCCTCGTGCTGTTCGGCTGTTCGCCAAAGCCTTACGAAAGCCGCGGACCGCTTGGCCAGCTGCTTTCTTCGCCGATCAACAATGCCCATGTCGTTGCCATCGACCATGCGCCGGAACTGGATCGCGCCGCCTCGCAGGTTCCCTGCATCGTTGACCGCAGGACCATGTCCGTGCACAGCAGCTTCGAGCCTGTCGTTGGCGACGAAGAAATTGCCGATACGCCATTCGCCAGCAGGTGCTTTTACATCCTGCGTCCTTCCAACTGAAGGGTCCACAGTCGCATATGGAAGCCAGCCTAGCCCGCTATATCTGGACGCACACCAAGAAGCAGCAGCTCTGGATATTGATGATCGTCGTGCTTTCGATGATCCCGTATTTCATGTCCTTCGACCTGCCGAAGCTGATCGTCAACGGCCCGATCCAAGGCAGGGGCTTCGAGCAACCGGGCGCAACCCAGCCATTCATGAGGCTACACTATAACCTGCCGTTCATTGGAGAGGTCCAGTTCTTCTCCGGTTTTCAGCTCGACCGCAAGGAGACCTTGTTTGCCCTGAGCCTTGTGTTCCTCTTGCTAGTCGTCATCAACGGCCTGTTCAAATTCTACATCAACACCTACAAGGGCCGCCTCGGCGAACGCATGCTGCGGCGTATCCGCTTCGATCTGGTCGACCGCGTGCTGCGTTTTCCGCCGGTTTACTTCAAGCGAGTCAAATCCGCCGAAGTGGCGACCATGGTGAAGGACGAGGTGGAGCCGCTGGGCGGCTTCATCGGCGACGCCTTCCTGCAGCCGGTACTGCTCGGCGGCCAGGCGCTGACGGCCATGCTGTTCATCATGATCCAGAACGTCTGGCTCGGAATGATAGCGGTCGTGATCGTGGCGATCCAGATCGTGCTCATCCCGCGAATGCGGCGGCGGCTGATCGTGCTCGGGCGCCAACGGCAGTTGACGGCGCGCGCGCTTTCGGGCCGGGTTGGCGAAATCGTCGACGGCATCGGCGCGGTTCACGTCCACGATACATCAAACTACGAGCGCGCCGACATAGCTGCCCGGCTCGGGCTCATCTTCAAGATCCGCTTCGATCTTTACCAATGGAAATTCATGGTGAAGTTCCTCAACAATTTTCTCGCGCAGCTCACGCCCTTTCTGTTCTACATGATCGGCGGGTATCTGGTCATCCTGGGGCGGCTGGACGTCGGCCAGCTCGTGGCCGTGATCGGCGCCTACAAGGACCTGCCCGGACCGATGAAGGAACTGATCGACTGGGATCAGGATCGGCAGGATGTCCAGGTCAAATATCAACAGGTCGTTGAACAGTTCACCGTCGAAGGTCTCATCGCGCCGAAAATCGGGGCATTGACGATCGACGATCCCGATCCGATGACCAAGCCGCTCTCTGCGATCAATCTGTCCATAGCAGACGATGGCGGTGCAATGCTTCTCAACCGCATCTCCCTCCAGGTCAAGCCGGGTGAGACGGTGGCGCTGGTCAGTACCGCAACAGGTGGAGCGGAGGCGCTTGCAGAAGCCTTCGCGCGGCTGAACTGGCCGGACAGCGGAAGGGTCGCTTCGGGCAGCGACGACCTGCTTGAACTCCCCGAAGCAGTAACCGGCCGGCGCATGTCGTATGCCTCGTCGGATGTTTTCCTGTTCCAGGCAAGCCTCCGCGACAACCTGCTCTACGGGTTGAAGCATGCGCCTCTGACATCGGTGCCTTATGACGGTGCTGCGGCAGATCAGCACCGCTGGAACATTCACGAGGCGCGCCGGTCGGGCAATCCGGATCTTGATATCCACAGCGACTGGATCAACTATGCTTCCGCTGGCGCTACCGGCCCGCACGACCTCTTTGAAGCCGTGCGCCGGGTGCTCGACGCGGTTGTTCTGTCGCGTGACATTCTGGATCTTGGCTTGCGCTCTTCGGCCGACCTCACGCGTCACACAGAGCTTGCCAGGCGGATCGTCGAACTGCGTGCGGCGCTGCGGAGCCGGCTGGAACAAGAGGGGCTGAGCGGACTTGTGGTTCCTTTCGAACCAGGCGCCTACAATAAGGAAGCAACGATCGGCCAAAACCTGCTCTTCGGCGCTGCCGCCGGCCCCGAACTGGCCGACAGGGCCCTGGCGGCCAATCCCTATTTTGCTTCCGTGCTGAGGCAAGCCGGCCTCGACCGCACGCTCTACGAAATGGGCTTAGAGATCGCCAAACAGGCGATCGAGCTGTTTGCCGACCTGCCGCCCGATCATCAGTTCTTCCAGCAGCTCGCCTTCATGAGCGCGGAGGAGATACCCGCCTACGAAACCTTGCTGCAACGGCTCAAGAACCGTCCCTACGAGGCGGTTTCGGAGAACGATCGCGCCATGATCGTCACCTTGAGCTTTGCCTATATCGAGCCCCGGCACCGCTTCGGCCTGCTGAGCGACGAGCTGATGAGCAAGATCGTCGCTGCACGCAACCGGTTCCATGAAGACCTGCCGCCCGAGCTGCACAATGCGGTCGAACGGTATGATCCTGCCAAATACATTGCCGCGGCCACCGTCATGGATAATGTCCTGTTCGGGCGTGTGGGCAACAATCATCCCGACGCGCCGGACCGCATACGCTCCATCGTCTATGACATTCTCGACGAACTGGGGCTTTATGGCGAACTTCTGGATGTCGGCCTGGACTTCAACGTCGGCTCCGGGGGCAGGCGACTCACCGGTGGACAGCGACAGAAGCTTGATGTTGCCCGGGCCTTGCTCAAGCGTCCCGATTTTCTCATTCTCAACCGGCCGCTGTCGGCGCTCGACCAGCGCATGCAGGATAAGGTGCTGCGAAATGTGCTCGAGGAAGCCAGGCGCGACGGCCATTCGCCGGCAATTGTGTGGGTCGTGACGAATCCGGCAATGGCGATGATGTTCGATCGCGTTATCGTCTTCGACTCGGGTCAATTGGCGGAAGACGGATCACACGAGACACTTTTGGCAGGGAACGGTATCTTCAAGGAACTGTTGTCATAGAGCAACGGACATTCAGATGGGATCATTCTGCCGGTGCACGACATCGGGCCCGCCACCTTTCGCGTGGTTTGTCTCGCGGTTCCGGAAAGAGAATTGATTCCATCTGGGCGTCCGTTGCTCTAGTCTGGCAAACGCGAATTTTGGAAGGTTTGCGACAATGCTGCTCAAGGATGAAGTTGGAATGCTGCAACGCGTTCCCTTGTTCTCTGCCATCGAGCCGACAAAGCTCAAGCTGCTTGCGTTCACATCCGATCGTGTGAGCTACAGCGCCGGCCAGATCCTTTTCCGGCAGGGCGACGAGGGAGACGCCGCCTATGTCATCCTTTCAGGCAGGGCGGATATTCTTGTCGATTCCGACAGCGGACCGATAAAAGTTGCCGAACTGGAGCCAAATTCGATCGTCGGCGAGATCGCCATATTGTGCAACAGCTCCCGCACTGCCACCGTCAGAGCGGCAAGTCCGCTGGAAGCCCTGAGAATCCGCAAGGATCATTTCCTGAGGCTTATGAGGGAGTTCCCGGAAATGACCATCGAGATATTGCGGGTTCTTGCCGATCGCCTAAGCCATACGACGGCGGATCTGATCGACGCACGAAGCGCCAAATAACGAAGGACGTGCGCTCGATCCTCGCCGTCGTGACGGCACTGTCCTCTCGCTGAGAAGGTCACCCGGAGAGAGCCTGTCTCGCCTAGCAGCAGTTGTCTGGATATGATGGGCGAAGGGGTAGCATGGACGACAACGTTTTCCTGGTCAGGTTTTGGGGTGTCCGCGGCAGCATTTCGGTATCAGGGCCAGAATTCTCTCGCTATGGCGGCAACTCAATCTGCGTCGAGATGCGATGCGGTAAGCATACGCTTCTGTTCGACGCAGGCTCTGGCCTACGGCCTGCCGGCGCGGCGCTTCAGGCGTTGGGCGTGACCGATTTCGACCTGCTTTTCACTCATTGCCATTACGACCACATCATCGGGCTGCCGTCTTTTGCGCCGATCTATGACCGGGGCGCCAAGGTTACGCTTTGGTCCGGGCATCTTGCAGGACACATGACGACCCGGCAGATGGTCGATGAATTCATGCGGCCGCCGTGGTTTCCGGTGAAACTGGAGGCCTGCAAGGCAAGCCTCGACTATCGCGATTTCGTATCCGGAGACGTGCTTCGCCCGCACGAAGGGGTGGTGGTCCGAACCGGCAGTCTTATGCATCCGGGCGGCTGCATAGGCTACCGGGTCGAATGGGGCGGCCGCGTCGTGGCGGTGATCACAGACACTGAGCACGAGCCGGACAAACTCGATCAGGCGGTGCTCGGCCTGATCGAAGATGCTGACCTCGTCATTTACGATTGCACCTACACCGAGGAGGAAATGGAACGCCGCCGCGGTTACGGGCACTCGACATGGCAACAGGGCGTCAAGCTCTGTGAGGCGGCCGGCGCGCGGAAGCTTGCGCTGTTTCATCACGATCCGACACGCACCGACAAGGAACTGGACAAGATCCAGAAACTGGCCAAGGACAGGTTTACCGGCGCTTTTGCCGCACGAGATGGCCAGACGCTCAAACTTCCAGTCTCATTGCGCAAAAAGCGCTGAGCTATTTTCCTCTATCTCTTTGTTCTGGTGCAATTCCCAAGGGAAAGCGCTACGCGCTTTTCCCGGGGAAACCGTTCACACTTTTCCTGGAATTTGCTCTACCGGCGCTGCGCCCGATCAATGTCCTGATCGGAAGCCATGCGCAGGCTTCACTCTGTGCGGTGACCGTGAACAGCCGTTCGAGGAAGAGCCATGCCGATTGATCATGTACGAGATGGTGGGTGAGCAGGCCCACCGGTTCGCGGCCATCGAATGCATGCTGCAATTGCGCGATGATAGCCTGAACCAATAGGCCGTGATCGCGGCAGCCGCGCGTGTCATGCCAATCCATGATGTCGACATTGCTGTTGATGACCGCAAGTGAAGCCGGCCTTGGCGGCCCATAGACCGACAGTGCCGTAAATCCTAACGATCCAAGGTCGGATACCAAGCCGGCGTCGATCCTGTTCCAGGGTGGCACCAGCATCGGAACGGCACGTGCGCCGTGCAGGCCGGTTACGTGCGCCAGCCCGCGAGCCAGATCATCGAGCACCGCCTCGCGTGGCCGATGCGCGCCGAGCTCCTGCTTCTTCTGGCCCTCAGGCGCATGATTTCGGTGCGCCCAGCCATGGATGGCGACCGTGGCATGCGGCGCCTCGTCAAGCCGAACGACAAGCTTCTCGTCAGTCAGGGCGGGAATGACGGCCAGGGTCACCGGAACCGCGAATTCGCCAGTGAGGTCGAGCAGCCGATCAAGCGCAGGCGTCGGATCCACGGCGTCATCGTCGCGCAGCCAGAACTCTGCCTTACGGTCCGCCCGTTGCCGGCTCGCCAGTTCCTCCACCAAGGGTTGCCAGATTTGATCGGATGTCATCAGACCGGGATCGTCGCAAGAAGTTCGGCCAGACGCGCCGCCGCAGCACCGAGAGAACGTTCTTCGAGGATGAAACGTCTGGCTTCTGCGGCCATGATGGATCTTTCGTCGTTACGGGCCAGAAGCCTTTCAATGGCAGAAGCGAACGCCGCCACATCGCCCGGCGGGGTGAGAAACCCGGCCTGGCCATCCCGCACGACCTCCGGCACGCCGGCGATGTCCTGAGCCACAACCGGAAGGCCCGCGGCCTGTGCTTCAAGATAGGCAACACCATAGGCCTCGCCGAAACCCGGCCAGACGTAAATTCCCCCACTGTAGAGGACATCCGGCACGGCGGCTGGCTCAATCGCGCCAAACCATTCGATACGGTCGGCGGGCAAGCCGGCGAATTGCGCTCTGATCGCTTCGCGGGCAGGTCCGTCCCCGACGACCGACATGGTCCAGGGCAGGTGAGCGATCGAACCGAGCGCCTGCGCCAGCATGCGATAGCTTTCGACTTTGTCGCCCGGGCGCATCATGGCCACGGTAACGAGGCGCGTCGGGCAACCCCGTGCCGGCGTTTCCCGGAATACCGATGTGTCGATGAAGGGCGAAAGCATGCCGAAAGCGGCGTCGGGTACCGCATCTGCCAGTCCCTGACGATCCCTTTGCGTGAAGCAGATGTTCAGCGCCGCCTGTTCGACGGCTCGCGCCACCAACGCTTGCGTATCGGCCCACAAGCCGATGTTGCGCCGCCTCGAATAGGAGGCTTCCGCTGTCACATAGGGGACACCAAAGGCCAACGCCAGTTCGGGCCCGATCGGGTCGGGCGCCTTGTAATAGGGATGATAGGTGAACCACAGATCGGGCTTGCCGTCACGATCCCAAAGCCTTGCCAGCCGCGTGGCTTCCTCCCGGGCCTCGATCTTGAGCGCATCGAAACTTTTCGAATCCGGTTCGCGTAGATAGAAGCGCGTTTCGGATGCCAGTTCGACGCTATGCCCTCCATGCTCCAGCGCCTTGACCAGCATCCGTGCCATCTGGCGGTCGCCGGAGGCAACGGGATGATTGGGCGACTTCAGCGGCGCGTAGAAGGCAATTCGCATCGCCGGACCCTATCATCGGAAAGCCTGCGCAAGTCAATTTCGAAGCATGAACGACTTCACCTTCAAGCACTGGAATGTGCTATCTGATGCTCATGGAAACAGCTGCCGCGTCCGACCCGTTTGTCGCTTCTTTGCCGGTCTTCGCAAAGTTCGAAAGCGTTGCCGATATCGATAACTATCAGCCGCTCCCCGATAGCTGGGCGCTGGCCACCGCCGACATCGTCGGCTCGACCAGGGCGATCGAGGCGGGGCGCTATAAAACCGTCAATATGGCCGGCGCCAGCGTCATTTCGGCGTTGCTCAATGCGCTGGGTAGGCAAGATCTTCCCTTTGTCTTCGGCGGCGACGGCGCGCTCGTGGCGTTTCCCGGCTCGGCGCTGGAGATCACCCGCAACGCGTTGGCGGCTGTCCAGAGATGGGTGGCGGACGAACTGGATCTGACCTTGCGTGCCGCAATCGTGCCGATAAAGGATATAAGAGCGCAAGGCCTCGACGTTCGCGTGGCGAGGTTCCAGGCCTCCGATGCGGTCTTCTATGCCATGTTCGCCGGAGGTGGCGGCAGTTGGGCGGAAGCCGAGATGAAAGCGGGGCGCTACCGCGTCGATCCTGCGCCGGCCGGCGCGCGGCCGGACCTGACCGGCCTCTCGTGCCGCTGGAACCCGATCGAAGCCCGGCACGGCGAAATCGTCTCGATCATAGCCATACCGGGGGCGTCGCGCGATTTGCGCGGTTTTCAGTCTCTGGTTTCCGACATCATCGCGCTTGCCGGCAGGCAGGAACGCGATGGCCACCCGGTGCCGGTGAACGGGCCGGACTACAGTGTGCTGCCCGCCGGCCTCGATATCGAGGCGCGTGCCACGGCGCCGGCAGGACGGCGGTGGCTGTCGAAGCTGTGGATAGTGTTCCTGATGACGCTTACGGCTGTTGCGGATAGATTTGGCTGGACGATCGGCAGATTCGATCCGAAGATCTACAAACGCGAAGTGGCCAGCAATTCGGATTTCCGGAAGTTCGACGATGGCTTGAAGATGACCATCGACGTTGACGCGGATGTGTTGCAACGGATCGAGAACCGGCTGAAACAGGCGGAAGAGGCGGGCATCTGCAACTATGGCCTGCACCGCCAGAAATCGGCCTTGATGACATGCCTCGTCGCATCGCCGCTGCAGCGCGATCACGTTCACTTCATCGATGGCGCCGCCGGCGGCTATGCGATGGCTGCCGCAAGCCTGAAGGCGAAGGTGCCGGTCTGACGGCTTGCGGACATCGATTTTCCGCAATATGCCTCGGGGCTCTTGGGACCGGTGAGCCTCACCATGGAAGCGGACGGCCTGTCCGAATTGACGGGAAGCAGATTGTTGGACGCCTCACGATCGACATATGACCGTCTTCTGAACCGGATTTCGACGCGTGCCGCGCAAGTCGGCGTGATCGGACTGGGCTATGTCGGGCTGCCGCTGGCGGTTGCGATCGCACGCGCCGGCTTCCCGGTTTCCGGCTTCGACATCGAAGCCCAGAAGGTCGAGAGCCTGAACAGCGGCCAATCCTATATCGAGGCGGTGACTCCGACAGCCCTTGCCGGCCAGGTGGCGAGCGGACGGTTCCGCGCCACTGCGGATTTTGCCGAACTGGCCGTCTGCGATGTCATCATCATCTGCGTTCCGACACCGCTGACGAAACACCGCGAGCCGGATCTCTCCTTTGTCAGGAACACCGCAGGCACCATCGCGAAGCATCTGCGTCTCGGCCAGCTGATCGTGCTGGAATCGACCACCTATCCCGGCACCACCGACGACGTGATCAAGCCCATCCTGGAAAAAACCGGCTTGCGGTCGAGGACAGACTTCTTCCTCGGCTTTTCGCCCGAACGCGAGGATCCCGGCAACCGCAGCTTTGAAGTCGCGACGATCCCCAAGGTCGTGGCAGGGGACGGCATTGAAGCGGCGACGCTCGTGCAGGCTTTTTACCAGGGCGTGGTCAAGACCGTCGTTCCGGTTTCCACCACGGCGACCGCCGAGGCGGTCAAGCTGACGGAAAACATCTTCCGCTCGGTCAACATAGCCCTCGTCAACGAGTTGAAGGTCGTGCTCGGTGCGATGGGAATCGACATCTGGGAGGTGATCGAGGCGGCAAAGACCAAGCCCTTCGGCTACATGCCTTTCTATCCTGGCCCCGGACTTGGCGGGCACTGCGTTCCGATCGATCCCTTCTACCTGACGTGGAAGGCGCGCGAATACGAACTGCCGACCCGCTTCATCGAGCTGGCGGCAGAGATCAACACGGCCATGCCGCGTCATGTCGTCGATGAACTGGCGAAGGCGCTGGACCGGCGCTGCGGCAAGGCGCTCAGCCGCTCGCGTATTCTCATCATCGGGCTCGCCTATAAGAAGAATGTGCCCGACATCCGCGAAAGCCCCTCATTGCGGCTCATTGAACTCATCGAGGAATGGGGCGGCAAGGCAGAATTCCACGATCCGCATGTTACCGAAATCCCGGCCACACGAGAGCATATGGCGATCAAGGGGCGTCGCTCGGTCGAATTGACCGAGGTGGCCTTGAAGGATTTCGACGCTGTCGTCGTTGCAACCGACCACGACGCGATCAACTATCAGGCGATCGCGGATCACGCTCGACTGATCGTCGACACGCGCAATGTTTTTGGCCGCCTCGGGCTAGCCCGAGAGACGGTGGTGAAGGCCTGACGGCGTTCGAGCCGGCGAATTTGTGGCGGATCAAGGAGATTTCGAGAGAGCATGAGCACAGCGCAAGCAGAAATTTCTGCCATTCTCATGGATAAGGTTGCCGATTGGCTGACCCAATCGGCGTTGGCGGGCGACGACCTGGAAACATTGGTAAGGGGCTTTTGTGAACGGCTTGCTGCTGCCGGCCTGCCGTTGAAGCGGGTGCATTTGAGCTTTTCGATGCTTCATCCGCTTTATGACGCGCTCGGCTTCACCTGGCTCCGCGGCCAGGGCCTGGAAGTGGAAGGCTTCCGCAAGGAGAACGGCGTTCATTCTGACAGATTCCTGACCAGCCCATACTACCATCTGCTCAGCCACAAGCTCGACCATCTGCGGCGCCGGCTCGACCCGTCGGTGCCGTCGGAATTTCCTATTTTCGACGACCTCAAGCTTATGGGCGTCACCGATTACATGGCTTTCGTCCATCCCTTCAGCGGCAACACCAGTCAGGGCATGATCGGGTCTTGGTCCACCGACAGTGCTGCAGGCTTCAGCGACAGCATGATTTCGGCGCTGCTGCGCCTCCAGAACCATCTCGCTATCGCAACCAAGATGGCGGTGCTCACCAAGCTTGCCGACAATATGATGACCACTTATCTCGGCGGCGACGCCGGCAGGCGCGTGCTCGACGGCCAGATCAAGCGCGGCGAGGGTGATACAATCCGGGCGGCACTGGTCATGGGCGATATGCGCGGGTCGTCAAGACTTGCCGAAACCGCCGGCCGCGAAGTCTATATCGATACGCTGAACCAGTTTTTCGACGCTGCTGCTGCACCTTTCAATCGCAAGGGCGGGCAGATCATGAGTTTCATAGGTGATGGCTTCATTGCCGTCTACCCTTGCGCAAGGCACCGTTCGCAGTCCGAGATCGCCTGCCAGGCTGCTCTTGCAGCAGCGCACAAGGCCACCGCGCGCATGATGGATCTCAATCTGCGCAGAAAGCAGCAGGGATTGAGCGACATAAACTATGGTATCGGCCTGCATGTCGGCAATGTGATGTTCGGCAATGTCGGGCTTACCGACCGGCTCACATTCTCTGTCTTCGGCTCGGCTGTAAATGAGGTCCAGCGCCTCCAGACCCTGACCAAGAAATATCCGCACAGCGTTCTTGCCAGCAAAGACTTCGCCAGCTATTGCGGCGCCAACAACTGGCTGGCGCTCGGCATGGAGGAACTGGCGGGCATCAGGCAGAAGCTAACGGTGCTTTCACCCGATTTGTCGGGTGCTCTCGCACTCGACGAAGACGGTGCGCTGGAGCCGATTTACGACCGAATATCCGACGCCGAGCAGGTCATGCTGCTTCATCGCAATGCCGCGCGGCCATCCGCGGGCGACCCGAGGAAGCTCCAGTAACCGCCACGATCTGATCCGAACGCGTTTGGTATGCAGTCCGGTCGCCGGTTCCGTCAGGGAACTGGCGACTGTTCGAATCCAAGTTGCTCTAGGCTGGCAATGCGTTAGTCTCGCCTTCTGGACGTGCCAGAGTGGGGGCTGGTGTGAGAATGAATTTGGGCGTTGATCTGCTGCGGATCGAGGATGTTGGCATCTCTTTTGCCGTTATAGGGGGACCGTTGCATGCCGTCAGGCGTGCAAATCTTCGCGTCCTGCCCGGCAAGGTTACCGCGCTTGTGGGCGAGTCCGGTTCCGGAAAATCGGTTCTCAGCCAGGCGGTGATGGGCATTTTGCCGAACACAGCCCATGTTCGCGGTCGTATCCTGTTTTCCGATCCTGAAAAGCCCGGCACGACGCAGGATATCCTGCAGATGCCGCGTGACGGATCCGAAATCCGGGCGTTGAGAGGCAGCCGCATCGGCAAGATATTTCAGGAGCCGATGACATCACTGTCGCCGCTGCATACGATCGGCAATCAGGTCAGCGAATCCCTGCAGATTCATACGCCCATGGCTCGGGTGGAGTGCAAGGCGCGCACCGAGGAAATGCTCGGACTTGTCGGCTTTCCCAACCCCAAGCGCGCTTATGACATGTATCCCTTTGAACTTTCGGGAGGATTGCGTCAACGCGCCATGATCGCCATGGCACTTATCTGCCGGCCCGCCCTGTTGATCGCCGACGAGCCGACGACGGCGTTGGACGTCACCATCCAGGCGCAAATCCTGCAATTGCTGCGCGAGCTTCAGACGAAGCTGAACATGGCGATGCTGCTGATCACGCACGACCTTGGCGTAGTCGCCAATGTCGCCGACGAGGTGGTGGTCATGTACCATGGCGAGATCATGGAAGCGGGACCTGTGGAGGCGATATTCCGCCGGCCGGGCCACCCTTACCTGAAGGGCCTGATGGCAGCCGTTCCGCATTTCGACCTGAAGCCCGGCGAAAGGCTAAAGGCGCTCCGCGAGGTGCCGGTGAATGTCGGGAACCTGCTCGGCAAGCAGACGGCGCCGGCATCGAAGGGGCCGAACGACCTCCTGCTATCGGTCAGCGATCTGACAAAGACCTTCACGATCCGCAAGTCCGGATGGTTTGGCGGAGATCATCAAACCTCTGTTCGCGCCGTGGACGGCGTGAGCTTCGATATCAGGCGGGGTGAGTGCCTGGGTCTTGTCGGCGAAAGCGGATCCGGCAAAACCACCGTCAGCAAGATCCTCATGCGGGCTGTCACCCCTAGCGGCGGCTCCGTGATCTTCAACGGCCGCGATGGTCCGATCGACGTCTTGGAAGCCGAGGGAGACGCCCTGCGCATGCTGCGCGCGAAAATCCAGATGGTCTTCCAGGATCCGGTTTCGTCGCTTTCACCTCGCATGACGGTGGAGAACATTTTGAGCGAGCCGCTGGAAATTCATCGACGTGGCAATGCCGCGTCCCGACTCGCCACGGTCAAGAGCCTGATGGAGGCAATCGGGCTCGACCCGCGCTTCATAAAGCGTTATCCGCACAGTTTCTCCGGCGGGCAGCGTCAGCGTATCGGCATCGCGCGCGCGTTGGCGCTGGGGCCTGAACTCCTGATCTGCGACGAGCCGGTTTCGGCACTCGACGTCTCTGTCCAGGCGCAGATCCTGAACCTTCTGAAGGACCTGCAGAAGGAACTGGGCCTGACCTACCTGTTCATTTCCCACAATCTGGCGGTGGTGGACTACATGGCAGACCGCATCGCGGTGATGTGCGGCGGGCGTATCGTCGAGCTCGCGCCGCGCGAAATTCTGCTTAGGAAACCTATCCACCCCTACACGCGCTCACTGGTCGCCGCAGTACCTTTCCCCGATCTCGACAGGCCGATGGATTTCAAGACGCTGAAGCTCAGCGGCGCTTCCGACACCAGCGCATGGGGACCGCAATTCCACGACGAGGGCGACGAAGATATGCTGTCGCCGCTCGATCTTGGCGGCGGCCACTTGGTGCTGGCCCGACGTTCGGCCGATGTCAGCGAGCTACGCCATTGATCAGCCGGCGCACCGTCCTTGGACTCATGGCTTCGGCATTTCTGCCGGGCACGTTGCGCGCCGGCGATCTGGAGCCGGAATTTCTTCAGCCGCAGCTGACGGCCAGGGCGCTGCCGGCGCTCGCCGAACGCCTGCCCAAGCGCCCGCGCGCGTTGAATCTCGCTGCGATGGGCCGGCAGCCCGGCCAGTATGGCGGCACGCTGCGCACGATCATCGGCAGCCAGAAAGATATCCGGATGATGACGATCTACGGGTACGCTCGCCTGGTCGGCTACGACGAAAAGCTTAACTTGCAAGCCGACATTCTCGAAAGTTTCGATGTAGCGGATGATCGTGTCTTCACTTTCAAGATACGAGAAGGACATAAATGGTCTGACGGTAGCCTGCTGACGTCGGAGGATTTTCGCTATTGCTGGGAAGATGTCTGGCTGAACGATGAGCTTTCGCAAGGCGGGCTCGCCCCGGCCCTGATGGCAGACGGCAAGCCGCCACGCTTCGAGATCGTCGATCCATTGACGGTCCGCTATAGTTGGGATGCGCCCAATCCCGACTTCCTGCCCAAGCTCGCCGCTGCTTCGCCCCTATCGCTTGTTCTGCCGGCCGCCTATCTCAAGCAGTTCCACAAGAAATACCAGGATCCATTCCGGCTCGCCGGCCTAATGAAGGAGAACCGGGCCCAGAAATGGACGCTCTTGCACATCCGCATGTCGCGGCAGTATCGCCCGGAGAACCCGGAACTGCCGACGCTCGATCCCTGGCAGAACCGGACCAAGCCGCCGGCTGAGCAGTTCGTCTTCGAGCGGAACCCGTTCTTTCATCGAATAGACGAGAATGGCCGGCAACTGCCCTATGTCGACCGGATTGTCATGAATGTCAGCTCGTCGGCGATCATTTCCGCCAAGACCGGTGCGGGCGAGAGCGACCTGCAAGCCATGGGAATCGATTTCAGCGATTACTCCTTCCTGAAGGATGCGGAGAAGCGCTACCCGGTGAAGATGCATCTCTGGAAACGCACACAGGGTTCGCGGCTGGCGCTGCTGCCCAATCTGAATTGTGCCGACCAGGTGTGGCGTGGCCTTTTTCGTGACGTGCGCGTGCGCCGCGCACTGTCGCTCGCTGTGGACAGGCGCGAGATCAATTTGGCTGTGTTCTACGGATTGGCGCAGGAAAGTGCCGATACGGTCCTGGCGGAGAGCCCGCTCTACCGGCCGGAATTCGCGAAAGCCTGGGTCGCCCATGATCCCGACCAGGCCAATGCCCTGCTCGACGAGGTCGGGCTTCAGGCGCGTGACGATGACGGCCTGCGGATACTTCCCGACGGACGCTCGGCGCAGCTCGTAGTTGAAACGGCCGGCGAAAGCACGCTGGAAACCGACGCACTCGAACTCATCACCGATCACTGGCGCAAGATCGGCATCGCCCTGTTCATCCGGACTTCGCAGCGTGACATCTTCCGCAGCCGCGCGCTTGGCGGCCAGATCATGATGTCGATGTGGTCGGGCATCGACAATGGCGTACCGACCGCCGACATGAACCCGTACCAATTGGCCCCCACCGTCGACGACCAGCTGCAATGGCCGCTCTGGGGTGCTCACTACTTGTCTCGTGGCAAGGTCGGCGAAGCGCCCGATCTTCCGCCTGTGGTCGAATTGATGGCTTTACTCAAGCGCTGGAACGCATCGACCGAAGCCACGGAGCGCGCCGAGATCTGGAATTCAATGCTGTCGATCTATACCGATCAGGTGTTTTCGATCGGCACGGTGAACGGAACGCATCAGCCGATCCTGGCGTCCTCACGGCTGCGCAATTTGCCTGACAAGGCGCTCTACGGCTACGACCCGACCGCCTATTTCGGTGTCTATATGCCGGATACATTCTGGCTTGGAGAGTCCTGAGCGTGCTTCGATATTTTGTCTGGCGCATCGCCGTGATGGTTCCAACGCTGCTGGTCATATCGGCACTGGTGTTCACGATCATCGAACTTCCCCCAGGCGACTATTTCGACAGCTATGTTGCCGAGCTTCGGGCCCAGGGCGAAGCGGTGGATTCCGATCGCATCGAGATGATGCGCAAGGAATATGGTTTCGACAAGCCACCGGTCATTCGCTACTTCTACTGGGTCGGCGGGATGCTGCACGGCGATTTCGGCTATTCCTTCGAATATGAGCTGCCGGTTCGCGATGTCGTCGGGGACCGAATGTGGCTGACGGTGCTGGTTTCCTTCGTCACGATCATCTTCACCTGGCTCATCGCCTTTCCGATCGGCATGTACTCAGCCACGCATCAATACAGCTGGGGCGACTACGGCCTGACTTTCTTCGGCCTTCTCGGCCTTGCCATTCCGAACTTCATGCTGGCGCTGATCCTGATGTATTTCGCCAACATCTGGTTCGGCACGTCCATCGGCCATCTCATGGATCAGCAATATCTCGGCGAGCCGATGAGCTGGGCCAAGGCGAAGTCGATCCTCGCCCATCTCTGGATCCCGGTCTTGATCATCGGCACCGGGGGCACGGCAAGCATGATCCGACGGCTGCGCGCCAATCTGCTCGATGAGCTACATAAGCAATATGTCGTGACCGCGCGCGCCAAAGGCCTTCATCCCTTCAAGGCGCTGGTCAAATATCCGCTGCGCATGGCGCTCAATTTCTTCATTTCAGACATCGGCTCTATCCTGCCGGCCATCATCTCCGGCGCCGAAATCACGGCGATCGTGCTGTCTTTGGAAACGACCGGGCCGATGCTGATCAAGGCGCTGCAAAGCCAGGACATGTATCTGGCGGGGTCGTTTCTGATGTTCCTCGCCTTCCTGACGGTCATCGGCGTCCTGATTTCCGACCTGGCGCTGGCGTTACTTGATCCGCGAATTCGTTTGCAAGGCGGCAGCACCAAATGAACACGCCATCGCCGCTGCCCGCTCCGGGTGCCCCACTGCAACACTACGTTTCCATCGAGCCCTTTGACCTGCAGTCCGTCGAGGCGATGACGCCGGAGCAGGAGAAGGTCTTTCAGGCGTCGCAGTTGCGGCTGATGTGGTGGAAATTCCGTCGGCACCGGCTTGCCCTTGTATCCGGCATATTCCTGGCAGCGCTTTATTTCGGGATACTGATCTGCGAGTTCCTGGCGCCCTACGATCTGCACACGCGCAACATGGACTACATCTATTCGCCGCCGCAGCGGGTGCACCTGTTCCACGACGGCCAGTTCGTCGGGCCGTTCGTCTATGGCCGCCAGATGACGCTGGACATGGACACGCTCAAGCGGAACTACATCGAGAAACAGGATGATGTTCAGCGGATCCGTTTCTTCTGCAAGGGCGACAAGTATCGGTTCTGGGGCCTGATCGAAGGTGACAGGCATTTTGTCTGCCCCGCCGAAAACGGCCAGCTCTTTCTGGCCGGCACTGACAGGCTGGGGCGCGATGTGCTCTCGCGCATCATCTATGGCGCACGCATTTCACTGACAATCGGCCTCGTCGGCATCAGTTTCAGCTTCCTGCTCGGCATTGTCATCGGCGGACTGGCCGGCTATCACGGCGGTATCTTCGACCTGATCGTCCAACGGATAATCGAAGTTCTGCAATCGATCCCCAGCATTCCGCTATGGCTGGCTCTGGCGGCGATCATGCCGATAACCTGGAGTCCGATCCTGATCTATTTCGGCATCACCGTCATCCTCGGGCTGCTCGACTGGACCGGACTGGCGCGGGCCGTGCGTTCGAAGCTTCTAGCCTTGCGCGAGGAGGATTACGTCCTGGCCGCGCAATTGATGGGCGCCAGAAGCAGCCGCATTATCCGGCGGCATCTCATTCCCGGCTTCATGTCGCATCTGATCGCGACGGCGACGATCTCCATACCCGGCATGATCCTGGGCGAGACGGCACTGAGCTTCCTCGGCCTCGGCCTGAGGGCACCGATAACCAGCTGGGGCATCCTGCTCACCGAGGCGCGCAGCGTCAGCGTGATCGCGTTCTATCCATGGCTGCTTTTGCCGATGCTCCCCGTCGTTCTCGTCATCTTGGCGTTCAACTTCCTCGGCGATGGGTTGCGGGACGCCGCGGACCCCTACAAGTGACATCGCTATTCCGCCGCGCGCCGTGCCACCGACTCCACCCGGTATGGTCCTTGTCGGCGGCCTGTTCGCTTGTTGCAGCGTTCATCGTTCGCCTCTACACGCGGCAAGACTCGATCGGGGTTTAAGATGTCGGCCTCGGGTTTCAGCCGCGAAACGCTCTGGTCGGGGCAGTTGATTTCGTGGACTGGTTCAGGACATACAATCGCACATGAGTCGCCTCGACAGTTTCATCCGGAGGATGACCGCACAGCGCGACATACTCGATCATGTCTGCGCCGAGGTGGCGAAGATGGAGGGGCCCGTGCTCGAGCTCGGCCTCGGCAATGGCCGGACGTTCCACCATCTGCGCGAGCGCCTGCCCGGACGCCGGATCGTAGCGTTCGACCGCGCACTTGCCGCACACGCCAGCTCAATTCCCGAAGCTGAAAACCTCGTGCTCGGCGAAATACGCGAGACGGCGAGCAGGTTCATTGGCATCGACGCCGCTCTTGTTCATGCCGACATCGGCACCGGCTATGAAGATCGCGATGCAGTGACGTCTACCTGGCTTCCCGATCTGACCGCGCGTCTGCTTCGCGTCGGCGGCATCGCGGTCAGCGGCACGCCGCTCGATCACCCGCAGTTGCAACGCCTCCCGCCGCCGCCCTCGGTGCCCGCCGATCGCTATTTTATCTATAGGCGCGTGTGAGGGGCCGGGACGACCTGAGTCGTCAGGGGCCAAGTCTTCAGGGGATCGTATATACTGCTATCTCCCGCTCAATGCCGCGCAGCGAGACCTCGTGGGGCACGGGCGTCAGCGCGTTCCTGTGCAACAGATCGGCGGTGAGATTGTCATCGACCACCGCTCGAGTGGCGAAGATCGCCTGTGCGTTGGCAAGGTTCTGGACCCGCGAAGCAATGTTGACCGTCTGGCCGAAATAGTCCTGTCGCTCATTCATAGACACGGCGATGCAGGGGCCGGCATGGACTCCGATCTTGAGCAGCAGATCCTCGCGCCCGCTCTTGTCGTTGAGTGTACGCATGGCATCGCGCATCCTGAGGGCCGCAGCAATCGCACGATCAGGCGTCGCGAAGGTCGCCATCACTGCATCACCGATCGTCTTCACCACCGCGCCTGCCTCCGCCGTGACGATCTCGTGCAGAACCTGGAAATGCTCGCGCACGAGATCGAAGGCTGAAAGGTCGCCCACCCGCTCGTAAAGTTCGGTCGATCCGCGCAGGTCGGTGAACAGGAACGTGAGGCTGGTGATCTTCAGGCGCTGGTTGATGTCGAGTGTATCCGTGCGATAGAGATCGCGGAACGTCTGGTTGGTGAGCAGGCGCTTGGCGGTCAGGAAGGGCCGGCGTTTACCCAGGAAATCATGCAATGCCTGGCCGGCTATGAAGACCGTCGGCAGCACGCGGGTATCGGTCCGGTTTTCCAGCGAAATGCGCAACGGGCCGGGTTGCATCTCCAGCGTCTGACTCTGGATATGGTCGCGGTCGAAGATCAAAGAGAGGCTCCGGCGCTCCTTTGTTGGTTCACCTTTCCCGTCGATGAACTGCGCTGAGTGGGTGACCGGCTCGAAGACGATGATGAATTCGGACGGAAGCTGTATGAGCAGAACCGCCTTTTCACCGGGCGCAAGCTCGATATCCTCCAGCGAGAACGCTTCCAGCTTTTTCGCGAAATCCTCTTCCGGCAGATCGACGCCGGACGCCCAGTAGATCTGGCGGAAATATTCCGCCACCGGCAGTTCGTGCGGATTGTGGGCGGCAATCCTGCGCACGCGGGGACTTACGGTGAATGTCACCTCGACCATCTCGTCGAGGGTCGGCGAATAGCCCTCGGAGCACAGCGCGCAGGTGTATTCGTCCTTCTGGAGGGTTTTCAGCGTGGCGTTGGTGTCGAGCACGCCGCCACAGCCGGGGCACAGAACATTCCAGGAAATGTCGAAGATGCCCACCCGCGCCGCATGGAGAAAGGCGCTTATTGCGCGCTCCTCGTCGAGGCCATGCTTGCTGGCGAAGGCTGGCGCATTGATGCGGCAAAGTTCGCGGTCCTCACCTTCTGCGATGGTTCGCTTGATCGCGTCGATCGCCTGCGGATCGACATCGGCCGATTGTCGCAGAAGTGAGAACAGATCCTGAGCTTCGTTCATCGTGCAGGCTCCGGAAAATGCACCCCGAGGCGTTTTGACCGGACCGGTCTTTGGTCCGAGTGCTCTATCTTACTGCGAAACGGACCGTAGGGCCATTCGAATGGATAAGCCCGATCACCGTTCAATTTCCATTCGGCGGATTTTAACCGGCCGCAAGCAGCACTATGATGGTCCATGGAGCCTTCATCTTTGGGATTTTCTCCCATGCCGACATCCGACAATCCGCCATTTCCCGCGGCCCTGCGCCTTTTCTCTGCGGTGGTCATCATCGTCCTGATCGCAGGCGCCGGCCTGTTTTTCGTGCCTGTTCTGGTCAAACCGGGCTGGCCTTGGGCCGTCACGCCGTTCAATGCGCGCTTCCTCGGTGGCTTCTACACCGCCGAAATGGTCGTGATGGCGGCACTGCTGGTCTGGAATCGCTGGTCGCCCGGCAGGCTCGTGCTCGTCATGGCCTTCATCTTCACCGTCGTCGTGTCAGTGGCTTCGTTCATCAATCTCGGCTACTTCAACTTCGAGCGCAAAGCGCCCTGGCTGTGGTTTTTGGTCTATCTTGCTTCGGTCTCGGTATCCGGTCTGTTCTTGTGGCGGGCCCGGGCCCGTCCTTCTGCAAAGGGCGTGACCTTAAGTCCCGCGTGGCGCGGCTACATGCCGGTGGAATCCGCGATTCTTGGGCTCTATGGCGTCGGCCTGTTGCTGTTTCCCCTGACATTCAGCGGCATCTGGCCATGGCCGATCGATGCCTTCCACGCTCAGGTCTACAGCGCCATTTTCCTCGCCGGTGCGGGCGGTACATATCTCGTCTGGAGAAGCGCGCCGCGCGAGGAACTGCTGGTGCTCGGGTTGGCGCAGTTTCTGGTTGGCCTGCTTGCCATCCTCGGCATCGTCATCACCGACGCTGCACTGCACCGGATCGACTGGACGGCGACCGCGACATTGTGCTGGCTCGCGCTTTTCGGCTGGATCGGCATCAGCGGCGTCTCCAAACTCTACGCCGCCTCCCGGTATTTTAGCTCGCAATCGGCATCATAGGTCACAGACGGCTGGATTTTCAGGTGACGTCCGGTGCATCGTACCGGGCCGATTGCCTTCGCCGGGAACGCCATGACCAGCACGACCTCGCCACCCTCCGAGAAAATCCAGCCGCTGCTCCGGTCCGTCCGGCCAAGCGATGCGGAGGCGCTTTGCGCTATCTTCAACATGCCGGGCTTCCGCTGGGGCACGCTCAGGATGCCTTTCGAGATGGTGGAGCAGGTGGCGCGGCGCATCGCCAAGTCCGGCCCGGAAACCACCTGGATCGTTGCCGAGCTGGACGGCAAGGTCGTCGGCCATGGCAGCCTGGTCGTGCAGGGTTCGCCGCGCCGTTCGCACATCGGCGAGATCAATATTGGCCTTGACGATGCCTTTGTCGGCAAAGGTATCGGCTCTGCCATACTTGGCGCGCTGCTTGACGTAGCCGACAACTGGCGCGCCCTGAAGCGGGTCGAATTGACCGTCTATGCCGACAACGAAGCAGCCCTCCGTCTCTACAAGAGCCACGGCTTTGAGATCGAAGGCCGGCATGTGAAGGCCGGCTTTACCGACGGGCATTACCACGACCTCCTGAGCATGGCCCGGCTGAGGTTCTAAGATCCGCTGTTTGCCTTAGCTGTTTAGCCAATCTGACAATTCGTGCCGGGTCAGCGAACAGGTAATTGCTCATGGAGAACTGCGTAGGGCATGGTCATTTCGTCTCACACCATCTTGATCGAATTGACAATCTGTGTGTGGGCCGGCCGCATCCAGCAAGTCTGGTCTCTCCCTTGGCGTTTGCACCGCAAGCGGCTAGACGGGACCAATGACCGCCGTCTTTGACCCAAGCCCTACGCCTCCGGCGGAAATTCTGGCTGTGCTGTCGCTGCTCTGCCCGGAGGTCGTGCGCGACATCGAGCAGAACTGGAATGCACCGGTTTCCGACTACGCCCGCCATCTGTGGCGGCCGGTGGCAAGGCCTGCATCGGACCCGGCGATCGCTGCCCGCTCGATCCTGCGCGAGGTCCTGCATCAGCGCCTCGGTAGGATTATGCAGCCTGAGGAGATCGGCAAAGCCCTCGACGAGTTCGAGCACAGACCGGTGATTCAGTCCGGCCTGCACTGCCTGCTTCTGATGGACCGGATCACCTTCGATGCCCTCCTGCTTGCCTGGCTCGGCGCGGTCGAAAACGGGCTGTCGGCCTTCGTCGGCTTCATGGGAACGACGATGACCATGGAGACAGTTGGCCGGGAGGGGCCCGGATGGCTCGATGTCGGCGACGACAAGGTCAACCTGTTTGGCATGGGGCGCCACAAACTGTGCCGCAAAAGCGCCTGCGTGGCCGGTCCCGTCTCCCTCAACAAGCGCGCGCTCGAAGCGGTGGGCGACGAAACGGATGCCAGCCGCTGGCTGGGCACACTGCTTGCCAGCCAGGACAAGGTGTTTGGAACCGCCGCCGATGCGCTGACAGCCCTCAACGAGGATCTGGTCGCCAATTGGGATCGTGCCGGCATGGCCCTGCCGGTTTTCATCGATGATCGGCTCGCCGCAGCTGCCATGGCGCGGCACCTAGAATATGACGGCAGCCTTCTTTCCAGGCTGCTCATTGAACCCGCAAGACGCCAGCGTCTCGAACATGCCTTGCAAGAGGCCGCATCGAGCTCATTTGGCAGATTCCTGCCCAATGCCACGGACTATTTCTGGGGCATCCGCGAGGAGCGCGTGCGCAAGCTCGTTCTCGAGAACGGGCACCTGATCGAGCCTGGCAGGCCGCAAGGTCTTTCCATCCCCTTCGAGCGGCCGCATCTCAGGCAGGCGCTGCTGGACGGCGTGCTGCTGCCGAACTTGTTCCTGACATTCCTCGTCCTTGCCATATTGCCGCGCGTGCGGGTCGTGGGCGGACTGAGACAGATTGGCTATGTAGCGCTTTTCCACTCGATCCTTCTGGCCGTGCTAGACGAAAACGCGCCGGAAGAGCGCGGTCTGGCCGCGGAGCTGCAGGTTCGGGAAAATGCCTGGGGCATGCGGGTCATCGATGAAAAGATCTCGGTCCGCGAGCAGCTTGCCGGCCTGCCGGAAGGGGCGCTCTTCCCGGACCTGCTCCGGCAATACCGTTTGCGGACATTTGCCGAGACGACCGACGACCTGAAACTGGTTCGCGAAAACGCCAGATGGCGCAAGATCGGCCGGGCAGAGATCAAGCCGACCTGAGCCTCACTTCAAGCCTTATTTCAGGTTGATTTTCTGGTGCGCAACCGCAAGCGACTATCGGCGAGCCTCTGGCGTCTGGTCCGGCCGCTTCCTTGACGCTGATGCGTTTTGGGATTTCGACGACGGCTTCCGCCTCGACAATCATATGGCCTGCCTGGGAGCTGTCTGCAGTTCAAGGCCTGACCTGACTTGGCCTCACCTGTCATTGCACGACACCGGCCTTGCGGAACCCGTCCACCACGAGTTCGAAATCGGCAACGACAGCTCTATCACGCTTTCGGACGTACGACACTGTCACGCCGCGCGCCCGCTCTGGGTCAAACTTTGCGGTTTAAGGCGGCGCCCGGAACGGGCAACTCGCGCCATATCCGGACCTTCAGTGATGTCGTGAATGTTAAGTCTCGGCTCCGATGCGGACGTTCCGTCCGAGTTCGAAGACTGACCGCGACCGTTCTACGGCCTCCGCATCGATAGCGCCAATGAGCGGCGTCCCGCATCCCACTCCTTGCATCCAATGGGAGGGGGTCGTTGTGGACCAAGCCCTACTACCCCGGCTTGCGACAAAGCCGATCCAGCGCGTCTCGAAGTGCGGTGGCGGCATCGCCACGCTCGTCAGGGGACATCAGCTCCGGTTCAAGTTCCAGCCTGAAGTGCGGCAGCTCGGTTCGAACGGCATGACGAGCGGCCGCCAGATTGGCCTTCAGATCGATGACGCGGTAGGTGGCGACGGGATAGGCGATCCCCTTGACCTGGACGTGCCCCAGCTCCTCACAGTCGATTGAGTCCTTCACTTGCGCAAACGTCTCGTAGGAAATGAGGATGGCCCCCGGCGGCGCCTCCTGCTCCAGACGCGAGGCGAGATTCACGGCGCCGCCGATTATCGTGTAGTCCATCCTGTCCTCGCTGCCGAAGTTACCGACGGTGCAGTAGTCGGTATGGATGCCGATGCGACAGCGCAGCGGTGTTTCGATCCCCATGTCCCGCCAGACTTCGGCAAGCTCGCTGATCCGCTTTTGCATTGCAAGTGCCATCTGCGCGCAAGCCAGCGCGTCCTCCTTGACGCCGCGAGTCTCGGGATCGCCGAAAAACATCAGGATCGCGTCGCCGACATATTTGTCGATCGTCGCGCCGTGATCCGAAGCAATTTTCGACATTTCCGTCAGATAGTGATTGAGGAGTTGGGTGAGATCCTCAGATTCCATTTTGTCAGTGGTCTCGGTAAAGCCGGCGATATCGGAGAAGCATATTGTCAGTTTCTTCCGCTGGCTGGCGATCCTGACCTCCTGGCGGCCGGTGAATATCGAGCGATACACTTGGGGCGCCAGATACTTCGCCAGCTTGCTGGAAAGCGCCTCCAGAACCACGGATTTCTCGGCGAGGTTCTCCTCCCTTTGCTTCAACTCAGTGATGTCCGAATAGACGGCGACCGTGCCGCCGGCGCTGATCCGCCGCTCGCTGATCATGACCCACCGCCCGTCGCCTCGCCGCTGCACCCAAGGTTCGCCAGGCTTGCGGTGCCGCGCGAGGCGCTCGGCGACCCACTCCTCGACCCGCCCCTCGGCGTCCCTGATGTAGCCGCGCTCAGCGGATCGGCGAATGATTTGCTCGAACGTCGTGCCGGGCGTCAGTTCGGTCTCCAGACCGGTGTAGAGCAATTCGCGGTAGCGGCTGTTGCTGAGGACGAGCCGGTCGTCCCCGTCGTACAGAGCGAATCCTTCGGAGATGCTTTCGATGGCATCGATGAGCCGCTGACGAGCTTCCGCAACGTCGCGCAGGTTCTTTTCCTCGACCTCGACAGCAGTATCCCGGAAGAGTCTCAGCGCTTCGGCCATGCGCCCGATTTCGTCGCGGCCCGCGGCTGGCAGCGGCGCACGAAGGTTGCCCCCCGCAATTGCGAGCATGCCCTGGCTCACGGCCCCCAGTCGGGCGAGGAGGCTGCGGTCGACATAGAGCCAGACAACCAGAACCGAACTCAGGAGGCTGAGGAAGGCGGAGCCGAGCACAACCGCGGTGCCGTAGCGCTGGACGAGCGCGGCTTCGCGGCCCGACGCAGCGATCTCCTGGTCTGCCGTGGCGACCAGGCGATCGACGCCAGCGGTGAGATTGCGCGACAGTCGATTGTTCTCGGCCAGAAGCCTTTCACCCTGTGCCAGGACAGCAAACTCGTCCTCCCGCGCCTTGGGGATGCTGTCCTCGCCGTCGGTCAAACCCTTGAATTCGTCGACACGCTGCCGGAAGCGGGTCCGCAGCTTTTCGTCGATCTCCGTGGAAACCTTTTCAAGAGCAGTGAGCGAACGGCGTAGCGGAAAAGGATCAACGCCAGGTCGCCCGGCGTCGGCGCGTTCGCGACCTTCACCAGCGCGTCGTTGACCGCCGAGATCTCCAGCTGCGCCTTCTGCTGGGGGATGTAGGCCGCAATCGCCTGGACCAGGTCGGCCATCGCCGCTGCGCGTCGATCGGGCGACAGCGACGTGTCGGCCGCGACCGCCCGCCATTGCGGGAGCCTGGAATCCATCACTAGGATGCCGGTGGCGACAAGGCGCTGGCTTCCGGTCGTCGTCGCGGCGAGGCGGTTCAGGAGCGCCTCCTTGCGGGTGACCACGTCGAGCCGGGCGACAACAAGAGAGTCGAGCTCCTTCAGGTTGCGCCTCAGAACAATCGCGGCTTCCTCGATCTCGGCCAAAGGCACTGTGCCCAACGTGGTATCCCGGAGGTCCGTGCGCAGGGCCTCGAGGCGGGACATCTCGAGCGCGACGGCAGCCGAGACCTCGCTGTGCTGAGCCCTGCTTGTCGCTGCCAGCACGGATGGCGCGGCAGCAGCGACCCGTTCGGCCTGGCGCGACAGCTGGAGGGAGGCGAGCGCCGAGGGCACTCGATCCGTGGTAATTCGGTCGACGACGTCGCCGACCTGGAGGAAGGCATAAAGCGCCGCAGCGGTTGCCAGCACCGCAAGGGCGCTGATCCCGAAAAAGGCGAGCAACAGCCGGCCGCGTATGCCGAGGCGTTCAAGCATCTCGGCGGGTCGGAACAGTCGGGCCACACTGGTCTGCATCAGACTAGACGTCCCAGCCGGCACGCCGGCCATCAACGAACCCTATTCAACCGGCACGTATTCTCCGCCGCGCCAGACGTACCAAACCCAGCTCTGCTTCGTGAGGTCGCCCTTGTCGTCGAAATCGACCCGGCCGATGACGGTGTCGAATTCCTGTTCGTGCAGTGCCGCAATGACGGCCTTCGGCTCCAGCGAACCTGCCTTCGAGACTGCCTGGGCCCAGACCTGGACCGCGCAGTAGCTCAACAGCGTGTAGCCCGCGGGTTCGAAGTTCTCCGCACGGAACTGCTCAACGACCGCAGCCGCTTCGGGGCCTCGCCTGGGGTCCGCCGGGAACGTGAAGAGGGTCCCCTCCGCCGCGGGGCCGGCGATCAGGGCAAATTCCTCGGTCGCCAAAGCATCTCCGGATATGAGCTGAACCGTGTAGCCACTGTCGTGTGCAGCGCGAGCAATCAGCGCAACCTCGGCATGATACCCACCCACATATAAGGCGGAGACGCCGGCGGTCTGCAATGCAGCGACCTCGGCCGAATAGTCGTCCTTCCCGGGAATGTATGCGTTGTAAACGGCCTCAGTCACGCCCCGCTTGTTCAGCTGCTTCCGGGTCTCGTCGGCGAGACCCTTCCCATAGGTCGAGTTGTCGTGGAGGATCGCAATCTTCTTGTTGCCCCAGCGATCGGCAAGGTAGTTGCCGGCGATGAAACCTTGCGCGTCGTCGCGGCCAATGGTGCGAAAGACATTGGCACGGCCCTGTTCGGTCAGCTGCGGATTGGTCGAGCCTGGGGATATCTCAACGACGCCCGCCTCCTCGTACACTTTTGATGCGGGGATCGAGGCCCCGGAGCAATAATGCCCGACGACGAGCACGACCCCGTCAGCCACCAGCTTCTTGGCGGCCGCCACAGCTTGCTCGGGATCGCAGAAGTCGTCGACCGAGATGAGCCTCACCTTCTGGCCGAGCACGCCGCCCGCCGTGTTGACGTCGGCCACCGCCATCTCCGCGCCGCGCTGTCCCTGCTCGCCGATCCAGGCGAGCCGTCCCGTCATCGCAGCCGAGACGCCGATCAGCACCTCCGCCCGCGCAGAGCTGAACGCGGCCGCGAGAACTAAGATCGCTATGGCGATGATGCGGTGCATGTGTGCACCCCCTTAACTGTAGCTTACGCCAATCCCGCCAGAGCCGACAGCCCCTTCGGCAAGCGCGACTATCTCGGCGTCGTTCACGGATCCGACAACTATTGCCCCTTCAACAATGCCTGCCCGCAGCGCTCTGCCACAGGATCCGCACGGATCGTTCGATGCCCAGTTGCGCTGCCACTTGCTGGTCGACGGCTATCGGTGCATCCTTATGAATAGCCTGGCCGTGAAGTGCGGGCGAGATCACGCCGTCACGGCCACCAGTGAGGTCTTGTTCGATGGACTGCTCGGGCTGCGGTTTCGAGATTGAGGGCGGTTACGCCTTCTGTCCGAGGTGTGGCAGGCGCCAGCCCGTGCCATGCGCCAGTTGCGGCTACCCCTGCGCACCTGATTTCGAGTTCTGTCCGAAATGTGGGGCAAGCGTCGGTGCGTCCGCAAAGGCCGTCGAACGGCCTGCTCCGACACCAAGCCGGACCATTGTGCCGCCTTCTCGAACTCCGTCGCTGCTTCCGAACATCGAAAGCGAAGAAGGGCTGCATCCCGTCTCTGACGCCGATCGCCGGACGGTAACGGTGCTGTTCGCCGACCTTTGCGGCTTCACGACACTCAGCGAGCAGCTCGACCCCGAGGTCATGCAAGCGCTGCAGAACAAACTGTTCAAGGAATTGACGTCGGCCGTGCGAAACTTTGGTGGTTTCGTCGACAAATTCATCGGCGATGCACTGCTGGCTTTGTTCGGTGCGCCGGTCGCGCATGAGGACGATCCGGAACGTGCGCTTCGCGCCGCTCTCGACATGATCGCCCGGACGGCTCGGCTCGGCGAAAGCACTCCCCACTCCGGCTCGCCTCTGTTACTCCACATCGGCATAAACACCGGTCCGGTCGTTACTGGCGGATTGGGCATCGGCACCGCCAGATCCTATTCGGTGACCGGCGACACAGTGAATACGGCGCAACGCCTGCAATCGCTGGCCGCACCGGGTGAGGTGCTGGTAGGCGAGCTCACTCACAGGCTGACCCGGCATGCCTTCTCTTACGAGTCGCTAGGCGATGTCGTGTTTCGCGGCAAGGCTGGCAGCGTGCTCGTCCATCGACTGGACGCACCGCTTGCGACGCCGCGTGCAGCGCGCGGGCTCGAGGCGCTCGGCCTCAGTGCCCCGCTGATAGGTCGTGGTGCGGAGCTCAATAGAATGCTGGCGAGCCTTGACCAGGCGTGCAGCGGCTCGGCCCAACTTGTCCGCCTCGTCGGAGAAGCCGGCATCGGGAAATCGCGGCTGGTGAAGGAGTTCGTCGCCCGCGTCGGCGACGAGGAGCGTTTTCGCAACGTCGCCGTGCGACAGGCCACGTGCTCACCGCTCGGCGAACAATCATTTGGCGCCTTGGGCGCAGTGGTGCGCAGCGCTGCCGGGATGATGCAAAACGACAATGGGGACGAGATGCGGGGGAAGCTCGCAGGCTTGCTTGCCGATCTCGGTCTGCAGGGCGAGGAGGCGAAGCGGCTGATGCCCTTGCTCTACCATGTGCTCGGCCTTGGCGACCCCGATGCCACCTTGCAGCATGTCGAGCCTGAGCAGCTGCGGCGGCAAATTCTCTACGCAGTCCGCACAATCATCGAACGGCGGCTTGCGTTGTCGCCGCTGTTGATTGTCGTCGAAGACCTGCACTGGGCCGACGCCGTGTCGCTCGAGGCACTGCGTTTCGTGATGGACAGGTTGGAACGCACGCGGTTGATGTTGCTGGTCACGCATCGTCCGGCGCCGGACAACGACCAGCTCGATTCAAGTCGGGTCAGTCACACAGCGCTCAGGCTTCCGCCGCTCAACAATGATGACGGACGCAGCCTGCTGGCGGCGCTTTTCGGCGAGAGCTGGGTAAACTCCGCAGGAGGGCTTCTCGACCAGATCCTCGAGCGCGCGGGCGGCAACCCCCTTTTTGTAGAGGAGATCGTTCGCGGCCTTATCGATCGCGGTGTACTGATGCGCGACGGCCAGCGATGGCGGACTGTGGCAGGCGAAGTCGCAACCGGCATCCCCGCCACTATCCAGGCAATGTTGCTTGCTCGCGTCGACCGGCTGCCCCAAGAGGTGCGCCGGTTGGCCCAGGAGGCCGCGGTAATCGGCCCGCGCTTCGATGCCACACTTCTGAAAACCGTGACAGCCGACCCCGACCGGCTTGAAGCCGGCTGCGAGCTGCTTTGCGATGCGGAAATCATCGAGGAAGTTGCCGGATCAGGCTCGGTCTCGTCGCAAAGCTACCGCTTTACGCAAACATTGCTGCAGGACGTGATCTACCAGAATCTGCTCCTGCAACGCCGGACCGAAATCCACGGACGGATCGGTGCTGCCTTGGAGCAACTGTGCGGCGACAAGCCGGAACGGCTCGAGGATTTGACCGTGCTCGGTCATCATTTCGCACAGAGCGCCGAGCGGGAGAAGGGCGCGCATTACCTGCAGGCGGCAGGCGATCGCGCTCGTATGATATACGCCAACGACGACGCCCTTCGTTTCTACGAGCGAGCACTGACTGCATTGGACGCGATCGGGCAAACACCGCTCAAACTGGCAATTGCGGAGCGCATTGCCGATTTGAGCGGCCCGGCAGGCCGCCGCGAGATCGCGCACCACCACTACGAGACTGTGTTGCAGGCATACCGCGAGTCGGCCAATCGCGTCGCCTCGGCGCGAGTTTTGCGCAAGATCGGTCGGCTGCTCTGGGACGTCGGCAAGCGGGACAAGGCAGAAGCCCGCTATGCTGAGGCGGCAGCGCTCCTCGATGGAGCGGATGCTCCGATCGAGCAGGCGCACCTGTGGCAAGAACGTGGCCGGCAGGCGTTCCGCAGCGGAGATCACGCTCTCGCGGCAAAATGGGCAGACGCGGCGCTGGATTGCGTACGCACTCTGACAACGGAGTATGTCTCCGAGGTAGGGCGTGATGCCACTCTTGTGACCGCCGAGGCACTCAATACCAAGGCTGTCGCGCTGGCTCGCCTTGGGCGAAACCGTGAGGCCGTGCGTCAGGTTGAGCGTAGCATTGAATTGGCCGAAGCCGCCGGTCTGTTGGGCGCGGCCTGCCGCGGCTACACCAATCTCGGCGTGCTTTACACGACCATCGATCCGGCAAAGGCGATGGAGGTCTGTCGGCGCGGTCTTGAAGTGGCGCGCCGTATTGGTGATTTGGGTTTCCAGGCGCGCCTCCTCGCCAATCTGGCGGTCGCCTGTTGTACTTTCACGGATCGCTGTCCAACGGAGGGCGTGCCTGCTGCCGAGAAGGCCATCGAGATCGACCGTGCGCTCGACCAGCGCGAGCACCTGCCGGTGCCGCTGATCGTGCTTGGGCAGATTCACCAGTGCAACGGCCGTCCGGACCTGGCGGTGGGGTTGTTCCACGAAGCACTGGACGTAGCCCGCGAAACGGGCGAACCCCAACTGCTGTTTCCGTGTTATGATGGTCTCGCAACGCTCAATCTCGACCTCGACAATCTGGCCGAGGCCGAACGCTACTTTTCCCTGGCGCAGGGTATATGCGCCCAGCACGGGCTCGACCCGGAGGCGCTTGTGGTGCTGCCTTTTCTCGACTAGCCGGGGTTGGAGGTTGGAAATGTCCGCGCGTAGTGACTTGGTGCCGCTTCAACCGGGCGACCGTGCGCCAAACGTGGTACTCGACGCCATTACCCAGGAAGGCAAGATCGCGCTTGACGACTTTCGCGGCCAAAAACCGGTGCTGGTCGGCCTGTTTCGAGGTCTGCATTGTGCGTTTTGCCGGCGCCATATCGCCGCCCAGGCGCGGCTTGATCCTGAGCTGCGCGAAAAGGGCGTGGAGAGCCTGACGGTGGTCAACACGCCGATCGAACGGGCGCGTCTCTATTTCCGCTACCATCCGATGCCGAACCTGCTTGCGGCCTCCGACCCTGAACGCGCTTCACATCGTGCTTTTGGACTGCCCAATCTCGAATTCACCGAAAACGAGATGAACTGGCCGTACAAGGTCTCGATGGCAGCCGCAAAGGATATGCGGGTCGACATACCAGGCGAGTTGCCCGGTCCTATGGATCCTCTTGCGGCCAGCGAAATCCTCAACAAGAGGGACCATTACGAACTGACCGAAGCCGACGAGCAGATGATGGCAACGGGACACGGACAACTAATAGGTCAGTTTCTACTGGACCGGCAGGGGATCGTCCGCTGGAGCTTCACAGAGGTTCCAGAGGGTGGGCGATACATGTTTGCAGCGCCAAGCCCGCAGGAGCTGATGTCAGCCGTGTCCCAGGTCGCCCAATAGACTTGCGAACGAGGTAACGGGCGGGACACCGAATAAAAAGCGGAAGCAACTTGTTACAAAACTAGACACTGACAAGTTCACCGTTCATGCGAGCACGGCCTCAACTTTGCCAACAAAGTCGTCGAGCGAGCGATCCCCGCGGATCTCGATGCGCGGAAGGTCGATGGGATCGCAATCGAGGTCCGCCGGCCCGTGTCTGCCGCCGAAGCCGATCCGATAGCCGCACTCCTTCGCCAGCCGGCCAAGCCGTCGGTCGGTGACGGAGAAGGGCGCTGCGAACGCCGTGGTTGGCCGACCGGTCCATCGTTCGATGAACATACGAGAACGCAGGAGCTCGGCGGCCAAGTCAGAGCTCGACAGACCATCGATCGCGCGATGCGTCGCCAGATGGCTTCCGAAGAACGCACCTTCGCCGGCGAGGCGTCGCACCGTCCCGGCGTCCATAAGCTGCGTCGGCGGGCCGGCGTCGGTATCCCATGTTGCGCTTCCACCCACCAGGTCCGTCACCAGGAACACTTCCGCGGTCAGGTCGTTCGCGCGCAAGATCGGCCAGGCATGGTCGGCAAAGTTCTGGAAGCCGTCGTCGAAGGTGATGAGCACTGGGCGGCCAACGAAAGGCTGACGGTTGGCTATGAACCATTCCAGCTGCTCGGACCTAATCGCGTGAAAGCCATTGGCGCGCAGCCATGCCATTTGGCTGGCGAATAAGGCGGGCGTGAGCCGAAAACGGGCGAGCGCGGCCGGACCTTCATCGGCGACGCTGTGATACATGAGGACAGGGATACGCTGTCGCCGCTCGCTACGTGCGACGTCGCGGCGCAAGGCCCGCGCCCCGCCCCAGACGATATTTCGCGCGACCCCGATTTCGACGGGTGCGCGGATTGGCACATGATCTATCACCGGTTCCGTCGCCACGTCGCCTGGTGACAGGCGGCGGAAGCGGTCTATGCGGTAGAGTTCGGTCTGGATCGATTGCTCGAGGACGAGGCCGTCGGTCGCTGCCAGCGTCTCTGAGATCGCTTGTGCACCGAATGTGTTCCAGTCGAAGCCCGTCCTTTCAACATTGTCTCGTAGCACGAATGCGTGTGCGCTGATGAAACTGCCGCCAGGCGCCAACGCCTCAACGAGTTTTTTGGCGATGCGCCGCAACTCGGCGAGATCATCCAGGTAGTAGAGCGCTTCCGAACAGACGATCAGATCCATTTCGCCCGGCAGGGTGTCCGCAGAGAAATCCAGTACGCCGAACTCAACATTCGGCTGATCGCTGCATCGCGCGCGCGCCCGCCCGATGGCTACGGCGGAGATGTCAGTTGCGGTCAGATGGCCCACGCGCGGCGCCAGCTGCCGCGTGAAGTGGCCCTCCGCGCAGGCCAGCTCAAGCGCCCGTCCGATGGGACCGGCAGGCAGAATTTCGAGCTGCCGCTCATATTTTTCCTGCTCATAGGGCGAACCGTAGTTCCAGGGATCCTCGGTCGCGAAATGGCGATTCCAGAAAGACGTGCGATCATTGTCGAGCCCATCCTCGGCCCGTGCACGGCGCGGCGCTGCAAGAGGCTCTTTAGTTTCGACGCTCGACCGAACCAGCGCTTGCGCTTCCGCGGCCAATTCCGCGAGTTTGCCGAAGTGGCTGTCCCGATCAGACCGGCGTCCTGCCATGGATAACAATGCCTCGGCTGCAAACATGTTTGACTTATCGGCACCGGCGCCCTTTTGCGGTGCATGTACGGGCGATCGCCTCGCAAGCCGCGCGGCACTGTGCACAAGCCGCTCAGGGGGCACGAAATTCAGGATCAATTCAATCCAATGACGCCTTGTCACGTTCCCGAGTATGCCGAACTGCACGAGAGCCTCGATCTGGCCATCCAGCATCAGATAGGCATAGATTTGATCTATTCCTTCCGGCACTTCGATCGAGGCCGGATTTCGCGCGTCGACACGAATTCCAAATGTCCGCGCCAGCCTGCGCGGCGCGGCAAGATCGTCGACATCGAGCAGCATTTGCTCAAGGTGATACTGGACGCGGCGAGCCGCGTCGGGATTGTTCCAGACCTTGCCGAGTTCGATGATCAGCTCGGTGAGGGAGCCGCCGAACCTGTCCCACCTGGCAGCCAATTGCGCTGGCACCGACAGGCTTCCTGTCATAAGGCCATCGACGGCCACCTTGGCGACCTCACGCGCCCACTTACGTCCTGCCGGGAGCGCGCGCAGGGATTGCGGGTTGATCGAGCGCGAGCCGCAGCCGCAATCTGACGCGGCGTTCCACAACGCGAACCACGCGAGCGCTTCGGAAGCGGTGCCGCCGTTCGCCAAAATCGCTCCATTGGCGTGTGCCGATGCCGGGTGTTTGACCCTGGGATCGGCGGAAAAGCCGCGAGCGATCACGATTTCGGCATCTGCCAGCATCTGCGCCGAATTGCGGCTGAGCGCGTTGGGGCTGGCCCGATAGAAAGCGAGCGGCTCGTCGACCATCACCCAATTTTTGCCCAGACGTGCGAGGCGCTGCCACAGATCCCAGTCCTCGCAGGTGCGCAGAGATACATCGAAACCGCCCAACTCGACAATTGTCTCCCGGTCGACCAGCAGCGCGTGAGTGCGGATAGCACACCGGCGGGCGAATGTTTCGAAGGGCTGGATCGCGACCTCCGTTGCGATGCTCGCCGGGGTGAGTTCGCCATCGGGCATCACGCGCTGGGAACCGCAATAGGCGGCTACTGCATCGGGAGCGGATTTCAGTGCGGCCAGCATTTTGGCAAGGAAGCTGGCATCCACCCAATCGTCCGCATCCAAAAACATAAGCCAGCGGCCGCGCGCTGTCGAAATCCCGCGATTGCGCGCGCCGGCGGGGCTATGCGCACAAGACCTCAACGTCCGAAATCGGGCATCGTGCTCTACATAACCGGCGATGATCGCGGGGGTGCGGTCCGTGGAGGCGTCGTCGACGATGATCGCCTCCCAATCCACTATTTCCTGATCGAGAAGGCACTCGAGAGCGCGCGCCAGCGTTACCTCCGCGTTGTGCGCAGGAACCACGATTGAAACCAAGGGATCATGCGCCACGCCGTCTTACCCGCGCCTGGTTCGAGGCAGAACAAGATGTGTTGATCTTTCTCGGGCGGAGGCCGTCACAATCGACGCCGATCAGTCCGTCGACCCATCGTCCATCACCACTATATCCAGTATCTGGCAGGTCTGCCGGCGGATGCCGGCAAGCGTTGCGCCGACGGTTTGCTCGGCATTGAACATCGGTACCACACCGCCTTGCGGTAGCATTGTCCTGGATCATCGAGCTTTCGTCTTCTTCGGCAAGAGTCGGCAAATGTCAAAACCGGATGACGGCATCGGCTGGCAGCATTGCCCTGTCAAGATAAGGGCGAATTAGAGGCGGGCAAAAAGACTTGAAGACAGGCCGAATGGCAAGCGCGCATGCCCGACGGCTTAGAGCGGAGGCCGATGCGCCGGGCAATCCTTTCGCGCATTTCATCTGCAAAGAGATGGTCGCGGGCGAAGACGCGAGCTGATCTGGATCGAGCCGCATGTCGAATCTACCCGAATGGGGACGTACGAACCGACTTAAGCCGAGAAGATTCCGGCTTGCGGGTCGGCAGTTTTGCTGGCAAGTTTACCAGTTGCTAAATTAGCGTGCGACAATGTTCAAAGGGAGGGGCATGGGATGGCCAAGGAATCTTCGAGTACCGCTTCTACGGCAAATAAAGCGGACGCAAATCTGATAAGTAATGCAGAAGGAAGCGGGCTGACCTTCATGGCGGGCCAGGCTCGCGAGAGCGGGGCCCCCGGCGACGCTGTAGGTGTCGACAAGATACGTGATCTGCTGTTCGGCAACCAGATGCAGGACTATGACCGCCGCTTTTCCAAGCTTGAAGAACGGGTCTTGCAGCGCTTCAAGGATGTCGAATCCGAGGCCAAGCGCAATCTTGAAATGTACGAGTCAAATGCAAAGAAGCAGGTCGACTCGCTTGCGGCGCAATTGCGGAACGAAAAAGACGCGCGAGCCGATGCCGACAAGGAGATCGATCGGAATCTTCGCGAGCAAAATCAGGCGCTCGAAAAGCAGGTGCGCGCGTTGTCGGATCAGTTGAGCGAGCTTGAGCGGGAAGTTGCGGACCGGATAAATCGAAACGATCATTTGCTGCGTGAGGAAATCAAGCAAAAGAATGAAAGCATTCAGATGCTGATGGAGAAAATGTTTTCCGATCTCGGCAATGTCAAGACCGACCGAAATCTTTTGGCTGGCCTGTTTGTCGAGGTTGCAAAATGTCTAAATCAGGATCCCGTAGGCAGCAAGAACAACTCGGAGCGTACCTGGAAAGTGAGTTGATCGGAACTTGACGTCGACCGTTGACCCAATCAGCCTTCCTCAAAGAGCAGCTTCGAACGATACAGAGATTGATCGCGAGGCTCTGGCTCGCCTTTTGATCGAAATTGCCCGGAACGTTGATCCGGACTATCGTGCGCGTCTCGACGGAATCCCAACCGCCGACCCTCGCATGGAAACGCTGCGCCAGTTGCTGGTCGGCCGCGAAATTTCGGAGCTTTCACGAGTTACGCACCTGCTCGACGAACCTGAGCAGCTTGCGGCCGCAGTGGGGGGCGTCCTCCCCAGTGCAGCCGCACGTGCGCCGCACGCGCAACTCGGAGAGGCTCTTGCGCCAGCTGTCGAGAGGGCCGTGCAACGGTCCATCCAGAAGAGCCCGCGTACGCTTACGGATATATTGTATCCGGTGTTTCTGCCGGCTATTCGCAAGTCGATCGGCGAAAAGATCGACCAAACCTTTCAATCGCTGAATGAAACTTTAAGACATATATTTACCTGGCATGGGCTCAAGTGGAGACTTGAAGCTTGGAGAACAGGAGCAAGCTTCTCAGAAGTTGTTCTTAAGCATTCTCTTGTCTATCGTGTAGAGCATGTCTTTCTCATCAATCGCAATTCCGGGCTTTTGATAGCCCATGTAACTGCTGATAATGCAACCAGCGAAGATCCCCACCTCATTTCTTCTATGCTTAGTGCAATTCAAGATTTTGTAAGGGACTCATTTAACGAGAAAGAACAGAGCGGCCTGGACACGATCCGCTTCGGGGAGCTTCGTCTCTGGTCGGAAGTTGGACCGTTTGCGACCTTGGTTGCGGTGATCCGGGGAAATCCGCCGGAGGAATTACATGAAATAATTCGCGATGTATTGCTTCGCATCCATGATGAATACTCACAGGCTCTAGAGCAGTTTGACGGCGACAGTTCGCAGTTGGCCGGCGTAGAGACGGAGTTGCAAACCTGCGTTGAACTGAAGCAGGAGGAATCAAACCAGGGATTTCCCTGGCTGGTCTTGGCTGCAGTCCTGCTGGTTTTGATCCCCGCAGGCGGTTGGTTCTTTCTTTCCTGGCAATCCGGGCAGCGCTGGCAGGCGTATGTGTCGCGACTGGGGGCCCAGCCGGGCATCATCGTTGCCGAACAAACGGCGAGGGGCGGATATTTCTATATTTCCGGCCTGAGAGACCCGCTTGCCGCCGACCCGCAGTCGCTGTTGGCCGGAACGGAGCTCGATCCCGCCCGCGTTCATTCGCAGTGGCAATTCTATCAGAGCCTCGATCCGAAGTTCGTGTTGAAGCGGTTAACGACGTCGCTGGCTCCGCCGGATTCAGTACGACTTTCGATCGTCAATCATCGCATCGTTGCCGAGGGTGAGGCTCCCGACACCTGGATAGATCGGGCGCGCGCAGCGGCCCAACAACTTTCGGCAGGCGGACCGGAATTCGACATCTCCAGGGTTCGTGATGTGAGCCCCGAAACACGTGCGGTGGAGCACTGGCAGGCGTATGTGTCGCGACTGGAGGCCCAACCGGGAATCATCGTTGCCGAACAAAAGGTGCGTGATGGCCAATTCTATATTGCCGGCCTGAGAGACCCGCTTGCCGCCGACCCGCAGTCGCTGTTGGCCGGAACGCAGGTCGATCCCGCTCGCGTTCATTCGCAGTGGCAATTCTATCAGAGCCTTGATCCGAAGTTCGTCCTGAAGCGGCTGATAGTGTCGCTGACCCCGCCGAAATCGGTTCGGCTTTCGATCGTCGAGGATCGCATCGTTGCCGAGGGTGAGGCTCCCGATACCTGGATAGATCGGGCGCGCGCAGCGGCCCGACAGCTTTCGGCAGGCGGACCGGAATTCGACATCTCCAAGGTTCGTGATGTGAGCCCCGAAGCACGCGCGGCGGAGCACTGGCAGACTTATGTGTCGCGACTGGAGGCCCAAGCCGGAATCATTGTCGCCCAACAAACGGCGCGGGGCGGACATTTCTATATTTCCGGCCTGAGAGACCCGCAGGCCGCCGACCCGAAGGCTCTGCTGTCCGGAACAGGGGTCGATCCTGCTCGCGTTCATTCGCAGTGGCAATTCTATCAAAGCCTTGACCCGAAGTTCGTGGTGAAGCGGCTGATGGCGTCGCTGACTCCGCCGGATTCAGTACGGCTTTCGATCATCAAGGATCGCATCGTTGCCCAGGGTGAGGCTCCTGCCGCCTGGATAGATCGGGCGCGGGTCGCCGCCCAAGAGCTGTCCGCGGACGGACTCTCTCTAGAACTCTCCGAGCTGCGTGAGTTGACCCCTCCGCAACTCACTCATTTGAGGGAGGCTATTCAAGCGGTCAACATTTTCTTCGATTCTGGCAAGGCTGTACCGGGACCAGAGCAACTGCCGGTTCTCGACAATTTGGCGAACCAGTTGAAGCAATTGGCCAAGGACGCCCGCAACGCAGGCGTAACAGCACAGTTCATGTTGACCGGCCATTCGGACGAGACGGGCCGTGAAACGGCCAAATTGTCGATCAGCGCCGCGCGTGCGGAAACAGTTCGTGCGCTTCTCAAGAAGCGCGGTGTCGATCCGGAGTTGCTCTTGGTTCGCGGCGCGGGCACCTTTGAGCCAGCGGAGATTGAAAATAGCCGAACGGGGAACTCCGCCAACCGCAGAGTTTCGGTTACGGTAAACTTCCACTAGGGCGGAGCCCAGGAAATTGCAAAAGAAGATCTGCATGTTGGGCGGGTTCGCTGTCGGAAAGACGAGTCTGGTTCGCAGGTTTGTGCAAAGCATCTTTTCAGAAACCTACTTGACCACGGTGGGAGTGAAAATCGACAAGAAGAGTGTCGCATTCCCGGACAAAACCGTGGATCTGATTTTGTGGGATTTGGCCGGCGAAGACGATATCGGCTCATTCCGCGTCAGCTATGTGCGAGGTGCGAGCGGGCTCGTGCTTGTCGTCGATGGAACCCGCGCCGCTACTCTTGAAGTGGCGCTCACGTTGCGCGAGCGGGCCGAGGCTGAATTCGGCGCTATGCCGTTTGTATTGCTGTTCAACAAATCCGATCTGGCCGATCGGTGGGCAATATCGGATAGTGAAATTGACGAACTGAGGCAACTTGGATGGCAAATCTATCTAACAAGTGCGCTTTCGGGTGAACATGTTGATGATGCGTTTCGTCAGCTTGCTTCGATGGTTAGCAAATAGACCATGCACGAATTGCCACGAGAAGTCAGAAGCTGGATTTACGATTTCTTCTACAACGAGCACTCCGTCGCATATCTGAAAATCGACGCCCAGCTTTGCATAGCTGAGAAGGGCGGTAACGTTAAACATTACGGACTCTCATCAGTTCGCATAGGTAAGCCTGTTGCCGAGCAGCTTGAATTCATGGAAGGTTTGCTGCCCTGCCCGGAGCTTCCATATCATATGGCCATGGTCGAACTGCCCAGCGGGCGTGTCGCGGACCTCCATCTTTTTGCTGACAATGCCTGCGTGTGGCTGCTCTTTCTTGACGCCACTGCCGAACGCGACAATAGGCAGCGACTTCAACAGAAGGCTTATGAAATGACGCTCCTGCAAGAGAGGGAGCGTCAACTCAACGAGAAATTACAATCGATGAACGAGGCGTTGAGGGCGAGCCAAGAGGGATTGTCGCGTGAATACCAGCGCGCCGAAGCCCTGCTCCTCAACATTCTTCCGGCGTCTATCGCGGAGCGGCTAAAAGCGCACGAAGAAATTGCAGACAACTACGCAGAGGTGAGTGTGCTTTTTGCCGACATCGTCGGTTTTACGGAAAGAGCGCGGAACGTCGGAGCCGTGACGACGCTCGCTATTTTAAATTACTTCTTCAAGGCGGCGGATCTGCTCTCGGAGCGATACGGCTGCGAAAAGATCAAGACAATCGGCGATTGTGTGATGGTGGTCGCTGGCCTGCCCGCCGCGCGATCCGATCATGCGGAAGCCCTTGCGCACTATGCACTTGAACTGCGGAAGGCGGTTAAGCTCGAACGCTTCGCAGGAGAACCGATAAGACTCAGAATTGGAATTCACTCAGGACCAATCGTGGCGGGCGTCATAGGCAAAAGGCGGTTTGCCTATGACCTATGGGGCGACACCGTTAATCTCGCCGCACGTATCCAAACGTCCGCGGAGCCCGATGAAATCCGTATTTCGGATGCAACTCATCAACTCCTTGGACCAAATTTTGCTTGCGACCCACTCGCGGAAACGGAATTGCGTGGCACAGGTCGTGTGCGAATGTGGCGGCTCCCGGCCTGATTTGCCGCATGGCAGTGCCGACCCTGGAGTGCATTGCATCTCAAGCCACATCATGGTTTCGAATGTCCGCAGAGGTGCAGTCGACCACCGAGCGACCGCCAAAGCTCCGTCCTGGTCAACTCAGGAAATCAGCTCCTGAAATTGAACGTCGATGCCCAGTTCGTAGAGCGGCTGGAGGCTGGGCCGAGATCGGAATGCCCTCCCCCGGCGGCTAAAATGCCCTCCCCCGGCGGCTAAGTAGACACCGCGAAGTAGCCGGCGTAACGGTCTAGGTCGGAACGATGACGTTCTTGCACCGCAACATTGGTTTCTTCAAGGTAGGGCAACGACGGACATAGATGTCGTTGCTTGCCGATTTGACCGGAAGGTTACAGCACGATGCCACGCATCACTCGACGATTGGGGGCCAGGAATCTGGCGCGCCCGGCACGGCGTCTCGGAGACCTGACTGCGATGTTTGCCTTGATTGCCAGGCCGCTCGTCTTCGGGATCGCCCTTTTGTTGGCTGGTCAGGCACAGGCGCAGGCGCCGGCGACGGTCCCGCCTGAAAATGTCAAACAGCTGTTCGAGCTTCTCGACGATCCGTCAGTGAAGGCCTGGGTGGCCGAACAGCGAAATCAGGACGCCGGGACATCGGGAGCGTCTGCCGAGAGAGGAGCTTCGCCGACCGACGCATCCTCCGGCGCCGTGGCCGCGCCCAGCCAGATGAATACGATGGCATCCTCGACGCTCGATCGGATCAAGCATCATATCGAAAGAATCGTGCGAACTTTGCCCCTGCTGCCAGGCCAGTTCGCACGCGTTCGGGCGGAGACGATGGAGGATATGTCCAGCAAAGGGTCTGCCGCCGTACTTGTGCTGATTGCGATGTTCATCGCTGCCGGCCTGGCACTCACTTGGGCAACGTTCAAGGTCACCCGTCCATTTCGTCTTTGGATTATCGCGCAGCCGAAGGATACGCCCGTTGGGCGAGCCAAGAAGATTGGGGGGCGCGCGCTTTATTCCAGCATGCTGATCGTCTCGTTCGCACTGGGCAGCGCCGGCGCGTTCATGTTGTTCGACTGGCCAATGCTTATCCGCGAGATTGTGCTGACATTTCTGATGGCGGCAGTCGTTACATGGGGTGTGCGCATGTACGTCATGGCCATGCTCGTCCCTTCCTTCATGAACGTCGAGAACGCCGTCGAGGTTCGTGCTTTGCCGATCACCAACGAAGCGGCCGACCATTGGTCCTATTGGCTGCCCCGGATCGTTGGCGTCTTCGCCTTCTTCGGCGCCGCGTTTATCCTCTTGCCAGGTCTCGGCATCGATCAGGACGGAATGGTGGTCCTGTCACTGGGCGCCGACTTCGTGCTGCTGGTGCTCCTGCTGCTCGCCATTTGGCGTCGGCCAAGAACGCAGCGAGACGGTGCGCGCCACATCGGTCACACGGAAGCGACATGGCTATTGACTGCTTATTTCGTCGTCCTGTTCCTGCAGCGCATCGCCGGCCTTTATACATACTTCTGGTTCACCTTCGCCGCATTCTTCCTGCCTTTTGCAATCGTGATGACGCAGCGCGGGGTTAATTTCGTTCTGCGGCCAGGTTCGGAAGATGTCGGCCGGCCTACGATCCCGGCGGTGACGATCGCTGTCATCGATCGCGCAATCCGAATGATTTTCATCCTGGCGGCGGCTTACCTTCTCGCACGTGTCTGGGGTCTGGACATGCAATCCATGCGGGACAGCGATACGACGACGACGTTCATATTGCGCGGCTTGATCAATGTCGTGGTCATTGCCCTCGCAGCCGATTTTGGCTGGTCGATCATCAAAGCTTTGATCGAACGAAAGCTGGGCATTGAAACACCGCACCCTGTGATCAGCGACGAGGACGTCCCGATCCTCGATCCGCAGCAGGCGCGGCTGCACACGCTCTTGCCGATCCTCCAGAACATTCTGCTCGCATCGATCATCGTGATGGCGGTGCTTATGATGCTCGCCTCGCTGGGTATCCAGATCGGCCCATTGATCGCCGGCGCTGGCGTCGTCGGCGTCGCCGTGGGCTTTGGGGCACAAACGATCGTCAAGGACGTCATTTCAGGCGTGTTTTTTCTGCTCGATGATGCGTTCCGTGTCGGCGAATACATTTCATCGGGCAATTACAAGGGTACTGTGGAAAGCTTTTCGCTGCGCTCGGTGAAGCTGCGCCACCATCGTGGTCCGCTGTTCACGATACCTTTCGGTGAACTCGGAGCAGTTCAGAACCAGAGCCGTGACTGGGTTATCGACAAATTCAACATCACCGTTGGTTATGACACCGACATCGACTTCGCCCGCAAGCTGATCAAGCGGATCGGCCTCGAACTGGCGGAAGATCCCGAGTTCAAACACTGGGTGCTCGACCCGATCAAGATGCAGGGCGTACAGGAGTTCGGCGAATACGGCATCGTGTTGAGGGTCAAGGCCACAACCAAACCGGGAGGCGCCTTCGGTATGAAACGCAAGTTCTATGTACGCCTCCGCCAAGTCTTCAAGGAGCAGGGCATCGAACTCCCATTTCCGACCGTCCAGGTCCAGGGGCTACAGAACCCACATGGGCCAGAGAATGCGCCGTTGGAGATCACACCCGAGTTGAAAATGGCCGTCGCGCAGTCGCACACTATCCGGCGCAGAAAAAAAGCTAGCACCACGGAGTAGTCGAGACAGCGCCATCGGCGACCTGCCGCGCGTCAGCCGCGCGATATGGACAGCCCCGCGAGGAGCGGCGCGTACGCGGCGAGCCTGCGGGATACGAACTCTGTGAAGAGCCGCACGCGCTTGGTCTTGCGTGTCTCCCCCTGCGTGAGAAGCCAGAGCGTTCCATGCATGTGCAGATCGGTGCCCGGCACCCTCACCAGTAGGGGGTCGGCATCGCCAACGAAGCACGGCAGCGTGGTCATCCCGAGCCCCTGCCGTACAGCAGCGATCTGCGCCTCGCCGTCCGTGGTCCTGAATGGAACCCCCGTGGTGCGAACCTCGCCGTCGCTGGCCCAATCCGGAATGCCATGAATGCTTATAACGATCCACCGAATGGAACCAGGCGCGCCCGCACGCCACGCGGCTAGTCGATCGCGGGACATGTAGACGCCGCCGAACAGTACCGGCCCCTTCAGGCCGTGAAGATTGAGCGGCAGGGTTTTGCGGTCGTAGACGACGCGGATCGCGACGTCGGCCTCTCGGTTGGTCAGATTTGCCAGCTCGCCGGACGACAAAATTTCCATCTCGATGTCCGGATGCAGACGCGCGAAATCGGCGAAGTCCGGCATGAGCAGGTGTGTCGCGAGGGACGGTGCCAGCGTCACCCGCAGAAGCCCGCGCACGCTCTGGTCGCGACCGAAGACGCGCGTCTCCAGCTGGTGCGACGACGCTTCCATCTGGTTCGCGAGCTCGATGACCTCCTCGCCCGCAGCCGTCAGGCGGTAGCCCGAAGGCCGCTTTTCGAACATCTGCGCCCCGAGGCGTTCCTCGAGCTGAGCGATGCGTCGCAACACGGTCGAGTGATTCACGCCGAGGCGCTCGGCGGCAGCCCGCACCGAGCCTCCGCGCGCGACGGCAAGAAAGTAGCGAACGTCATCCCAGTCGATCATGGTGCAATCCGGCACCGCGCGGTGCGCCTTCCAAAGCCTGTATCTAACACATCGAACAGCATCTCGTTGTTGGTAACACAGGCGGTCATCATAGCCTATGTCGACGGCGCGGCGTCTCAGAACGGCGGGCACCGATCGTCGCGGCTGGCGTCCCGCCGGATCGATTTTGCACCACCGATGTGCGTGCTTGCGCACTCAACAACTGACGCCGGCGGACCCATTTCGAGGTTCTCGGGAGCGTTCCCGAACGACTAAAGGATGCACCACATGAACAGACTGAATGGAAAGACCGCCGTGATCACCGGCGGCGCTACCGGCATCGGCCTTGGCGCAGCAAAACGCTTCATCGAGGAGGGCGCCTTCGTCTTCATCTTCGGTCGCCGGCGGGAAGCGCTCGACGCCGCAGTGGCCGACCTCGGACCCAATGCCCGCGCGGTGCAGGGCTCGGTCTCCGATCTGGCCGACCTCGACCGACTCTATGCGTCGGTGAAGGCCGAGCGCGGAACCCTCGACATCGTCTTCGCCAATGCCGGGGCGGGAAGCCAGCTTCCCCTCGGTCAGATTACCGCCGAACACATTGACGAAACCTTCGACACCAATGTCAAGGGTACGATCTTCACGGTCCAGAAGGCGCTGCCGCTGATGGGCCCGGGCGGTTCGATCATTCTGACCGGATCGAGCGCCGGTACCACGGGCGCCCCGGGATTCACTGCCTACAGTGCGAGCAAGGCGGCAGTGCGCAATCTCGCGCGGACCTGGGCGGAGGACCTGAAGGGCACCGGCATCCGGGTAAACGTGCTGTCGCCCGGGCCGACGGCGACCGAACTCGCGAAGGAAGCGCTCGGCGAGGAGGGCCAGAAGGTCTTCGCCTCGATGACCCCGCTCCAGCGCATGGCCGATCCGGCGGAGATCGGGGCGGCGGCTGCCTTTCTCGCGTCGCCGGACAGCAGCTTCATGACCGCCAGCGAGGTCGCCGTTGACGGCGGCCTTGCGCAACTCTGACGCGCCACGCCCGGCCGGGCGCCCCATTCGATTATTCGGGACGCCGTAGGGCTCGGTAAATAACCCAGCACCGTTGAGGGCCGGGGAAACAATATTAACACGGATCGGAGAAATATTATGAGCTACGCAATTGTAGGATTCGGTAAGATAGGCCAGGCCCTCGCCCACGCCTTCGCCCGTAAAAACATCGACGTGACCGTCGCGAGCCGCCGGCCGCCCGAGGCGTTGGCGCCGCAGGCTCGGACGATTGGACCCACGGTCGTTGCCAAGTCGCTGCGGGATGCAGTCGAGGCCGACACAATCATCTTGGCGGTCCCGTTCGGGGAGCACCGCGAGGTTGCGAAAGCCCTGCCGAGCTGGGAAGGCAAGACGGTCATCGACGCGATGAACCTCTTTCCGGTCCCTGAAGAGCTGGACGGTCTCCCGTCCTCCGCTTTCGTCGCGAAGGCGTTCACCGGCGCCAAGTTCGTGAAAGGGTTCAATCACCTGATTGCGGCCACCCTGGCTGCCGATCCGATCGTCGAGGGCGGCCACCGGGTCGTCTTTCTGTCGAGCGACGACGAGGACGCGATCGCTCCCGTGGCGGCCTTGGCCAAACAACTCGGGTTCGCACCCGTCAAGCTGGGAAAGCTCAACGAGGGTGGCGTGCTGGTGCACGCACGCGGCCGCACCTGGGGCCAGCTCATCTTCCAGGATTTGTTCAAGAAGGAGCAGTGACCGATGTATGACCACGTGATTTGGCCCGAGCGATATGATCCGAAAACGTCGGCTATCTACGCACTCAACGACATTGACGTGAAGGCGCCGCCTGACGTGGTCTGGAAGCTGCTGGTCGATGCCGAGAATTGGTCGAGCTACTTTCCCGCCGAAAATCAGGTCAAGATCCTGACCGGCAAGCCGGAACTGGCGCTTGAAACCAGATACAGCCGGGTGACGGTTGGCTTTCCGATGAGTCTGGTCGTGACGGAGTGGGAACCCTTCCGCAGGCTCGCGTGGGCGACGACCGTCGATGGCGACGAGACCGGCTCGAGCGCATACCACGGCTGGGTCATCACCCCTACGGTCGATGGCTGCCATGTGCTGACCGAAGAAACGCAGCAGGGCCCTTGGTTCCTTGAGGAACTCGGGCGCAAGCATCCCGGTGCACTCTACCGCTATCACCAGGAATGGGTCGAAAGCCTCGCCCGCGCTGCAGAGGCGGAAGTGGTAAGCAAGGCAACTTGATGCGCGTGTCTTGAGGCTTGGCCCGTTGCTTGGGCCGCAACGCTTTCGACCGAACAGTACTGGGCCTGCCTTCGTCCGAATATTGTCGGTACTCAACAGACGACGGGCGCTTCCAGCCTGGATCGGCGGATGATCACCCACCTACCATTGGAGATAAATGATATGAATATTGAACTCAGCGGCCGCAAGGCGATTGTCACCGGATCCACCGCCGGTATCGGCCGCGCGACGGCGGAGGGGTTGGCCCGTGCCGGTGCATCGGTCGTCGTCAACGGCCGTGGGAATACCCGGGTCGACGAGGCGGTGCGGCAGATGCGGCAGGCCTTTCCCGGATGCGACATCTCGGGCATCGCCGCCGATCTTGCGACAGCGGAGGGCGCCGAGGCCTTGATCGCGCAGGCGCCGGACGCCGATATACTTGTGAACAATGTTGGTACGGCTCACATCCGGAGCTACAGTGGCGTCGAGGACATCGCGAAGATCCCCGACGAAGACTGGCTTGGCCTCTTCCAGTTAAACGTAATGAGTGGCGTGCGCGTGACCCGTCATTACCTGCCGCGGATGGTGGCGACGGGCTGGGGCCGTGTCGTGTTTGTAAGTAGCGAGTCCGCAGTCAACATCCCCAAGGAAATGCTCGACTACGGCATGACCAAGACCGCTCAACTCGCGGTGTCGCGCGGGCTCGCCGAGGCGGTCGCGGGCACGGGTGTCACAATCAACGCCGTCCTGCCGGGACCTACCCGCTCTGAGATCCTGGGCGACTTCATGGCGAAGCAGGCTGACGCAAACGGAATCACGCAGCAGGAGGCCGAACAGGGCTTCTTGAAGGCGATGCGTCCGACCACCCTCATCCAACGCTTCGCGACCACCGATGAGGTGGCCAACATGATCATCTACGCATGCTCGGAGCAGGCTTCGGCGACAACCGGCGCGGCTTTGCGGGTGGATGGCGGCGTGGTCCGCTTCGTCGCGTAGCTGCCGAGACGGTTAAGGCGCCAATGGCGCCGACCAGCGGACGGTCGACACCAGCGGCTGAGCGTCCCTTGAGTTTCTCCTGCCCGGTGTCTTCAGGCCGAATGCTGGCCGTGACCTTCACCTGTTTCTCGACACACCCGCAACAGGTCGAGGAAGGCGCGCACAGCGGGATTGGCGCGCCGGCTCTCCGGCCAGACCGCCGTGATATTGTGCCGCTCGACCGCATGGTTGGAAAGCACCGGCACCAATTCGCTGCGCGCGACATGGGGCGCCGCGATGAAGTTTGCGCTGATGCCGATGCCGCCGCCTGCAACCAGCGTTGCGATCAGCGCTTCGCTCGCGTCCACGACAATGCCGGATGGAGGCATGATTTCGATTTCGCGATCGCCGACACGGAAAGGCCAGCGCAACACTTGGCCGCTGCTTTGATAGCGCAGGGTCACAGTGTCGTGTCCTTCCAGTTCGTCCGGATGCGAAGGAGTGCCCCGTGCGGCCAGATAGGCTGGCGACGCGAAGCAGCAGAGCCAATGCGGTGCGAACTGGCGCGACAACAGCCGCGAGTCAGCGAGATCGCCGATCCGCACCGCAATGTCGATTCGCTCTTCAATGATATCGACGAACTGGTCGCTCAAGCGAAGGTCGACTGCGACCTTGGGGTGCAGCCGGCGAAAACTCGGCAGTGTGGGTGCGATCATATGGATGCCGATCGGCAGTGAGGTGGCGATCCGCAGAGTGCCTGACGGTTCCGAGCGCGCCATCGTCGCCATCTGCTCGATCTCCTCTGCTTCGCGCAGCAGCCTAAGCGCGCGCTCATGCAGGTCGCGCCCCTCTGGTGTGAGGGTCAGCGAGCGGGTCGTGCGGGTAATGAGGGATATGCCCAGGTTCTGCTCCAGCCGCTGGATGCTTTTGCTGATAGCTGAGGGGGAAATCGACAAGGATCGGGCGGCCGCGGTGAAGCTGCCCATCGACCCGACACGGGCAAAGGCGATCAGCCCCGTTAGCCTTTCAAGTGCTATTTGTTCCCTCATGGAATTACTAAAGCGAATTCGAGCACAATTATCAATCTTGTACGATTTGACTACATCACGTTCAACCTTGGACACACCTAACGGAGTGATGATGAGCGATGTGATGAAAGCAGTCCGTCTGCACGAGTTCGGCGGTCCAGACTTATTGCGCTACGAGAATGCGCCCCGCCCCGCTGCGACGCCGGGTGAGGTTCTGGTCCGGGCCCACGCGGTCGGCCTCAATCCGCCGGACTGGTATCTGCGGGATGGCTACCGGTCGCTCCCTCCGGAGTGGCAACCTTATCCCGCCTTTCCGCTAATCCTCGGATCGGACATGTCGGGCGTTGTCGAGGCTGTCGCCAGCGACGTGCGGGGCGTTGGCGTCGGCGACGAAGTCTACGCCATGGTGCGTTTCCCAGAGCATGTCATGGAAGGCAGCAAAGCCTATGCCGAGTATGTCAGCGTGCCAGCTTCGCAGCTGGCGCGGAAACCAGCCAACATCAATCATGTCCATGCGGCCGGCGCGCCCATGTCGCTGCTTACCGCCTGGCAGTTCCTGATCGAGTTGGGTCACGACGAACCCAACCCGTTCCAATCGTTCACGCATGTGCCGGTGCCCCTTGAGGGCAAGACGGTTCTCGTCAACGGCGCCGGAGGTGGCGTCGGGCACTTGGCCGTGCAACTAGCAAAATGGAAGGGTGCGCGTGTCATTGCCGTGGCATCGGGCAAGAATCGGGGTCTGATGGGCGACCTCGGCATCGATCAATTCATCGATTACACCAGAACGTCGGCCGACGAGGTCGTGCGCGACGTTGATCTCGTCCTTGATGCCGTCGGCGGTCCGGACACCGGCCGCTTCCTCCGCACCTTGAAGCGGGGTGGTGCCCTGCTACCGGTGTACCCGCTTGGCTTTACCGGCCACGACGAAGCCGAAACGCGTGGTATCACGGTTTCGACCACGCAGGTCCGTTCGAATGGCGCACAACTAGCGCAAGCCTCTCGCCTGCTGGACGATGGCACCGTCCACATCGTCATTGACAGCACGTTCCCCCTCGCCGAGGCGGCAAGAGCACATGAGCGCGCCGCTCGCGGGAACATCCAGGGAAAGATCGTCCTGACCGTTACATAATCGAAAGGATGGGGAAGGCTCAGGGGAAAAAAGCGATGCTTATCGTGACCGGATATGTCCACGTCGAACCATCCGCGGTGGCCGAGTTCGTCACCGATATCGAGGCGCTTGCGCACACTGCCAAGCAGCGTGACGGGGGCCTGTTCTACGCTGTTGTCGTGGATGATCGTGCCGCCGGGCGTCTGCTCGTCGCAGAGCGGTGGAGAGATCAAGCATCCCTCTCTGCTCATCTTCATGCGCCCGAAACTCTGACATTCGTGGAGCGGTGGCGGGACCGGATGAGAGGCGACCTCCGCAAATACGACGCGGCGAACGAACGGACGCTCTTCGATGAATAACGGCGTTATCTTATGTTCTATACGCCCCGCCGGGAATGAGATTCGGACTGGAACGGCAACTGCGCGGCAGCGAAAATCGCTGCGGAGACACCCTACTGCCGCCGCTTCCCTTCACTCCCGCTCGATGGTGCCCCGCGGTTTGCTCGTCACGTCGTAGACGACGCGGTTGATGCCGCGCACCTCGTTGATACCTTGGTGGCGCTGGCCGGGCGGTTCGAACGTGCCCCCTACTCCGTCAATGCTCCGGCTTGCCACCGCCCCACCGCCAAGGCACATAAGCAAAAGGCGCCCCGAAAGGCGCCTCTTAATCACTTGATTTCCGATAGAAAACTGGAGCGGGTGAAGCGATTCGAACGCTCGACCCCAACCTTGGCAAGGTTGTGCTCTACCCCTGAGCTACACCCGCTCGCGCGGCTTTTTGGGCCGCAAGCCGCGCCTATATGGCTGAAGAGCGCGGCGATTGCAACAGGGAATTCGCAGGCTTTTTGCTTCGCCGGCAATGCGGACAAGCCCTCCCGCGAGACCTCGCAAGGCAATCACCCCCGCCTTGCGCGACGGGCTTGTCTTGGCCGCATCATTGGCCGTAAACGGCGTTAGCCGAACAAGCCGTTGAAGCGGGCCATCAGAAGAAAGACCGATGCCGAAGACCGAAGCCGAACTTTTCGCCTTTCTCTCAGGACTCGGGATCGAGGTATCGACCCGGCGCCATCCGCCGCTGTTTACGGTCGCCGATTCGCAGGCGCTGCGCGGCGAGATTGCCGGTGGCCACACCAAGAACCTGTTCCTCAAGGACAAGAAGGACAATTTCTTCCTGGTCAGCGTCGACGAGGAGGCGGTGGTCGATCTCAAGCAGATCCACCATCTGATCGGCGCTGCCGGCCGCGTGTCCTTCGGCCGGCCGGAGATGCTGATGGAGCTTCTCGGCGTCGTCCCGGGCGCGGTCACGGTGTTCGGGCTGATCAACGACACCGAGCGAAGGGTCAAGGTCGTTTTTGACGAGGAGTTGATGAGCCATGCGGTGGTCAATGCCCATCCGCTGACGAACGAAGCGACGACTTCCATCGCTGCCGTGGACCTGGTCAAATTCGTCGAGGCAACCGGACATGATGCTGTTATCTTGAAAGTCTCGGCATGATCGCCACATGGGTGACTGAAACCGGGTTCTAAATAAGGATGTTGCGCCCGTCCCTTGGCCGGCGGCGCGACCGAAAGGCGACGAGATGAGCGATAGCAACCCCTTTGGCGGCCCGTTTGGCAGCAATGGCGGCCAGTATGCCACCACCGTGCAATATGGCGGCACCGATGCCGCGCGTGAGAAGGTCGCGCTTGCGGAGGCGCCGGCCGACGTCATCAAGGACACAACGACCGCTGGATTTGCCGCCGACGTCATCCAGGAATCGCGTCGCCAGCCGGTGCTGGTCGATTTCTGGGCGCCGTGGTGCGGCCCCTGCAAGCAATTGACGCCGCTACTGGAGAAGGCGGTGAAAGCCGCCGGCGGCAAGGTCAAGCTGGTCAAGATGAACATCGACGACCATCCATCGATCGCAGGCCAGCTTGGCATCCAGTCGATACCGGCGGTCATTGCCTTCAAGGACGGCCAGCCGGTCGACGGCTTCATGGGCGCCATTCCCGAGAGCCAGATCACGCAATTCATCCAGAAGGTTGGCGGCAAGAACGGTGGCGCGCCGCAAGTGGCCGAGGCGCTGGCCGCGGCCGCCGAAGCGCGCGACGCCGGTGACGCGCAGACGGCGTCCGACATTTACGATGCCATCCTGGAACAGGCGCCGGAGACGATCGAGGCGGTCGCCGGACTGGGCGACCTGCTGTTCGAGGCCGGCGATGCCGAAGGTGCCGAGGCGGTGCTGGCGCGGGCGCCGGAAGCGAAGAAGGATGCGCCCCAGCTCGCCGCGCTGCGGGCCAAAATGGCGCTCGCTGCGCAAGCCGCGGAACTGGGCAATCCGGCAGAACTGGAACGGCGGCTGGCCGAAAATCCCGGGGATCACCAGGCACGGTTCGAGCTTGCCATGATCCAGAACGCCAAGGGTGATCGCATGGCGGCGGCCGACAATCTGCTGGCGATCATCAAGGCCGACCGCTCGTGGAACGACGACGGCGCCAGAACCCAGTTGCTGCAGCTCTTCGAGGCATGGGGCATGACCGACGAAGCAACGCTGTCGGCACGGCGCAAATTGTCGTCGCTGCTGTTTTCCTGAGCCGGCGCAGACTGTTTTGTCGCGCGGGCTTGCGGTGGGCGGCAGCTGCGCCAGATTAGGTTTCGGACGGCGTTCGATTTCAGATTTCCGGTGTTGCGCCTTGTGCCGGCCGGGAGGAGACGGATTTGGTGCGCTTCCTGACAAAGCGATCGGAGGATTGAGGTGCAGGCGGGAAACGCGCATTACCGACTCGCTGCGGACTTACCATCGACCATGCCGATCTTTCCGCTCGAGGGCGCATTGCTGCTGCCTGGAGGCCGCATGCCGCTCAACATCTTCGAGCCGCGCTATCTGCAGATGGTCGACGAAGCGATCGCCGGGCCGCGGCTGATCGGCATGATCCAGCCCAGCCTCGACGGTGCGCTGCGTCCCGACGGCGAGCCGGAGCTGTGCAGTGTCGGCTGTGCCGGGCGCATCATTGCGCTGTCCGAGAGCGGCGACGGCCGTTACCTGATTTCGCTGCAGGGCGTGTGCCGGTTCCGCATTGTCCAGGAGCTCACGGTCAAAACGCCGTTCCGCCAGTGCCGGTTGGCACCTTTTCTCGCCGATCTCGACGAAGAGCAGGCAGACGCCGAGATCGACCGGCCGGCGCTGCTCAAAGCGTTTCGCGCCTATCTGCAGGCCAACGATCTGGAGGCCGACTGGGAAAGCGTCAGCCGCGCCGAAAACGCCATGCTGGTCAACGCGCTGTCGATGATGGCGCCCTACGGGCCGGCCGAGAAGCAGGCGCTGCTCGAAGCGGCCGATCTGAAGACACGCGCCGAAACGCTGATCGCCATCACCGAAATGGCGCTGGCGCGAGACAATGAGGATTTCGGTTCGAGTTTGCAGTAGGCTCTTGCCTTCTCCCACAAGGGGAGAAGGGGAGGCCGCGCTCGAAACCTGAAGCAGTTCCCTTGTGGAAGGATGGATCGAATGGCGGATGGACGTGACGGGAACAGGACTGTCGATCCCAAGCTGCTGGAACTGCTGGCCTGTCCGCTGACCAAGGGGCCGCTTGCCTGGGATCCGGAGCGCGGCGAGCTTATCTCGCGGGTGGCAAAGCTTGCCTATCCGGTGCGGGACGGCATTCCGATCATGCTGCCATCGGAGGCGCGCGTCATCGCCATAGACGATGCAATGCCACCGCCGCCGCGCCTGGGTGGAACGGGATAAGGCCGGTCTGTAGCGATCTTTCGCACCCCCCTCTGTCCCGCCGGCATCAAAGTTCAGCACCGCAGCAGCGCTCTGACGAAGACAGCGGGCCTATTGAAAATTGCGTCCCTTGGGCATGACCTTCTCCGCCTTTCCCAATAGTTCCGTTTGCGCGATGCTGCCCGGCCGAACCTCGTCTGCACGGCTCGAAGGCTCATCCGCAGGTCCTGCCTCTTCCAGCAGCACCGACAGCCACGGCGTCAGATCCTCGACCTTCTCGGCGACGATATGGATGACGTCCGATTCCGATTGCAGCTTGCCGGTGACGCGGATGAGACGCGCGCCCATGACGATGGGGCGGAAGCGGTCAAAAGTCCTTTCCCAGAAAATGATGTTGGCGACCGCATTCTCGTCCTCCAGCGTCAGGAAAATCGCCTTGCCATTGCCCGGCCGCTGCCGCACCAGCACGAGGCCGGCGACCGAAACGCGCCGGCCGTCCCGCACCTGGCCGAGCCGCGCATTGGGCGTGACGCCGGAACGATCCAGCCTTTGACGCAGGAAGGCGACCGGGTGCGCCTTCAGCGACAGGCCAAGCGAGCGGTAATCGTGGACGACGTGCTCGCCGAGCGGCATTGTCGGGAGCCTGGTCTCTGGCTCGAGATCGCGCAAGCGGATCGCCGGCTGATCGAACAGCGGCAGCTTTTCGGCGGCACTCTTGCCGTCGAGCGCGCGGACCGCCCATAGAGCGTCGCGGCGGTTCAATCCAAGCGAGCGGAAAGCGTCGGCCTGCGCCAATTTTTCGATCTCGTCGACGTTGAGGCCCGAGCGCAGCCAGACGTCGCGCACGGATGCATAGCCGGCGCCGCGCCTCGACACAAACGCTTCCATGCGCTCCTTCGACAGCCCCTTGACCTGGCGAAAGCCAAGCCGGACGGCATGGCTGGTCCGGATGACGCCGCGCATCTGGGCATGGCGGTCAAGGATACGATCCGGATCGAAAGGCGATTGTTCCAAGGCGCAATCCCAGCCGGAAAAATTGACGTCGACCTCGCGGATCTCGACACCGTGGTCATGCGCGTCGCGGACAAGCTGGGCCGGCTGGTAAAACCCCATCGGCTGGGAATTCAGGATCGCGGCGCAGAACACGTCGGGATAGAAGGTCTTGAACCAGCAGGAGGCATAGACCAGCAGGGCGAAGGAGGCGGCGTGGCTCTCGGGAAAGCCATACTCGCCAAAACCCTCGATCTGCTTGAAGCAGCGCTCGGCGAAGTCTTTTTCGTAGCCCTTGGCGACCATGCCGTCGACCATTCTCTTGCGGTAATTGCCGATCGTGCCGGTGCGCTTGAATGTCGCCATGGCGCGGCGCAGTTCATCGGCCTCGCCCGGCCTGAAGCCGCCGGCGACGATGGCGATCTTCATCGCCTGCTCCTGAAACAACGGCACGCCCAGCGTCCTGCCGAGTATTTTTTCCAGTTCCGGCTTGGGATATTCGGGTTTTTCCTTGCCTTGCCGCCGGCGCAGATAGGGGTGGACCATGTCGCCCTGGATGGGGCCGGGCCGCACGATTGCCACCTCGATGACGAGGTCGTAGAAGCTTTTCGGCCGCAGCCGCGGCAGCATCGACATCTGCGCGCGCGATTCGATCTGGAAGACGCCGATCGTATCGGCGCGGCAGATCATGTCGTAGACATGTTTGTCCTCGGCCGGCAGAGTGGCCAACACATAAGGCCGGCCGTACGCGTCCCGCGCTTCCGGATAATGCTCCCGGAGCAGGGTGAAGGCGCGCTGCAGGCAGGTCAGCATGCCGAGCGCCAGTACGTCCACTTTAAGGATTTTCACCGCGTCTAGATCATCCTTGTCCCACTCGACCATCTTGCGCTCGTCCATCGCCGTCTTGACGATGGGTACGATCTCGTCGAGCCGGTCCCTGGTGATGACGAAACCGCCGACATGCTGCGACAAATGACGGGGAAAGCCCATGATCTCGTTGGCGCATTCGATCACATGCCTTGTCGATGGATCGGTCTGATCGAGGCCGCCGGCCTTTGTCTCCTTTTCACCGAGCTCCGAGGTCGACCAGCCCCAGATCGAACTGGACAGCGCGCCCCGGACGTCGTCCGACAGGCCCATCGCCTTGGCCACTTCGCGCATCGCCGAGCGGCCCCGGTAGCTGACGACGGCGGCGGCCAGCGCGGTGCGCTTGGTGCTGTATTTGGAATAGATATACTGGATGACCTCCTCGCGCTTTTCATGCTCGAAATCGACGTCGATGTCGGGCGGTTCGTTTCTTTCCTCGGAAATGAAGCGCTCGAAAAGCGTGTCGATCTTGTCCGGGCCCACTTCGGTGATGCCGATGCAGAAGCAGACGATCGAGTTGGCGGCGGAGCCGCGCCCCTGGCAGAGAATGTTCTGGCTGCGAGCGAATTTGACGATGTCGTGGACAGTCAGGAAATAGCGCGCGTAGTTCAGGCGCTCGATCAGGGCGAGCTCCTCCTCGATGCGCTGCGTCACAAAAGCCGGCACGCCCGAGGGGTAGCGGATGGCGGCACCCTCCTTGGCCAGCCTTTCCAGCTCGGCCTGCGGCCCGAGGCCCGATTCCGTCGGCTCGTCGGGATAGTTGTATTGCAGGTCACTGAGCGAGAAGGTCAGCTCGCCGGCAAAACGCAGCGTTTCCGCCAGCGCTTGCGGATGTCTGCGGAAAAGCCGTGCCATCTCCACCGGCGGCTTTAAGTGACGTTCGGCATTGGCCGCCAGCTCCAGCCCCACCTCGGCGACGGGCACATTGAGGCGAATCGCCGTCAGCACGTCCTGCAGCGGGCGCCGTTCCGACGTATGGTAGAGTACATCGTTGGTCGCCATCAGCGGGATGCCGGCCAGCTCCGCCATCACCGCCGCCTGCTCGATACGGAAGCGGTCGTTGCCGCGGTAATCCGGCGAAACCGCCAGCCGCAGGTTTTCACCGAAGCGATCCCGGAGCCGGCTAATCAAAGCGAGGCTATCGCTCGCCCCCGCCGATAGATCCGGCAGGATGGCCAGCGACAGGAGATCGCCCCATTCGAGAAGATCGCTCTGTTTGAGGAGCGTCGCCCCTTTTTCGTTTTCGTCACGCAGATTGGCCTGCGTCAGCATGCGGCAGAGATGACCCCAGCCCTTGCGGTCTTGCGGATAAGCGAGGATGTCCGGCGTGCCGTCGCAAAAAACCAGGCGGCAGCCGGGATGATAGGAAACACCCTCCACCTTGGCCTGCTGCCAGGCGCGCACCACGCCCGCCACCGTGTTGCGGTCGGCGAGACCGATCGCCGAAAACCCCAGGAATTTTGCCGCCACCACCAGCTCCTCCGGTTTCGAGGCGCCGCGCAGGAACGAGAAGTTCGACTGGATGCCGAATTCGGCATAAGGGATGGCCGTCAGCGCATTCATGCGAAGATCCCATGCATGAACCAGCGCGGCGAAGGCTGCGAGGCGCCGTAGAGGCCCTGGCGATAGAGCCAGTAACGGCGGCCGTCGGCATCCTCGATGCGGAAATAATCCCGGGTTGGCTCATCTTCTCGTCCCGCCGCCTCTCGCCACCATTCCGGCGCGATGCGCTCCGGCCCTTCGGCGCGCGCGACCCGGTAGAGCGCGCGCCGCCAGCGGAAGTTCAAAGGCGGGCCTTCCGGCATTTCGGTCGCCGGCACCTCGATCGGCTCGGGCGAACGGAAAAGCCGGATCGGCCGTTCCGGCTGGAAGACGGTCGAGGGAGCGTCCTTCGCCTTGTCGGGCTGCTTCGGCGGCGAGCTTCTCTGCGGCGCCTCCGCGAAGGGAAGGGTGGCGACGGCGCGCTCCGGGAAATGGCTCTCGACGGCGACCGGCTTCAAGACCGCGCCTTCGCCGAGCCGGGCGCGAATGCGGTCGGCAAAAAGCGCGAGATCGGCACCGTCGTCGTTCGTCTCGCCGGCAAGGTCGGCCTGCTGCATGTCGAAGGCGGCGACGGTCAGCACCGAAAGGCGCACGAGATCGAAGCCATAGCCGGCGTCGATATCCTGTTCGAGCGTGGCAAGCCTTTCATGGAACAATTTCTGGATCAGCCGCGGCTCGCGCAGAGGCCGCGAGGTGCCGACGGCGATGCGGCTGACACCGCCATCGACGCGGAAAAGCAGCAGCGCCAGCCGCCTTGCGCCCTCGCCGCGACGCTCGAGGTCGCTCTTCAAGGTGGTCGCCAGCATGCCTGTCAGCCGCTCGATGTCCTCGGTCAGCATGATCGGTTCGGCAAGGTGACGCTCGACCGAAAGCGGTGCCACCGGCAGGCGCGGCGACACGGCCTCCTCGAGGCGGCCAAGCGCCTGGTCGAGGCGCAAGAGCAGCGATGCGCCGAAGCGGCGGGCCAGCGGCGCGCGCGGTGCTGCCATGACGGCGCCCGCCGTGCGCAGGCCGACGCTTTCGAGGCTGGCGCGGACCTCCGGGCCGATGCGCAGCGCCGCCAGAGGCAAGGGCGCGAGAAGCGCTTCCTCCTCGCCATCGGGAACGATGCGGTCGCCGGCAAACCGCGCCGCCGCCCAGGCAGCACCAGGCGTGGCGGCAAGCCCGGCGCGGACATCGAAGCCCTGATGGAAAAAACGCGACAGGATATCGTCCAGCATCGAGCGTTCGCCGCCGAAAAGATGGGTGCAGCCGGTGACGTCGAGATAGAGGCCGTCGGTCCCGTCGAGCGCCACCAGCGGGGTATAGCGGTCGCACCAGTCGGCGAGGCCTTCGAGCAGGCGCCGGTCGGCCTCCGGATCGGCCTCCACGATGTCGATCGAGGGATGCATGGCGCGCGCATCGGCTATGCCCATGCCGCGCTTCAGGTTAAGCGCCTCGCCCCGCTCGTCGAGGGCGGCGATGCGCTGGGTGTTCCCTTGGCGATGGCTGATCACGAGCGGTGGGTGAGATGGCGGCAGGTGATCCGACGGCCGGGAACGCCAGGACCGCCCCAGACGCTGCCGCAGGATCCTCTCGGCGGCGAGATGCGGAAACCACAGGGACAGGATTCTTTGGCCGTTCTGGGGCCCATTCCTGAGACCTTCTTTCCTCGCCCCGTCTTTCTTCGAATATGCGTTCATCGGGGTTCCACTCCAGTGTGAATTTTCCGGGCAAGGCAGTGCGGCTCTTGCCGATGGTGACGGTGAAGGCGGGCCGGCCGATCGAGCCGGTGAGCGGCCCGGCGAGCGTCTCGCGCGCTGCCGCCGGTGCCGGCGACAGGACGAGGCGGACCGGCGCTGCCGTCGGCTCGGGCTCGCCGGCCTGGCGCAGCAGGAGCAGCGGCCGGCCGGCACTCTGCGCCCGGGCGTGCAGCCGCCGCGTCGCGGTGAGGTCAAGCCGCTGCGGGCTGCCGCGGATTTCCAGGATGACAGCGGCCAGCGCCGTCATCCTGGCAGCCTCCTCGGCGACCCACAGCGCATCGAGCAGCCTTGGCGCCTCGGAAAACAGCAATTGCTCCGGCTCGATGCCGAAAAAGGCATGAAGCCCCCGGGCATAGGGAAAGCCGGCCTCGCGGAAAACTTCGGATGTGCCGATCCACAGCACCGGCAGTCGCGGCCCCTGGCTGAGGATCAGGCTGACGAGCGACAAGGCAAAACCGGCGACGGCCCCGGCATCGCGGGTCGCGGCGCCATGAAACTCGCTCAGTGCCGCCTTCGGCAGGCCGCCGCTCAGCGCAGCATCGAGGCGCTCGGCGCCGGTGCGCAAAAACGCATCGGGCGGCGCCACGGCGAGGCCGCGGCGGACAATGGTCAGATTCCGAGCGGGTGCCGGATGCCGAGAGGGTGCCGGACTCTGACGAGGGACATCCGCGTCAAACGACGAACCGGCCGGCGCCTCCAGGCGTTCGGGCAAGGTCCCTTCGATCTTCGCGATCTGGCGGCGCAGGGCAAAAACAGTCTCCCGCGCCACGGCGCTTGTCGCCATGACGGTCAGCTTCCACTCACAATTGTTCCTGTTATGTTCCTATAGATTCCAGAGGCCGCCCGAAGAGTCAAGCGGAGTCATGGAGAATTTATTCCTGTAGTTGGGGCGATGACACGGGCGCTCCAGTCCGATCATTTGCCGAGTCCGGCCTGAAAGCCTATATGCCGGGATCAAAGGACAAAGCATGGCTCGCATCTACCAAACACGCATCTGGCACGACCAGCTTTCGCCAACGATGGAGGAAATCGAGCTCCTGGCGCTGGAGGCCTATGCCCATCTGCCCGAGGAGTTTCGCAAGCTGACCGGTGAGATCGTCATTCAGATCGCCGAATTCCCGACCGACGAGATCATGGACGACCTTTCGCTGGAAACGCCCTTCGACCTGCTCGGCCTGTTCGAGGGGCGCGGCATCGCCGAGCGCTGGAATCCGCAGACCGGCGAGGGGCCGAACCGCATCACGCTCTATCGCCGCGCCATCCTCGACTACTGGGCCGAGAACGAGGAAACGCTGGGCGACATCGTCACCCATGTGCTGATCCACGAGATTGGCCACCATTTCGGCCTGTCGGACGACGATATGGAGAAGATCGAAGAGGCAGCGGAGTAGGATGTGCTGATATTCAGGTGATGCCGGCCTGCGAACGGCGGTTTCCTGCGCTTCCGGTGCTCACGTACCCAAAAGTACGCTCCGCTCCGGTTCTCGGAATCCACCATTCTCGGCGCGGCCTGACCTGAATCTCAACACACCCTGCTTCGGCGCTTTTGCAAAGCCTACCAGTCGCTGAGCTTGGTGTCGGGGCCGTATTCCTGGCCCTCGATGTCCTTCACCACCGCCTGGGCGCAGCGCATGGTCTTGGCCTCCTTGTCATAGGCATAGGTCGGCGAGCCGAACAGGTGCCAGCCCTTGTTGAGCGCCGCCGTCACCTTGTGGCAGAAGCTGGCGTCGTCCGGGCCGGACAGAAAGCGGTAGAGTTTCATTCTTCAATCCTGTCGTCAGTTGCGATAATCATGCGCGAACAGCGGCGGCCTTCGCCAGCAGTTTTTCGGCCTGCGCCAGATGCAGCCGCTCGACCATCTTGCCGTTCAGCGCAACTACCGCCCTACCGGTATTTTCGGCGAGCGCGAAGGCTTCCTTGATCGTGCGCGCCTCGGCCAATGCTTCAGGCGACGGTGCAAAGGCGCGGTTCGCGGCCTCGATCTGGGCTGGATGGATCAGCGACTTGCCGTCAAAACCCATGGCGGCCGCTTCCGTGCACTCGCGCGCAAAGCCGTCCATATCGCTAAAATCATTGAAGACGCCATCGAGCAGGTCAAGGCCGCCGGCACGCGCCGCGAGCACCATCTGCATCAGCCATGGCACGAGATAGCGCCGGTCGGGCGTGGCGAGAATGCCTGTGTCCTTGACCAGATCATTCGTTCCGGTAACGAAACAAACCAGTCGAGAGGCCGGATCGCGGCCGAGCTCAGCGATCGGCCCGATGTTGAGCAGCGCCTTGGGCGTCTCGAGCATCGCCCACAGCTTGACCTCGTCCGGGATAAAATTGTCGTCGAGCACGTCGCCGGCCTCGAGGATGTCGCGGGGCGTATCGACCTTGGGCAGCAAGATGGCGTCGGGTGTGCATTTTGCCGCGGCCAGCAGGTCGGCGCCGCCCCACTCGCTCGACAGCGCGTTGATGCGTACGACCATCTCGCAGCGCCGATCGGAACGGCCGGCGAAAACCGCCGCCAGCTTTTCGCGCGCGGAAGGCTTGTCGACCGGGGCGACGGCGTCCTCGAGATCGATGACGACGGCATCGCAGGCCAGCGACGGGATTTTTGCCAGCGCCTTGTCGTTCGAGGCCGGGACGTAAAGCACCGAGCGGCGCGGGCGATAGCTTTCGGTGGTCATCTCCGATCTATGCCGCCTGCAGCCGGCCGAGGCAAGCCGTGCACAAAAACTGCACGCAATTTCGGAAAATCTCCTCGTCTCCGCCCCGCTTGCCACCCGACAGAATGCGACAAGGGCGGCATGCAAGAAAAAACGAACTCCCGTTGGTCCCTGCCGTACCGGCTTCGCCGCGAAAGCTGGTGGCTCGTCGATCCGGCCCAGACTTTGGCAACCCTCCTCCCTTTCGTCCGCAAATCCCTGCCCACCGGCCGCATCAAAGCCACCGAGAAAGCCCGATCATGACAGTGTTCCTCTCGGCGGCGCCGAGCTATTGCAGCCGCTTCGGCATTGCAGTCCTGCTCGTCGCGCTGGCTGATTTCTTTTTCTATGGCCAACCGGCGGGCATCACACTTTTCCTGTTCGGCGTTGCGATTGCCGCGGGGAGCATGGCTCTCCATCCTCTCGGCGTCTTCAACGATGGCAGGTTCTGGTTCAAGCCGGTTGCGCTGCTTGTGGCGCTGCTGCCGCTTGTGGAAAATGTCAGCGCACTGTCCGTCTCGATCGCGCTGGCGGCGACGGCCATCTTCGCGCTTTCACTGGCCGGACGGTTGCGGCGCGGCCTTGCCCGCGTCGCCGGCCAACTCTCGCTGTTCCTGCTGGCAACGCCATTTCGGCTCGTCCTGGATTTCCTCCGCTGGCGCACGGCGGCGCGGCGGCTTGGCCGGCGGCGCGTGCGCCTTGCGGCGATCGCCGTCTGGGTCATGCCGCTGAGCCTCGGCGCGGTGTTCCTCGCCCTGTTCGGCGCCGCCAATCCGGTCATCGAATACTGGTTCTCGCTGATCGACCTGATGGCACTGCTCAACCTCATCCAGCTGCCACGTCTCGCCTTCTGGCTGTTCGTGCTTGCCGGCGTCTGGGCCTTTCTGTGGCCGCGGCTGCCGCGCTTGTTCCGCCGCCGCAAAGTGTCGCCAGCCAGCGCACCGGCGACGCCGGCCACCAGGACCACCATCGAAGACATCGTCTTCGGCAAGGCCGCCATTCTCCGCGCGCTTGTTGTCTTCAACATCCTGTTCGCGGTGCAGAGCGCACTCGACGCCACCTATCTGTGGGGCGGTATCGCGCTTCCCGACGGGCTGACCTATGCCGCCTACGCGCATCGCGGCGCCTACCCGCTGATCGTCACGGCGCTGCTGGCCGCCGGCTTCGTGCTGGCGGCGCTGAGGCCGGGAAGTGCGACCTCCGGCGATCCGCTCATACGCCGGCTGGTTTATGTGTGGGTGGCGCAGAACATCCTCCTGGTGATCTCGTCGATCCTGCGGCTCGATCTCTATATCGGCATCTATGCGCTGACCTATTGGCGTGTCGCCGCCTTCGTCTGGATGGGGCTGGTGGCGGCGGGCCTTGTCCTGATCATCGCCCGCATCGCGCGCGAAAAGTCCAACGAATGGCTGCTTTCCGCCAATCTTCTGACGCTATCGGCGACGCTCTATGCCTGCTCGTTCATCAACTTTGCCGCGCTGATCGCCAACTACAATGTCGACCATTGCCTCGAAATGACCGGCCAAGGCACCCAGCTCGACGTCTGGTACCTGCGCTCGCTCGGCCCCGGCGCCTTGCCGGCCCTCGATCGCTCCGTCCAGCACAAGAGCAGGACGGTTTCTGCGGAGGATGCCTCCATCCGCGAACTCGCAGGCTGGTATGCACAGGACGAAGCACGCTTCCGCGCCGGCCAGGAAAACTGGCGCGCGTGGAGCTTTCGCAATTGGCGGATCAATCGCACCCTCGACAGGCGTGGCGCATTCGTGGTTCCTCCGATGTCCGAACCCTTCATGCCGGGCCGCTGATTTGATGCCGCACCACATACTGGTCGCCGACGACGATCCGCACATTCGCGAAATCATCTGCTTCGCACTGGAAAAGGCCGGCATGAAAACGCTGGCGGTGCCGGACGGCGCGGCTGCCTTGCAGGCGATCGAACGCCGTGCGCCCGATCTCGTCGTGCTCGATATCGGCATGCCGGAAATGGACGGACTGGAAGTGTGCCGGCGGCTGCGCCACACATCCGACGTGCCGGTGCTGTTCCTGTCCGCGCGGGATGAAGAGATCGACCGCATCCTGGGGCTGGAGATGGGCGGCGACGACTATGTCACCAAGCCGTTCAGCCCGCGCGAGCTGGTCGTCCGCGTCAACGTCATCCTGCGGCGCGCCCGGCCCGCGCCGGAACCAGATGACGACCGGCAATTCTCGCATGGCAGACTGTTGCTGGTTCCGGCAAGCCATACAGGCAGCTTCGACGGCAAGCCGCTGGCGCTGACCTCGATCGAATTCGCGATCCTGAAAGGATTTCTGGCGCGGCCGGCGCATGTGCTCGGCCGTGACTTGGTGATGGCCAACGCCTATGCCGCCAACATCCATGTCGCAGACCGCACCGTCGACAGCCATATCCGCAACATCCGCGCCAAGCTGGCGGCAGTCGGCTGCCTCGATGCAATCGAGACCGTGCACGGCGTCGGCTTCCGGCTGGGTAAATGCGGGAGTTGAGCGCCCAAAAATGGGTTGGCAACAAATGGCGGCCTCGGCTCGCCACGGTCGTCATTGCCATCCTGATCATGGTGATGGCACTGCCGCTGGCCGGCCTGTTCTTCTTCCGGCTCTACGAGAACCAGCTGATCCGCCAGACCGAGGCCGAGCTGATCGCACAAGGCGCCGCCCTTGCCGCGATCTATGCGCAAGAGGTCCGTGAGGCCGGCCTTGCCCCGGAAAAGCTCGGCACACCCATGCCTCCACTCATCACAAGGGATCGGGCTTCTCCCTACCAGCCAATCGAACCGCGCCTCGATCTTGCATCCGACAGGATCCTGCCGACCCGGCCCGCAGCCATCGCGGCCAGCGTCGATCCTGCCTTCGCGGCAATCGGCGCACGGCTGTCGGGCATTCTTGTCGAGACGCAAAAGACTACGCTTGCCGGCTTCCGGCTGCTCGACCCCAGAGGCGTGATCATCGCCGGCCGTGAGGAAGCCGGCCTGTCGCTCGTCGCCGTCGAAGAAGTTCGCGCAGCACTTGCCGGCCGCTACGCCAGCGCGCTCAGGCTGCGGGTTCCCGACCAGCCGTCGCCGCCGCTCTATTCGGTCAGCCGCGGCACCAAGGTTCGCGTCTTCGTCGCCATGCCGGTTGCCGTCTCCGGCAAGGTCGCCGGCGTCGTCTACCTGTCGCGGACGCCGAACAACATCGTCAAGCATCTCTATGGCGAGCGCGGCAAGGTGGCGCTGGCGGCAATCGCCATCCTCGGCGGCGCACTGCTGATCGGGCTGGTCTTCCTGCGCACCGTCAGCAGGCCGATTTATGCGCTGATGGAACGCACGAAACGCATCGCCGCCGGCGACCGCGAGGCGATCAGGCCGCTCGATCACCACGGCACGCGCGAAATGGCTGCGCTCTCCGCTGCTTTCCTCGACATGGCCGAAAAGCTGCACGCTCGCTCCGACGGCATCCAGACCTTTGCCACCCACGTCTCGCACGAGCTCAAATCGCCGCTGACGGCGATCCAGGGGGCCGCCGAACTGCTGCGCGATTCGGGCGGCGCGATGGACGAGGTCGAGCGGCGGCGGTTTTCGGACAATATCGTCACCGATGCCGGCCGGCTCAACCTGCTGGTGCGACGCCTGCTCGACCTGGCGCGCGCCGAAAATCTCGAGCCGAGCGGCGAAAACACGTCGCTTTGTGCGGCACTGGCGCTGCTGCCGGGCGACGACAGGCTGGCGGTACGCCTCGAGGCGGGCGCCGATATCGGCCTGCGCATGTCGGCTGAAAACGCCGCGATCGTGCTGGCCAATCTCATCGACAATTCGGCGCGGCACGGCGCGACGCTGGTTTCGGTCACGGCAGCAAGCGCGGACGGCAAGGCCACCATTGTGGTGGACGATGACGGCGCCGGCATTTCGCCCAGCAACCGAGGCCGCATCTTCGAGCCGTTCTTCACCACGCGCCGCGATTCCGGTGGCACCGGCATGGGCCTCGGCATCGTGCTGGCCCTCCTGAAAGCGCATGATGGCACGATCCGGCTGGTTGACTCGGCGAGCGGCACGCGCTTCGAGATCATCCTGCCGGCGGCGTGACTCGGCGGTTCAGATCGGAAGGGCGAAAAGGTGCACAACGACATCGTCATCATCGGCGGAGCTATCGTCGGCTCCTCGGTTGCCTATTATCTGCGCGAGGAAGGGTTTTCGGGCTCGATCGCGCTTGTCGAGCGCGACCCGCAATTTTCCCGCGCCGCGACCACGCTGTCCTGCGCTTCGATCCGCCAGCAGTTCTCGATCCCGGAAAACATCCGGCTGTCGCAGTTCACGCTGAAACTGTTCCGGCGGTTGAAGGAAGAGTTCGGCGCGGACGCCGATATCGGCTTTCGCGAAGGCGGCTATCTCATCCTTGCCGGCGAGAACGGGCTGCCGATCCTGCGGGCCAACCACGAGGCGCAGATGGCTGAGGGCGCCGACATCGTGCTCGAGGATGCCGAGACGCTCGTCCGCCGTTTTCCGTGGCTGTCGGTCGAGGGCATTTCCGCCGGCGCCTATGGCCGCAGCGGCGAAGGCTGGTTCGACGCGCATGCGATGCTGATGCTGTTCCGCAAGGCACTGCGGACGAAGAACATCGATTTCATCACGGCGTCGGTGACGGGTATCGAGCGGCTAGGCGGCCGGGTCAGTGGTGTATTTCTGGACAATGGCGAGCGGCTCGAGGCCGGCACCGTCGTCAACGCCGCCGGGCCGAATGCCGGCAAGGTGGCAGCAATGGCCGGGCTGGCGCTGCCGGTGGAGCCGCGCAAGCGCAATGTCTTCGTCTTCGAGGCGCGCGAAAAATATGACGACATGCCGCTGCTGGTCGACCCGAGCGGCATCTATGTCCGGCCGGAGGGCTCGGTCTACATCACCGGCGGCGCCGAGCCGGAAGAGGGCGAAGGAGCAGCTGATCCCGCCGACTTCGACCCCGACTGGCCGCTGTTCGAAGAGGTGATCTGGCCGGTGCTGGCGACCCGCATTCCAGCCTTCGAGGCGATCAAGCCGACGCGCGCCTGGGTCGGCCATTACGACTACAACACGCTCGACCAGAACGCGGTGATCGGCCCGCATCCCGAGGTCGGTAATTTCCTCTTCGCCAACGGTTTTTCCGGCCACGGCCTGCAGCAGGCGCCGGCGGTCGGCAAAGCGCTTGCCGAACTGATCGTGCATGGCGGCTATCGCACGGTGGATTGCTCCGCGTTTGGGTACAGCCGGGTCGCTGAAGGGCGGGCGTTCAGAGAACTGAATGTAATTTGACGCTGGCGCGAAGCGATGCGACCGTTGGATCAGCCGCCACCAAGCCGCCTGCACCAAGATACGCCTGAAGCCAGCCCAGCACCCTACCCCAACCTTCCGCATGCTCGGTTGCGGCGTCAGCGAGGCCGGCAAAGCCGCCATGACAGATGGTGACGCGCGTGCCGCCGGCGATCGGCTCCAGCAGCCAGGCGACTTTGGTTTCGCGGCGGCCAAGCGTCGGATGGTCCCAGTCGTATCTCCGCGTCTGCACGATCCGGCGCGGCTCCTCGATCTCCAGGAATTCGCCACTGGCGGGCAGGTGTCTGCCGGCCGCCGTCTCGACGGTGACGCTCCAGCGGCCGCCGACGCGGAGGTCGGCCGCCCATCCGGCCATCCGGTAGGTCTTGGCGGACCCCCACCAGCGCTCGACCTCGCGTGTAACGAGCGCGTCAAAGATCCGCTCGGGCGGCGCGCAAACATCGGCGCTCGCCATAACGGTCTCACCATTGGTCATGCTGTGCACCGCGGAACCGTGCATCATCTGTCCTCCAGAAACGTTTCGCTGTCGAAACGACCTCAAGCCTTCGACGCCGGGCGCGACAGCCCTTTGCCGGTTTCCAGCAGACTCTTCAGGCTGGACAGGATGAGCGGCCAGCCGTTCGCCACATGGCCGAGCAGCTTGTGCGGCCCGTCGGCTTCGTGTGTGACGGCGAGCTTCATCATCTCGCCCTCCTGCTCGAGGGCGAAGGTGCAGCGTGTGTAGCCGTCCGCCTTGACCTCGGGCATGAACTCGTTGCGCCATTTGAGCACGATGCGCTTGGGTGGATCGATCTCGAGGACCTCGCCGCTGTCGGTGACGCGGCCGTCGGTGTAAACCATCTTCCACGCCGAACCTTGTTTCCAGTCGCTTAGCATCTGGGCGCCGAGGAAATATTGCCGCTGGAACTCCGGCTCGGTCAGTGCTTGCCAGAGTTTTTCGGGCGAAGTGCGGATGTAGGTGACATAAACGAAAATGTTGCTCATCAGTCTTCCCTTTCGAGACGTTTCTTCAAATCGCTGAGGGCGCCCAGTCGCCCCCGCTCGAATTTGCCGATCCAGCGTTCGGCGATCTCGTTGATGGGAACGGGATTCAGATAATGTTGCTTCTCGCGTCCCTTGCGGATGGTGGTGACGAGGTTTGCTTCTTCCAGGATCGCCAGATGCTTGGTCACCGCCTGGCGCGTCATGTCCATCTCACCGCACAGCGCGTTCAGCGTCTGTCCGTTCCTGGCATGAAGGCTGTCCAGCAATCGCCGGCGTGTCGGGTCGGCCAAGGCCCGAAAGACATCATCCATGCTCATGACTCTAATATGCAACCATTTGGTTGCATGTCAAGAGGCAGAACCCTAGCCAAGGATGCCCAGGTTGAGGTTGCTGGAAGTGGATTTCAGCGCTTGCGGCCGAACCAGAATGCGTTGGGCATCCGCTCCATGCCGATACGCTCATAGAAGCCGACCGCGTCGGGCATGGAGATCAGGCTGATGGCGACGGACGGCCCGAGTTGCCGGCGTGCTTCATCCATCAGGCCCTTGCCGATACCCAGCCCTTGCGCCGATTTGCAAACGGCGAGCTCGGAAACGTAACAGACCCACGAGAAATCGGTGACACCGCGGGCAACACCGACCAGCGGCTTGCCTTCTGTGTCGAGACGCGCGGTGAGCACCAAATTGGCCGCTGACAGCATCGCCTTCAATCGGGTGTCGTCATCGACGGGGCGGTTGGCGCCGAGGCCGGATTCCACCAGCACGCGGCGGAACTCGGCGGTGCCGAGGCCCGGTTCGCTGGCGTAGAGGACCTTGGATCGCGTTGTCATGTCGATAAAAGTGCACCATGGGCCGGTGATTTTGAAGCTGTTTTGTACCGATCTTGTGTTTTCGATCGACGACGGAAGTCCAAAAACAGCCGTCTTTTATTTGCCCGCGGCATTGTGTAAACCGGGCGCCAGCAATTCCCCGCAATGAGAAGAAGACGGGCAAGAACCATGGAAAAATTCACCAAGCTCACCGGTGTCGCCGCGCCGATGCCGATCGTCAATGTCGACACCGACATGATCATCCCCAAGGATTATCTCAAGACGATCAAGCGCACCGGGCTCGGCACCGGCTTGTTCGCCGAAATGCGCTACAAGGACGACGGTTCGGAAAACCCGGACTTCGTGCTCAACAAGCCAGCCTACCGCAAGGCGCAGATCCTGGTCGCCGGCGACAATTTCGGCTGCGGTTCGAGCCGGGAACACGCGCCGTGGGCGCTGCTCGATTTCGGCATCCGCTGCGTCATCTCGACCTCGTTCGCCGACATTTTCTACAACAACTGCTTCAAGAACGGCATCTTGCCGATCACCGTCAGCCCGGAAGACCTGGAGAAGCTGATGGACGACGCCTCGCGCGGTTCCAACGCGACGCTGTCGGTCGATCTCGAGGCCAAGGAAATCCGCGGGCCGGACGGCGGCGTGGTCAAGTTCGATCTCGACGAGTTCAAGCGCCACTGCCTCTTGAACGGCCTCGACGATATCGGCCTGACCATGGAGAAGGCCGGCGCCATCGCTTCGTTCGAGAAGAAGAACGCCGAGCTGCGGCCCTGGGCCTGAGCGGTACGATGACCCGGCCGCGACAGGCCGGGTTCGTGGAGGCTGAACGGAGGGACAGTCATGACACGTTCGCTTCTTGCCGGCGCCTGCGCGCTGGCGTGGATTCTGATGACGATGGCTGGCGCGCATGCACAGACCGACACGGTGCTCGTGCCGGCTGACGATGCGCCCGGCACGGCCGCCGACCAGGGCGCGTTGAGCAATGCGGCCCTAGCCGACAATGACAAACAGGCGCCGATCCCGTTCGAGGGCGGCCAGCTGACCATCACCCAGGAGGAAGAGTACGGGGAACGGGTGCTCGCCTTCGACGGCAAGGAACTGGCGCGCAATTACGACGTCTTCTTCGACAAGATCGTCGAGGTCGGCGGCGTCAAGGTGGCACTGGTCGATGTCGGCGACGGCGGCAACCAGTGCGGCCCGGCCAAGGTGATCGTGTGGAAGCCGGAAGGCGGCACGATCCAGACGGTCACGGTCGAGCAGGACGAATGCGGCGCGCCGCCGGCCGCGATCTCCGACAGCGCCATCTATTTCGTGCCCTATCTGCTGCCGGGTGATTCCAAGCCGGCGCTGCAATGGTCGCCGACGGACGGACTGACGACGTCCGGTAATCTGACCTATATGCCGGAGCCGGGCACCGACTGGAAGGACGTCGATCCGTCGAAATACGACAACATCATCGACGCCTTCCACAATGGGGCGGTCTACAAACTAGCCGAGACGCTGCTCGGCAAGGACATGCCCGACATGGCGACCAGCCTGCTGGTCGGCGGCGGTACTGAGAAGACCGCTTCGGGCGCCTTCTTTGCCAGCGGCTGCGTGCCGCACGATTGCGGCGGCAATGACGGCTTCATGGCGGTCGACCCGGTCAACCATAAGCTCTATTTCGCCAGGCGCGGCGACAAACCGGAGCCGGACACATGGCCGGCGGTTGCTACATGGCCGGCCGATGTGAAGGAAGCGCTGGACAAGGCGCTGGGGTCGGCGAACTAGCCTGGCGACTGAGCCATGTCGTGACTTCGGCCCAATTCACTGGCACGGCTGCAGGAAAAAGCAGTTTGTCGGGATCCTTTCCATCGCCTCCGTCCTGCCGGCCTCGGCCCTTCGCTGCCGCTCCGGGCGTTCGTCGTTCGAAAAGCCAAGCCTCACTTCGCTCCGAGGCGCAATGCCTTCTTGCGGTCGGCCTCGGCACGCTTGTGGTTGCCCTTGGCGTCCCACGCGCGGCTTCGCACTTTATAGGCGGTGGCGAAATCCGGCTTGAGTTTTATCGTCTGGCTTAAATCGGCGATGGCCCCGTCATAGTCCGCCTTGCTGATCCGTATGACGCCCCGGCCCAGATAGGCAAAGAGATTTTTGCGGTCGAGACTGAGCGCCCTTTCGAAATCGCGCAGTGCCGCGGCGTCCTCATGTCTGCCCATCCATATGAGACCCCGATCGGCATAGACCCTTGCGTCCTTGGTATTGAGGGTGATGGCCTTGTCGTAATCCGCAAGCGCCCCGTCGTAATCTCCCTGGGAACCGCGGTTCTGGCCGCGGTCATAGTAGGTCTCGGCAAAATTCGGGTTGAGCGCGATCGCCTGGCTGTAATCAGCCACGGCATGAGCGTAATCGCCCTTGGCCTCCCATGACATGGCGCGGGCCAGATAGGCATCGTGGAATGCCGGAAAGAACGCAATCGCCTTGTCGTAAAGGGCTATGGCGCCGTCATAGTCGTCCTTTCCATACAGCGCTCGACCCTTGTTGAACGTCTGCGCGGCCAGCGAAGTCCAACCCGGCCTGGTCGCTTGCTCGCCAGCCCGGCCAGCGGCCTTGCCTGACATCTTCGATGCGTTCGCTTCGTCTCTTGCCACTATCGCCAACTTGCGGCCCTTGCGGGCGGGGGCCATCTTTGGATCGAACTTCAGCGCCTGGTCGAAGTCGGCAATCGCCTGGTCGAAGTCGCCCTTGGTGAACCAGACGCTGCCACGCGCAAAATAAGCCGGCGCATATTGCGGTTTGAATGCGAGCACGCGACTATAGTCGGCGATGGCGCGATCCAGTTCGTTCTTGTTGGTCCACGCGACGGCGCGGCCGATATAAGCGTCTAGATAGCTGGGATAGAGTTCGATCACCTTGCCGAAGTCGTTGATGGCTGCGTCGTACATGCCCTTCTCGACAAGCGACGTGCCGCGGCCGACATAGGCCGAGGCTTTTCTCGGATCGAGCGCAATCGCCTTGCTGTATTCGGCTATGGCGCGATCATATTTGCCTTTGTCGTAGAAGGCATCGCCCCGATCGATGAAAGCCTTGAGGTTCTTCGAGCCTACGGCGTTCGGCGCGCCACCAATTTTTGCCAGCGCAGCCATCGTCGCCTTGCGGGCGACCGCATAGTCTGGATTGCCAGGGTCGAGCTTTATGGCCTGGTCGAAGTCGGCGATGGCGCCGTCATAGTCCTTCTGGTCGGCCCGCGCCATACCGCGCGCGTAATAGCTGGCGTGATCCTTCGCGTCGATCCCGATTGCCACCGAATAGGCGGCGATCGCGCGCCCTGCGTCGCCCTTGGCGTGCCACGCCATGCCCCGGCAATAGTGAGCGTCGCGCGCCTTCGGCTCGAGCGTTGCGGCGCGGTCGCAATCGGCGAGAGCGCCGTCGGCGTCGTCGGTAGTCACCTTGGCGAGACCGCGGCGGAAATAGGCCGCGGCGAAATCGGGAGCGAGCTGGATGACCTTGTCGTAATCGGCAATCCCTCTGCTGTAGTCGCGTTTGGCGGTCCAGGCCCTGCCGCGGCCGAAATAGCCGAAGCGGTTGTTGGGATCGAGCGCGATCACCTGATCATATGCGCCGATCGCCTCGTCGTATTTGCCCATGTCCAGGAAGGCATCACCGCCAAGCACCGCTTCCAGCGCGCGCGGGTCCTTCGCCTCCAAGGCCTTTGCCGCCAGCGTGTCGTCCGTGGCCATGATATCCGGAGCTTGAGGCTTCGCCTCCTGACTGTCCGGCTGCGGGGTCGGTCCGCGTTCACCGTCGGCAACCTGTCCGCCGCAGGCTCCGGCCCGCTTCGGATCGAGTTCGGTGGCGCGCCGGCAATCCGCTGCGGCCCCGGCCTCGTCGCCGTTCAATGCCCTGGCGCGGCTGCGGACGAGATAGGCGTCGGCGTTGTCCGGGTCGAGGCTGATGGCCTTTGCCAGATCGAGAAGCGCGCCGCTGCTGATATATTCTGCAAGTCGCGCCTCGGCGCGCTCGATCAGGACTTTTGCAGCCGCGGGGTCTCTTATCTTCCCGACGGCCGACCGGGCTGGTTCGCCCGGCGCATGTTCGATGCAGGAGCCCGCCCGCTTCGGGTCGAGGTCGACGGCGCGCCTGCAGTCGGTGGCGGCAAGGGCGTCGTTGCCTTGCGACGCCTCGGCAAGCGCCCGGTCGTAAAACGCTTCGGCGTTGTAGGGGTCGAGCTGGATCGCAAAGCTGAACGCATCGATTGCGCCGGCGACATCCCCTTGGAGCTGTTGCTCTAGCCCCCATTTCAGATTCCAGGCAACGAGTTCGGAATGATCCTCCTTCTTGGGGTAGAGTTGCAGCGGCTCGTATGCGGGAGGTGCGGCTGGCTTGGCCGCTGGTGGCGCGGCCGGCGCGTCGGCGGCTGCGCCTGCATCATAAGCCTGGCTGGCCACGGGGTCGGCTGCTTGCGCGGTTTTCGGAATTGCCCTGCGCTTGTCGAGTTGAACGCTTAGCCTTTCCTTGCGGTAATCGGCGTTGGTCGGATCGAGCGCGATTGCCTTGTCCAGATCGGCGATTGCCTTGTCCGGATCGCTGGCCTTCCAGACAAGGGCCCGGATAAAGTACGACTTTGGATCGGCCGGCATCAAAGAGATGGCTTTGTCGAGATCGGCAAATGCCTCCTTTGAATTGCCGATCCGGGCCATCATCATGCCGCGTACTCGGTAGGCCTGGGCGTCGGCCGGGTCGCGGCGGACGACTTCATCCAGATCTGCAAGAGCGCGCGCATAGTCTTTCTTTGAGCCCCAGCTCTTGGCGCGGTTGAAGTAGAAATTGGAGTTTGCCGGATCCAGCCGGATCGCCTCGTCGAACGCGGCAATGGCGCGGGTATGGTCGCCCTTGTTCTGCCATTCCACTCCATTCGCATTTTGGGCGGAAGCGGCGCTTGAGCCGGTTGCGCCGCCACTGCCGTCGTCCGGTTCGCCCAAAGCCTCGATGATCAGGCGCGCGCAATCGCGCCCCTTGTCTACATCGACCCCGGCAATATGCTTGCAGTCGGCTTCGGCGCGCCTGCGCTCGCCCTTGGCGATCCATGACAGGGCGCGGTCATGGTAAGGCGTGACAGGGTCCGTTCGCACGCTCTGTGCCTTGTCATAATTGGCCTGGGCCCGCGCCGCGTCGCCCTTGTCTTTCCAGGCAATGCCGCGCACGCCATAGGCCATCTCGTTGGCAGGGTCGATGTCGATCGCCTTGTCGCAATCGGCAATGGCGCGATCGAGCTCGCCTTTCTTGCCGAGCGCCCCGGCGCGATCGACGTAGAGGCTGGCATCGTCCGGCGTGAGCGTGATCGCGCGCGTATAGTCCGCAACGGCTCGATCGAAGTCTCCCCTGTCTTCCCAGGCAATGGCGCGATTGGTAAAAGCGCGCGTGTAAGTCGGATCGAGCACGACGACGTCGGTCATATCGGCGATGACGTGGTCGATATCGTTCTTCCGGGTGTAGGCTAGGCCGCGCACGAAATAGGCGTTCACGCGCAGATCGGGGATCTCCTCGCTGTCCTCGGCAATAGTGGTGCAGGCGGCGATCTGCTCGTCGGCGCCGACCTTGCCGTCGCTGAAACAGGCAGCATAATCCTTGCCGGCGGCGTGTGCCGAACTGCTCATTGCGCTAAGCACCACAATCCCCGCGAGGAGCAGCGCCAACAGCGGCACGCGCAAAAGCCCTGCAACAAATGCGGGCGCCAGCGCGTCGACGCGGCATGACATGGTTCTGATCCTCCCTCGGAGTTACTGCGACTGCCCTCGCGGATACTTATATAGTTCTGTTTTTGTTCCTCAATGCAAGCAGAAATTGCAGCGGCCGTCGAAGCTGCCGACCTCCCCTAGCGGGGTAAGGAGTGGTCCGCGTAGCGAAGGTGAAGTTAATTGCCTGACTTTCCGAACGACGAACGCCCGGCAGAAGGCCGTCCCGCCGACATCAAAGATGTTGCACCGCCTATCCATCTGTGTTGGCCCATGGCGGGATCGGCGTCGTCCCTGCAAAATGCTCACAACCATCGGAGGACACCATGCGAAAACTGATCTCCACCGGTTCGCCCTTCGAGAAGACCGCCGGCTATTCGCGCGCCGTGGTGCAGGGCGACTGGTGTTTCGTGTCCGGAACGACCGGCTACGATTATGCGACCATGTCGATGCCGGAGACCGTCGAGGCACAAACGCGCAATTGCCTGGCAACGATCGCCAAGGCGCTCGCCGATGGCGGTTTCGAAATGGCCGACGTGGTGCGGGCACATTACTACATCACCGATGCGGCTTTCGTGGATGTGGTGTTCCCGATCCTCGGCGAGGCGTTTGGCGAGATCAGGCCGGCGGCAACGATGATCGTGTGCCAGCTCAACAAGCCGGAGATGAAGATCGAGATTGAGGTGACGGCGCTACGGCGCACAGCCTGATGCCTGTCACGGTTGCGACAACGACACGGTTAGAACGAGGATCGGCCCATGGTGAAGGTCAGACGCATCGTTGCAAACATAGACACGCAGGATATCGCGGCGGCAAAACCCTTCTATCAGGATGTGCTTGGTCTTGACGTGCTGATGGATCAAGGCTGGATTACGACCTACGGCTCGCAAGAACGAATGACCGTACAGGTCAGCTTCATGGCCCAAGGTGGCTCCGGCACGCCGGTGCCTGACCTGTCGATCGAGGTCGACGATGTCGATGCGGCGCTGGAAGCGATGAAGGCCGCCGGCTTCGTCATCGAATACGGGCCGGCGGACGAACCCTGGGGTGTGCGGCGCTTCTTCGTACGCGACCCATTCGGCAGGCTGGTCAACATTCTCTCGCATCTGTAGGCGATTTGTCTTGAGCGCCGGATTTTCCCAAAACCGGTTTCCGCTTTTGGGTCCGATGCTCTGAACCGCAGGCTTGCGCGCCGGCCGCTTGGCGTTTAGCAAGGCCGCGTTCATGCGCTAAAACAATCGGGACGGTTCTCATGGCTTCGAAAAATCTTCTCCTGCTTGCCGGCGACGGCATCGGCCCCGAGGCGATGGCCGAGGTGAAGAAATTGATCGCCGCCATGAACGACAGGTTCGGCAGCGATTTCGTCACCGACGAGGGGCTGGTCGGCGGCTGCGCCTATGACGCGCACGGCGCGGCGATCTCCGATGCCGACATGGCCAAGGCAATGGCGGCGGACGCGGTGCTGTTCGGCGCCGTCGGCGGGCCGAAATGGGATGCGGTGCCTTACGAGGTGCGTCCGGAGGCGGGTCTGCTGCGGCTGCGCAAGGACATGGAACTGTTCGCCAATCTTCGACCCGCCATTTGCTATCCGGCGCTGGCGGCGTCCTCCTCGCTCAAGCAGGAGGTGGTCGAGGGTCTCGATATCCTGATCGTGCGCGAGCTCACCGGCGGGGTCTATTTCGGCGAGCCGAAGCAGATCATCGACCTCGGCAACGGCCAGAAGCGCGGCATCGACACCCAAGTTTACGATACGTTCGAGATCGAGCGCATTTCGGGCGTTGCCTTCGAATTGGCGCGCACGCGCAAGAACCACGTCACCTCGATGGAAAAGCGCAATGTGATGAAGTCAGGCGTGCTGTGGAACGAGGTCGTCACCCAGACGCACAAGGCCAGGTATGCCGACGTCAAGCTCGATCACATGTTGGCCGATGCCGGCGGCATGCAGCTGGTGCGCTGGCCGAAGCAGTTCGACGTCATCGTCACCGACAATCTGTTCGGCGACATGCTGTCCGACATCGCCGCCATGCTGACCGGCTCGATCGGCATGCTGCCGTCGGCCTCGCTCGGCGCGCCGGATGCGAAGACAAAAAAGCGCAAGGCGCTCTACGAGCCGGTGCACGGCTCGGCGCCCGACATTGCCGGCAAGGGCATCGCCAATCCGATCGCCATGATCGCCTCCTTCGCCATGTGCATGCGCTATTCCTTCGGCATGGTCGAAGAGGCCGACCGGCTGGAAGGCGCAATCGCCGCGGTGCTCGACCAGGGCTTGCGCACCAGGGATATTCATTCGCCGGGGATGACCGAGGTCGGCACCACCGAGATGGGCGATGCGATCATCGCCAAGTTCCTGGGCTGATCCTATGGCGGTCGACGTCCGCTGGACGACGACCGGGGATGCCGCAACTGGTGCCTCTGCACGCAGATGATCTAATGCGTTGAGCCTGAAAGAGGGATTGTGGCCGGGAGTTGTCGGATCATCTCCAGCCGCCAATCTCCAACATCTGCGATTAGCCGTAAGCTCCCACGCCTTCGTCATCCCTGGGCGAAGCAGGAGCGAAGCTCCGTCGCGGAGACCCTGGGATCCATGCCGTTACCTCAGTCGAAGAATGCAGCGGTTCAGAACGGCACTTGTGTCGGCACCGGCGCCAGATACCCTTCAACCATGACCGGCTATGCCTACATGACCGCGAGCCAGAAGCGCGGCACGATCTATATCGGCGTCATCAACGATCTCGGCCGCCGCATGCCGGAGCACAAATCTGGCGAAGGTTCGCGATTCACCAGCCGTTACGGCGTGCAGCGTCTGGTCTGGTACGAGGAACATTTCGACATTCGTGACGCCATCCAGCGCGAGAAGTCGCTGAAGCGCTGGCCACGTCAATGGAAGATCGAACTGATCGAGAAAACCAATCCCGAGTGGTTCGAACTTTTCGCGGAACGGGGTGGTAGTGTACGGTTCTGGTCCGCAGGCGCACTGCCGCGAGGTAACGGCATGGATCCCAGGGTCTGCGCCGCGTCGCTTCGCTCCTTGCTCCGCCCTGGGATGACGAAGTGGAGGGATGCTCCGGCTAAACCCTGACACCCGCCGGCACCGGACCCCATTGGTTTTCGCGCGACTGGGTCGGGATCAGCGCAAAGATCAGGATGATCAGGCCGCCGAAGGTCGGGATCAGGAAAAGCAGGATGAGCCAGCCGGTCAGGCCGATATCGTGCAGGCGACGCACGTTGAGCCCGAACCACGGCAGGGCTGTCGCCAGCAGGAAGAGGCCCGAGAGGCCGACCGTCACTGCCGGCAGTTCACTGTTGTCGAGATTGCCCAAGGCATTGTCGATGAAGACGCCCAATCCTGTCGCCACAATCAGCGCGATCGTCCAGAACAGGCAATAGCCCCAATATTCCTTGCGGCGGGCACGGCCGGCGAAGTTGAAGTAATTCTCGGTCAGGCCCAGCCAGAAATAGTTCCACAGGCTGGCGGATTCGGCCGGACTGTGTTCAGCGGAACGGCCGAAATGTTGCGGCTGGCGTGCCCGGGGCAGATTGCCTGCCTGAGATGGGGCGGCGGCAGCAGCGGGAGGTTCGGCGGGCGCATTGTCAGGTTGCGCGCGGATCGAAAAAACATTGCGTGCCCGTCCGCCAGCCGGCTGGAATTCGACGGTCGTGCCCCCGGAAACCGATGCTTCGCGGCGCAAATCTTCGCGCGCCAAAGTGTAGCGATTGCCGTCGGCTCCGGTGATGAAACCGAAGCCCTGGTCTTCGTCGTAATGAAGAACTTCGCCGCGCATGCCTTGCCCCCGATTGCCCCGACCCAGACTGTGCAAAGTTCGGGCAGACCGCAAGGGGCGTGCGGAAATGGAGAGTGCCGGCTATTTACCCCGGCCGTTTCTTCGATTTCTTGTGTTTCGCCGGTCCGCCTTCGAACCTCGGCTTGGCCGGTTTCCCGGCCCAGGGCTTTGCCTCGAATGCCGGGCGCTGGTCGACCGGTGCGCGCTTCTCGAATTTGGGCGCGTTCTGATCGAAGGTGCGCTTGCCGCGGTGCGGCTTCTTGTCGGGCCGTGGTTCCTGATGGCCGGCCCGCGACAAATCCGGCGTGCCGTCCAGCCGCTTGACCGCAATGTTGCCCTGCAGCTTGCGGTCGGGACCGATCGCAGCGAGGAAGCGCTCGGCCCAGTCCGCCGCGATCTGCACGAAGGTTTCCTCCGGCTGCATCTTGATGGCGCCGATCTCACGCTTGGAAATGCCGCCTGTCCGGCACAGCATCGGGATCAGCCAGCGCGGCTCGGCATTCTGTCGGCGTCCGACAGACAGCGAGAACCAGACGCTGTCGCCGAAATCGTCGCGGCGGCTCGGCGCCTCGTCCCGGCGCGCAAATTTTTCGCCCGACGGCGTGAACGGCGCCACGTCGAGAAGGTCCTCTGGCGCCGAGCGGCTGGAGCGGCACATCCGCACGAAGGCGGCGGCGACCTGTTCGGGTCCGTGCTGATCGAGAAGCGCCTGGACGAAGCCGCGCTCCTCATCCTTCATAGGCTCGCTGAAGACCGGATCAGCGAGAATGCGCTCGTCGTCGCGCCGTATCACGTCATCTGCCGACGGCGGGCTCGCCCAGGTTGCCGCAAGGCCGGCACTTTGCAGCAGCCGCTCGGTGCGCTTGCGGGCATTATTGGGCACGATCAGCGCGCTGACGCCCTTGCGGCCCGCCCGCCCGGTTCGCCCGCTTCGGTGCAGGAGCGTCTCCGGGTTGGTCGGCAGGTCGGCATGGATCACCAGCTCGAGATTGGGCAGGTCGATGCCGCGCGCCGCGACGTCGGTGGCGATGCAGACTTTTGCGCGGCCGTCGCGCATCGCCTGCAGCGCGTGGCTGCGCTCGTTCTGGCTAAGCTCGCCGGACAGCGCCACGACGGAAAAGTTGCGGTTATTGAAGCGCGCCGTCAGATGGTTGACGGCGGCGCGCGTGTTGCAGAACACCAGCGCGTTCTTGGCTTCGTAAAAGCGCAGCACGTTGATGATGGCGTTTTCGCGGTCCGCCTGGGCGACGCTCAGCGCCCGGTATTCGATGTCGAGATGCTGCTTTTCCTCGCCGGAGGCCGAGATGCGCACGGCATCGCGCTGGTAGCCCTTGGCCAGAGTGGCGATAGAGCGCGGCACAGTGGCGGAAAACATCAGCGTGCGGCGCTCGGCCGGGGCAGCATCGAGGATGAATTCCAGATCCTCGCGAAAGCCGAGATCGAGCATCTCGTCGGCCTCGTCGAGCACCACTGCCTTGAGCGCCGACATGTCGAGCGAATTGCGGGTGATGTGGTCGCGCAGGCGGCCGGGCGTGCCCACGACGATATGGGCGCCGCGCTCCAGCGCGCGCCGCTCGGTGCGCATGTCCATGCCGCCGACGCAGGACGCCACCGTGGCGCCCGTCAGTTCGTAGAGCCATTCCAGCTCGCGCGTCACCTGCAGGGCCAGCTCCCGCGTCGGCGCCACGGCCAGCGCCAGGGGTGCCGCGGCATGGGAAAAGCGCTCCGCGCCATCGAGGAGGGTCGGCGCCAACGCCAGGCCGAAAGCGACGGTCTTGCCGGAGCCGGTCTGGGCCGAAACCAGCGCATCGGCCTGGCCAAGCTCGAGAACGGCCTTCTGCACCGGCGTCAGCTCGACGTAGCCGCGTTTTTCCAGCGCCTTTGCCAGCGCGGGAACAATAGCTTCGAAATTGGACATCTTGCTCTTTCGAAATTCGGATTCTGAATACCCGGCGACGGGTCAAATGTCGGCAAGCGCCACGGACGGGCGCCACGAGCCAGACGATGCTCGTTCGTACTTCGTGCCGCCGTCATTGTACAGGGCGGGCGGGTCGGCCTGGTTGGATTGACTCTGGACGCAAACCGCGTAAAAGCCGGCACCGAACGGGATAGTTTTCGATGCGCGGCCTTCTGATGGCGCTCCTTGCATTCGACATCCCCGGCCCCGATGCGAACCATTGGGCCGGGCGCGTCGCTGCGTCTCCTCGTTCCAGCAAAATCACGTTGTTGCTCAAAAAAACCGGCAAAACGACCACCAAAACGGTCTGATTCCCTTGGCCTAACCACCCTCTCCCGGGTCCGGCCCGGGGGTTGAAACCCGCATCGGCCGGCGGGTTTTCTCCAGAAACCGAGTGGAGAGGGACAGGAGATTTCTGATGAGTTTCAAGGTTGCGATCGTCGGCGCCACGGGCAATGTGGGCCGGGAAATGCTCAACATACTGGAGGAGCGCGGCTTTCCGGTGAGCGAGGTGGTGGCGCTGGCCTCGCGGCGCAGCCAGGGCACGGAAGTGTCGTTCGGCGACCGCACGCTGAAGGTCAGGGCGCTCGACCAATATGATTTTTCTGACACCGACATCTGCATCATGTCGGCCGGCGGCAACGTCTCCAAGGAATGGTCGCCGAAGATCGGCAAGCAGGGCTGCGTCGTTATCGATAATTCGTCGGCCTTCCGTTACGATCAGGACGTGCCGCTGATCGTTCCGGAAGTGAACCCGGATGCGATCTCGCTGTTCACGCGCAAGAACATCATTGCCAACCCGAACTGCTCGACGGCGCAACTGGTCGTGGCGCTGAAGCCGCTGCATGACGCCGCCACCATCAAGCGCGTCGTCGTCGCCACCTACCAGTCGGTCTCCGGCGCCGGCAAGGAAGGCATGGACGAATTGTTCACGCAGACGCGCGCGGTGTTCGTCGCCGACCAGGTCGACGTCAAGAAGTTCACCAAGCGTATCGCCTTCAACGTCATCCCGCATATCGACGTCTTCCTCGACGACGGCTTCACCAAGGAAGAGTGGAAGATGGTGGCCGAGACCAAGAAAATGCTCGACTCCAAGATCAAGCTGACGGCGACCTGCGTGCGCGTGCCGGTGTTCATCGGCCATTCGGAAGCGGTCAACATCGAGTTCGAAAAGCCGATCACCGCCGATGAGGCGCGTGAGATCCTGCGCGAGGCGCCGGGCTGCCAGGTCATCGACAAGCGCGAGGACGGCGGCTACATCACGCCGCTGGAATCGGCCGGCGAGGACGCCACCTTCATCTCGCGCATCCGCGAGGACTCGACCATCGACAACGGCCTGTCGATGTGGATCGTCTCCGACAATCTGCGCAAGGGCGCGGCACTCAATGCGGTGCAGATCGCCGAGCTGCTGGTCGAGCGCGGGCTGATCCAGCCGAAGAAGAAGGCGGCATAACTTTTCGCTCACGGCCGTATCGCCGCTACGCGGCTGGCCTCCGCCGGGGCGCCGGACGACCGGCGGCCTGCGGTCGCGGGCTCGGCCTTCGGCCGTTGTTTCGCTCACGGGCCGCATCGCCGCTTCGCGGCTGGCCCTCCGCGGGGCGCCGGACGACCGGCGGCCCGCAGTCGCGGGCTCGGCCTTCGGCCGTTAGCGCCCTTCTCCCCGTTCACGGGGAGAAGGTGCCGGCAGGCGGATGAGGGGCAGCACAGGCGTCTCAAATAGGCAGCAAGGCGCCGGCGTCACAGCCGGTTCTCCTCCGCCAGGTCCAACAACAACTCCAGCGCCTCCTCCGCCCGGTCGGCGGGCACGAACAGATGATCGTGGTAAAAGGCCGAGACCGGATTGACCCCGATGCCGGCCGCGGCCAGCCGCGCGGTGATGGCGGCGAGGAAGCCGACCGCTTCCAGCGACGAATGGATGTTCAGCGTCAGCATCCGGCAGCGGAACACGGGTTTCAGGCCAGCGGCCTTGGCCTGGTCTTCAAGCACGATCAGCGTCATGCCCTCGCGCTCGCGAAACAGCATCACCGGGTGGAGCCTGTCGGGAACGGGCGCATCGGGTGGCAACGTGGTGAAGACACGAACGCCGGCAAGCAATTCCGGCGTCATTGCCGCCAGCAACTTTTTCAGGTCGGTCTCTCCGGCCATCGGTTGCTTTCGTCGTGCGATCAGGCGGCTGCTGCCGTCGAGCGTCGGAAGACACCCCTACGGATTTTCAATAACGCCCTCCACCTCACCACGCAAGGTGGACCTGGCCAGGTTGGTTGCCGGCTGAACTTGCACATCCGAGGTCGCCGTCCCCGGAGTGAAAAAGAACTGGAGGCATGTCGGATCGCCGTCATGGGCCGCGTCCTTGGTTCGAGCTGGCGAAGGAGCCAGTGCTCACAACGACCGGAGGGAACATCAATGACCATGTCTCAGGCAGCACCCGTCTCACGGCGTGCCCTATGGGCCGGCCGCGCGCTCAGCGCCGTCATCGTGCTGTTCATGATGCGTCATCAAGCTGCCGCCGCTCGAAATCGTCACCCAGACCATGGTGCAACTCGGCTGGCCGGCCGATGCCAATGTCTCGCGCATGCTCGGCATCATTGGATTGGTTTCGACCGTGCTTTACGCGCTGCCACGCACCTCGGTGCTCGGTGCCATCCTGCTCACCGCCTATCTCGGCGGCGCCGTCGCCACGCATGTGCGTATCGGTAGCCCTTTGTTCTCGCATATACTGTTCGGCGTCTATCTCGGCGCCATCCTATGGGGTGGCCTGTATCTGCGCGATCCAAGGGTGCGTGCGCTGATCCCGTTCAGCCAATAGTGGCGACTTCGAAAGCCGTTCGATGGTGGCCACGCCGCCGGAGAGGGTGTGGTCCGCCGCCGCTTTTCTACTCTTTGGATCAAATTGAGCGCCGCCGGGCGGCAGCCGATCTTCTTCTTTGGATCAAATCGCCTGGTTGCGAGTTAGGGGGTGCAGCGGCGAGGACGGCACCCTGTTGGAGAGGAACGACAATGAAAAAGGTGATGATCTTGATGGCCCTGCTGGTGCCGCTCGGTGCCTGTTCCCGTACTGAGCAAGGCGCGGCCGTTGGTGGCCTGGGCGGTGCGGCGGTCGGCGCTGCGGTGGCAGGCAACCCGACCAAGGGCGCGGTGATCGGCGGTGCGGCCGGCGCCTTGGCCGGTGCGCTGATCGGCCGTGCCAGCGAAAGCGGCCAGTGCCGTTATCGCGATCGTAACGGTCGTGTGTACGTTGCGAGCTGCCCAGAGGGCTATTGATCGGCCGCACCATGCGGATGAACGGCAAAACGGCGGGCAAAGCCCGCCGTTTCGTGGTTGTGAAGAAGATTTATTCGGCGCTGGCGGCTTCCGCCTCGGCCGGCGCGGCTGCAGCGGCGGCAACGGCCGCGGCGGCATCCTCCTGCGCCTTCTTCAGCAAGGCTGCGCGCTCCTGCGCCTTCTTGCCGGGCTCGGCCTTCTTCGGGTTGGAGCGGGCTTCGCGCTTGGCGATGCCGGCTTCATCGAGGAAGCGCAGCACGCGGTCGGTCGGCTGGGCGCCGTGCGCCAGCCAATGCTTGACGCGCTCGGCGTCGACCTTGACGCGTTCGCCGTCCTTGGGCAGCAGCGGATTCCACGAGCCGAGCGACTCGATGAAACGGCCGTCGCGCGGCGAACGCGCGTCGGCGACGACGACATGGTAATAGGGACGCTTCTTCGAGCCCGCACGGGCCAATCGGATTTTCAGTGGCATTTCTTTTCTCCTAAAAGCTCTGATCTGGTTGATCGGTTGGTGGCTGGTCTTCAGCCGGTTTTCGTCACGCCGTTGGATGCGGCGATCTGCTCGTGATGGCGGATCACTTCGCGGACGACGAAGTTCAGGAATTTCTCCGCGAAATCCGGGTCGAGATGGGCGTCCTTCGCCAGTTGGCGAAGACGGGCGATCTGCTGCTGCTCGCGCGCCGGGTCGGCAGGCGGCAGGCCGTGTTCCGCCTTCAGCACGCCGACTGCCTTGGTGCAGCGGAAGCGCTCGGCCAGCATGTGGATCAGCGCCGCGTCGATATTGTCGATAGAGGCGCGATAATTGGCCAGCGCCGCACGCGCGTCCACCATGTCCTTCTCTTCGTTCATGGCGCCCTCACTTCTTCTTGCCGAGACCAGGTAGTCCGCCACCGCCGGGCAGGCCGGGAAGTTTCATGCCGCCGGGCAGCCCAGGCAGGCCACCGCCACCGGGAAGACCACCGGGCAGGCCCTTCATGCCGCCGAGCCCGGCCGCCTGCGCCTGCTTCTGCAAGGCTTCGAGCTGCTTGGGGTCCATCTTGGAGAGATCCGGCATGCCGCCGCCCATCATGCCGCCTCCGGGACCGCCTGGGCCGCCAGGCATCATGCCGCCGAGCCCCATCTTGGAAGCGAGCCCGCCCATCATGCCGCGCATCAGGCCGCCGCCTTTGCCCTTGCCGCCCATCGCCTTCATCATGTCGGCCATGCCGCGATGCATCTTCAGCAACTTATTGATTTCGGCCGCGTCGGTGCCGGAGCCGGCGGCGATGCGCTTCTTGCGCGAGTGCTTCAGAATATCGGGGTTGGCGCGCTCGGCCTTGGTCATCGACGAGATGATGGCGAGCTGGCGGCCGAACATCTTGTCGTCGAGACCGGCGGCGGCCATCTGGTCCTTCATCTTGCCCATACCGGGCATCATGCCCATGATGCCGCCCATGCCGCCCATTTTCGACATTTGCTGAAGCTGGCCGGCGAGGTCGTTCAGGTCGAACTTGCCCGACTGCATCTTCCTGGCCATCGCCGCCGCCTGCTCGGCGTCGATGTTCTCGGCCGCCTTTTCGACGAGGCTGACGATGTCGCCCATGCCGAGGATGCGGTCGGCGATACGCTTGGGGTGGAATTCCTCCAGCGCGTCCATTTTTTCGCCGGTGCCGATCAGCTTGATCGGCTTGCCGGTGACGGCACGCATCGAGAGCGCTGCACCACCGCGACCGTCGCCGTCCATGCGGGTCAGCACGAGGCCGGTGATGCCGACGCGCTCGTCGAAGCTTTTTGCCAGATTGACGGCGTCCTGGCCGGTCAGCGAGTCGGCGACCAGCAGGATCTCGTGCGGCGACGACATCTTCTTGATGTCGGCCATCTCGACCATCAGCGGCTCGTCGATATGGGTGCGGCCGGCGGTGTCGAGGATGACGACGTCATGGCCGCCGAGCTTGGCCGCCTGCACGGCGCGGCGGGCGATATCGACCGGCGTCTGGCCGACGACGATCGGCAATGTGGCGACCTTGACCTGCTCGCCGAGCTGGCGGAGCTGCTCTTGCGCGGCGGGACGCCGCGTGTCGAGCGAGGCCATCAAAACCTTCTTGTTTTGACGGTCGGTGAGGCGCCTGGCGATCTTGGCCGAGGTCGTCGTCTTGCCGGAACCCTGCAGGCCGACCATCATGATGACGACCGGAGCCGGTGCGTTGAGGTCGATGGCGACGCCCTCGGCGCCGAGCATTTCGACCAACTCGTCATGGACGATCTTGACGACCATCTGGCCGGGCTTGATCGACTTGACCACGGCGGCGCCGACGGCCTTCTCGCGCACCTTGTCGGTAAAGGAACGCACCACTTCCAGCGCCACGTCGGCCTCGAGCAACGCACGGCGCACCTCGCGCAGCGCCGCCGAGACATCAGCCTCCGACAAGGCGCCGCGGCCGGTGAGGCCGTTCAGGATGGAGCCAAGGCGCTCTTGTAGGGACTCAAACATTGGTCAACCCGCCGCGCGACAGCGCCTTGGATTCATTTTGATCCCTGTCGGGCCGATGGCCCTCCGCGCCTCTTGTGCGTTCCTGTAGCGATTCAAACATTCTTTTTCCTTTTCCCTGGCACCCGGATGATGCCCGAGAGGTAATGCGTTCGCGCCAACTGTCCAAGCAAAAGCCGGTCCGGGCAAAGCCCAAAGCCAAAAAGCACCCGGGGGCGCACAGCGCTGCCGGGTGTTGGCCTCCGGGATCGATTTACAGCACTTCACCTCAAAGAGGTTTCGGCGTCCCGGTCGGTTTGCTCGGAGGAATACTCGTCGCGGAATTCGCGGCGTGTAGACAGGAAATCGGCCGCAGAGTCAAGCTTTGCGCCAAATATGCCCAGGACAACCAGGCAAGGCGCATCAGCGCACGCTGCCGGCGCGCGCCATATCCGGCTCGACCTTCAGTGGTGAACGCGGATGCAAAAGCAGCAGAACGGTCAACAGGCTGCTGACGATCCCGATCGCAGCGATGAGGGCGGCATCTAAAGTCGTCCAGCCGGCGGCTTCGAGCGGCTTGGCGTTGAACAGGGCGAAGGAATTATAGCTTTGCTGATGCGAAATCAGCAGGAAGCCGGTCAGATTGTTGCCGAGATGGGCGCCGAAGCCGGCACCGAGATTGCCGGTTGCATAGACCAGAAGCGTCAGCAACAGCGCAAAGGCGGCGATCGAGGCCAGCACGCAGGCATTGATGGCAGCGCTCGAACCTGGGCTCCAGTGCAGCGAGGTGAACAGCAATCCCGGCAGCAGCGCCCAGATGAAAGGGTTCTGGAACCGCCTCGCCAGACCCCTAAGCAGATAACCGCGAAACAGCATCTCCTCCGACGAGGTCTGCAGAAAGGTCAGGGCGGCGATCGGGATCAGGAACAAAAGCCACGAGGACAGGCCGATCGCGCCGCGCGTGATGTCGGGCTGCAAACCATAAAGCAGGATCTCGGAAAGCAGCGAGGTGATCAGCACCGCGGCCAGCCCTTTCAGGAACCCCGACCACGAAATGCGCCGGCTGACGCCGATCAGGGCGGTCAGCTTCTCGCGATGGATCCAGCGCATGGCAGCCCAAAGGCCGAGCCAGATTCCGGCAAATGAAGCCAGCGCCGCCAGGATGCCCGCTGGAGAGGCCATGAAATCCTGCACCGCTCCTCCACCTGGCGGGGCGGTGCCAGACGACGCCTGCCAAACGGCAAAGGCATAGGCGCCGCCGAACAGCACGGCGGCAGTGGTTCCGAGCCAGAACAGGATGACGACCGCCGTTCCAAGCAGAAGCCGCGGCAAAGTGCTCTTGTTGTTGGCGGTGTGCCGGTACAGTTGGAAGGCGGTTGGGTCGATCGTCACGCGGGCTCGCTGGCTGGTGCTTCGGCTCGCAAGGTCTAGAACATCGGCCCTAATGTGGAAACCGGTATTGCAGCGGCAATACCGGTCTGTGGCAATGTCGGGAGTGCGAGCGGCCGCCATTACAGGGCGACCGCCCTGTTTTGCAACGTCAGCGCACGACGTACACGATACGCCGGCTGCCCGGATCGACCAGTGCCGGCTGGCCGTTCACATAGACGTAGCGGTAATCATAGTCTGGAATCTCACGCAGCTCGACGGTGTCAGGCAACGTAGCGCCCGTCACCACCTCGCCCTCGAGATAGACCGGATCGAGCCGATGCGTACGGACATAGGTACGGATCTCGGCCGGCGGTCTCCGGATAGGCTCGATCGCCTCGCCGGCGACGATCGCTCCGGTATAGCTGTCGGAATATTCGACGCTATCGGCGGGCGGCGTCACGACGGCAATGTCGGCGCTGGCCGGACGCTGTGTCAGGACCACCCGGCTGCCGCCGAAATCGGCCGTCACATAGTCGGAATAGACCCAGCCCTGGCCGTTGGCCTCGGCGATGGTGCACCATTTGCTGTTGGCGATGCAGCCGTCGAGCGTCGCCGACTGGCCGGCCGCGAGCACGCCGATCACCGGATATTGCGGGCCGGGGCCGGCGCGTACATTGAGATCAGTGATGGCCGAGAGGCGGTGTCGGCCAAAGCAGAACCCGACATCGCTATGAGCGCTCCGGCCACCGCCGGAAACAATATGCGTTTCATGGTCTTCTCTCCGTTTCACAGTCCCTTGGAACGGAAAACGAAGCAAAGCCGCATGCGTTCCGGCTAAAAGGCTTCCGCCGGCTCACGATTTGTTCCAGTCGTTTTCGGCAGGTCGGTCAAAAGCTCGTGAACAAAAGCAAGTTTTTGCGCCGCCACGTCCGAGATGACGAAGGGATAGAGATCGGGCAGGCCCATGCAGCGGTTGATCGAGTTGGACGCCTCCGACAGCACCAGCCAGCGGTCGAGGATTCTTTCGAAAGGCTCCGGCCTGGCGGCGGGTTCCGATGGTGCCGGCTGCAGCTCGCCGCCGGTATCGGCGCGCGGCAGCTCGTTGGCTTCGACGGTCTCCAGCCGACCGAGCGGGAAATTCAGAGCATGCACCATCTCCAGCGTGTCGGTGATGTGCATGTGATGCGCCCATGTCTCGGCCCAGTCCTCCCATGGGTGCGACGTCGCATAGGCCGAAATATGGCGCTGCTGCCAGTCGGGCGGCGCGCCATCGGCATAATAGGTCTTCAGCGCCTGTTCGTAGTCGGCGCGCTCGTCGCCGAACAAAGCGCGAAAACCGGCAAGCTTTTGCGGATCGTCGCGAATCAGGCGGTCCCAGTAATAATGGCCGAGCTCATGGCGGAAATGGCCGAGCAGCGTGCGGTAGTTCTCGCCCATCTCGACGCGTCGCCGCTCGCGCTCTGCCGAATCCGCCTCGGCGACGTTGAGCGTGATCCGGCCGTTGTCGTGGCCGGTCAGGATACGTTCGCCGCCCGGACCGCCGCCGATCGGATCGGCAAGAAAATCGAAAGCGAGACCGGTCTCGTCGCCAACGTCCTGCTTGGATGCGACCGGCAGGCCGAAGGCGAGCAGCGAATAGACGGCACGCTTCTTTGCCGCCTCAACACGGATCCAGCGGCGGCGGTTGCCGTCGACCGACAGATCCGGGATCAGCTGGTTCAGCGCACAGGCGCGGCAGAAGGCGTGGCCGGGCTCCGCCATCCAGTTGCAGGCGCACTCGTCGGCATTGGTGCAATGGAAGACGTCAGCGCCGGACAGCGCGAAGCGCGCATGCTCGGGATCGTAGAGCACGAGGCTGGCGCAGTTCAGGCATTGCGCGTTCTCGAAATAGAGACGGTGGCCGCAATGCGGGCAGTCGAAAAGCTTCATTGGCGTCTCAAATCATTCGAAATGCGGAGGACGATACAAGCAGGACAACGCCAAACGCCCGTCACCTGCCCCACGTTCCTGCCGGCTGATGCTATTTTGCCGCAAGCTGGGCGACGACCTCCTTGGCCACTGCCTCGCCCGACAATCTGGCGCCACCGCAGGTCTGCATCAGCGGACCGGCCAAATGCTCGCCGGCGAAGAAGATCTTTTCCGCCACCGGCTGCATCAGCGTGGCGCGCGCTTGCGAGCGGCCGGGCCGCGCCGCGGCATAGGCGCCGCGCACGAACCGTTCAGCGCCCCAATTGGTCATCATTGCGCGTCCGACATGCTTTCGTATGTCGCCGCCAAAGATGCCGCAGAGCCGGTCGACGACGAAGTCGATGCCGGCCGCCTCGCCCGCCGCCGACATCTCCCAAGCGAAATCGCCGCCGACGAAACCCACCATCAAATCGAGATCGAAGGGAAAGCAGAGGAAGTAGATGTCGTGCCGGGCCAACCGCTCGATCAGCAAATCGTCGAACGGCTCCAGGCCGAGCCTGGTACCGGATATTTCGACCGGCAGCTTGGTCAGCATGCCCATCGGCAGGTCGAAGAGGGCGGCGAAATGCGCATCGGGGAGTGCAGGCGAGAACGCAATCTCCTCGAAAGCGAGCACTGCCGGCGAGGCAGTGACGATGACCGCCTTGGTGCGGATGGTACCGCGATCGGTGACGCAGGCTACGCCCGGCCCATCCCAGACGATCTTGCGCACCGGCGTCGACAGTTCCACCGGCACATCGGCACCGAAGCGGGCAACCAGCGTACCGAAGCCTTCCCTGGTGAAATAGTTCGGATCGAGATCGGCGGCGGCCTGAAAGTCGCGGATCGATATCTCGTCCTCGTCTGCGCCGAAATCCATCGGCCCGGCGAAGGTTGCGGCGGCGCGCGGCGCGTGTCCCTTGGCGAGCAATGCCGACAGGCGGTCGTCGTCGCTTTCCCTCACCTGATGTGCCGCCACCAGCTCGAACAGCCTTGCGTCGGCCACCTTCATCGCGGCCTCTTCGGCTTCGCTTGCCTTTCGCTCGCGGTAATAGAGATGATCGACATTCATGTCGTGGTGATGAAGCGTCCAGGCGGCGGCCTTCGCCTCGGGAAAGTAGGGATTGCGGTCCGCGGCATGCAGCCAGGCGCAGCCGATGTCGAACGGCACGCCGAAATGCTGGTCGCTGGTCCAGGCGCGGCCGCCAATGCGGTTCATCGCTTCCAACAATTTGAAGGAAAAACCGGCGGCGCGCAGGGTCTTGGCAGCCGAAAGCCCGGCTGAACCGGCGCCGATGATCACGACATCAACGTCTTCCATGCTTATTCTGTCCCCGCCACAATAATTACTTGATCGTAGGCAAATTCCCGGGCGTCCGCCAGTGTGGTGGATTTGAGGTTCCTGCTGTATTGAGTGCATCGGCGTGGCGCCGGGGCAGTGACAAGCAGGTGTTTCGCAGGCAAGTTCGCAATTGGGAACGTGATTCAGGCAACCAGGAGAGCAGCATGGCATTTCTTGCCAAGGGGAAGATGTTTGTAGTGGCCACGGTGGTGGCGGTGCTTGCGCTGGCGACGGGCGCGCAGGCGGCGGCCAGCTGTGGCAAGAGCGGCGCCGGCTTCGAGGCGTGGAAACCGGAGTTCGCCGCGGAGGCGAAGGCCGACGGTGTCGGCTCGAAGGGTCTGGCCGCTCTGGCTCGCGCAACCTACGCGACAAAGACGATCTCCGTCGACCGCGCCATCCATAAGGCTTTCAGCGGCTCGGTGGAGGCTTTCATGAAGCGTCGTGGCGCGTCCGCAATCATTGCCAGGGGCCGTGCGCTGAAGAAGGCCAATGCTGCGCTGTTCGACAAGATCGAACAGAATTACGGCGTGTCACCGGGTGTGTTGCTCGCCATCTGGGGCATGGAGACGGGCTTCGGTTCCGCCATGGGCAACCAGAACACGGTCTCTGCCATTTTGACGCTGGCCTATGACTGCCGCCGTCCGGAGTTCTTCTACCCGCATGCCATTGCAGCCCTGAAGCTGGTCGATCGCGGAGCGTTGAGCGCCTCGTCGGTCGGTGCCGCGCATGGCGAGATCGGCCACACGCAGTTCCTGCCCGGAAATGTTTTGACGTATGGCGTAGGCAACAAAAACCTGCGCGACAAGGCCACTGCCTTGGCTTCTACCGCCAACTTTCTCAAGGGTCATGGTTGGCGGCCGGGCGCCAGCGCGCAGGCGAATATCGGCGCTATTGCTGGCTGGAATTCGGCGAGCGTCTATCAACAGGCCATCGCCCGCATGGCCACGGCGATCGATGCCGACTGATAGAAAAATCTAATCGGCAGAAAGCCCGGCCACGCGCCGGGCTTTTTTCGATCTCCAGAGCATTTCGCGGCCAGATTGATCGTTCTGCCGGAAACAAACCCGTGTGGCAGGCCACGTCCGGTTGGTCACCTGCCCTTGATGACGTTCCAGATGTCGGTGGATTGATTAAGCTGAAGGCTGTTGATGTCGGAGAAGGTGATTCGGCCGCTGACCGCTGCATTGACCAGCCGTCGACAAAAGAGAGCCGGCATGCGTTCCATTGAAACGCCCATGAAAGCAGCGATTTCATGCTTGGCAGAGACGTTTGTTATCGCCATCTTGCTCACGCATCGGTCGAATGCTGCCTCGGGACCCGTCGTCGTCGCAGGATCTTGTCCGGTCTGACAACCGGCCAACGCAGCGATCATCGCTGACAGAACTAAAAAGCCAATTCTCATGTTAATCCCCCAGTTCCCGAAACGACAGTTCGGTAATCCGACCGGGAGGTCAAGCAGAAAAGGCTTGGGCTACCATAACTTTGGCTGTGATAATTAGCTGAAACTACATTAGCATTGTATTTACATATATCCGCGCGAAACCCAGATCACTTCCGACATTATTTATACTTAGCCTTTACGACTACGCGCCGCCAGCGTGCGCAGCCTGAGCGCGTTGAGGCGGATGAAGCCTTCGGCATCCTTCTGATCGTAGGCGCCGCGGTCGTCCTCGAAGGTGACCAGCGCGTCGGAATAGAGCGTCTTCCTCGACTTGCGGCCGGTGACAATGACGTTGCCCTTGTAGAGCTTCAGCCGCACCGTGCCTTCGACGTCTTCCTGGCTCTTGTCGATCATGGCCTGCAGCATCAGCCGCTCGGGCGCGAACCAGAAGCCGTTGTAGATGAGCTCGGCATAGCGCGGCATGAACTCGTCCTTGAGATGGGCGGCTCCGCGGTCGAGCGTGATCGATTCGATCGCCCGGTGGGCCGATATCAGAATGGTGCCGCCGGGGGTCTCGTAGACGCCGCGCGATTTCATGCCGACGAAACGGTTCTCGACCAGATCTAGCCTGCCAATGCCGTTGTCGCGGCCGAGATCGTTCAGCGTCGCCAGCATCGTTGCCGGCGACAGTTTCTTGCCGTTGAGCGCAACCGGGTCGCCCTTGAGGAATTCGATCTCGATCTCGGTGACCTCATCCGGCGCATCCATCGGCGAGATGGTGCGCTGGTGGACGAATTCTGGCGGCTCGCTCCATGGGTCTTCCAGCACCTTGCCCTCGGAAGACGAATGCAGCAGGTTAGCGTCGACCGAGAAAGGCGCATCGCCCTTCTTGTCCTTCGGCACCGGGATCTGGTGCTGCTCGGCGAAATTGATGAGATCGGTGCGTGACTTGAACGACCAGTCGCGCCAGGGCGCGATGACCTTGATGTCGGGATTGAGTGCATAGGCGGAGAGCTCGAAACGCACCTGGTCGTTGCCCTTGCCGGTGGCGCCATGGGCGATCGCATCGGCGCCGGTCTCCCTGGCGATCTCGACAAGGTGCTTGGAGATCAACGGCCGGGCGATCGAGGTGCCGAGCAGATACGTGCCTTCATAGACAGCGTTGGCGCGGAACATCGGAAAGACGAAATCGGATACGAATTCCTCGCGGACATCGACGATGCGGATATCCTTGATGCCCATCATCTCGGCTTTGCGCCTAGCCGGCTCCAGTTCGCCACCCTGGCCTAGATCGGCGGTGAAGGTGACGACCTCGGCGCCGAGCTCGGTCTGCAGCCATTTCAGGATGATCGAGGTGTCAAGGCCGCCGGAATAGGCGAGCACGACTTTCTTGACGGCTTTTGCTTTCGACATGGTGGGCGGTTCCGCGACAGGGGTTCTTCGCGGGCGAGGTATCACGGCGTTTTAGGCCAGCGCAAGGGACGAACGATGCCTGGACCAGATGCTGCATCTCCCAGAGGCTGGCGAGAATACGGCTCTTGCGGTATGGCTGCGCCGTCTTTTGCCGCACCGAGACGAGCCATGTCCTTCATTCCCGACACCACCACGCTGATCCAGTTCTCCATCGCCACCTTGATCCTGGCGATCACGCCTGGGCCTGATATGACGCTGTTCGTGTCGCGCACGCTGAGCCAGGGCCGCGCCACCGGCTTTGCCTCGATGGCCGGCGCATTGTGCGGCACGCTGATCCACACCACGCTGGTGGTGGTCGGCGTCTCGGCGCTGATCGTCGCCTCGCCGATGGCGTTCTTCGTGCTGAAGATTTTCGGCGCCGGCTATCTGGTCTTCCTGGCCTGGCAGGCGATCACAAAAGGGTCGGCGTTTTCGCCGGAGAAGAAGAGCGGGCCGCAGATCTCGCTGTTCCGCAGCTGGGCGGCGGGGCTCGGGGTCAATCTGCTCAACCCGAAGATCATCCTGTTCTTCATGACCTTCCTGCCGCAATTCGTCTCCGCGCATGATCCCAACGCGCCGGGAAAGCTGTTCTTCCTCGGCGCGATGTTCGTCGTGCTGGCGATCCCGGTGACGGCGCCGATGGTGCTGGCGGCGGAAAAGTTCTCGGCCGCGATGAAATCCAGCCCGCGCGTGACGCGCGTTGTCGACTATCTCTTTGCCGGAGTTTTTTCGGCCTTCGCGCTCAAGATCCTGACGGCCCAGGCGAAATAGGTACTTTCATTTTGCGCATGATCCTTTCCGAACCTTTGGTTCGGGGTCATGCGCTGATCTGGCGCCAGCTTCCGGCCGAGCGCCCGGCGCTCAGCCAGTAGAAAATTCCGCCGATCATGCCGCAGCCGATCACCGCCAGCATGACGCTGGTATTGGTAACCTCGAAATTGGCATCGGCCGTCTGGTGAACGAAGCCAAGGAAGACCGCCGAGACCACAGCACCCGCCAGCGCATAGAACAGCCAGTCACGCCGGCCAAGGATCTCGGAGACTAGGATGGCGATGGCGGCCGGCATAAAGGCAAAATAGGCGACGAACAGCGCGACGAAGGGGATTGAAAACCATAGCGAAGCCTGCGCCGCCGGTTGCGTCTCGTCCGTCATCAGCCCAAGAGACGCCAGGAACATGATGTTAAGGAAGGCGCTTGCCGCCAGCGAAGCAACGCCATAGCCGACAAGGATGACGGCGAAGCGGATGAGATAGGCGACGAGGCGGGTCACGCCTCGCCGTGCCCCGCGATCATCATCGCTTCCAGCGCCAGCCGGTCGACCTTGCGCATGCGCTCGGAGTCCGACTTGAGCTGGCCGCAGGCGGCGAGGATGTCGCGGCCGCGCGGCGTGCGGATCGGCGAGGCATAGCCGGCATTGTTGATGTAGTCGGCGAATTTCTCGATCGTTTCCCAGTCCGAGCACTGGTAGTTGGTGCCTGGCCACGGATTGAACGGGATCAGATTGATCTTGGCCGGAATGCCCTTGAGCAGCTTGACCAGCGCCTTAGCGTCCTCGATGGAATCATTGACGTCCTTCAGCATCACATATTCGAAGGTGATCCGCTTGGCGTTGGACAGGCCGGGATAGGCATGGCAGGCAGCGATCAGCTCGTTCAGCGGATATTTCTTGTTGATCGGCACCAAAAGGTCGCGCAGATCGTCGTTGGTGGCGTGCAGCGAGATCGCCAGCATGACGCCGATCTCCTCGCCGGTGCGGAAGATCTCGGGCACGACGCCCGATGTCGAGAGCGTGATGCGCCTCTTCGACAGGGAAAGCCCGTCGCCGTCGGATGCGATCAGCAGCGCCTTCTTCACCGCCTCGAAATTGTAGAGCGGCTCGCCCATGCCCATCATGACGACGTTGGACACTTTCCGGCCCTCGGCCGGCACGATGGCGCCGTCCGGCGTATCGCGGTCGGGGAAATCGCCGAGCCGATCGCGGGCGGTCAAAAGCTGGGCGAGGATTTCCTCGGCGGTCAGGTTGCGCACCAGCTTCTGCGTGCCGGTGTGACAGAAGGAGCAGGTCAGGGTGCAGCCGACCTGCGACGAGATGCAGAGGGTGCCGCGGCCTTCTTCGGGAATGTAGACGGTCTCGATCTCGACCGGCCGGCCGGCGCCGCGCGGCGGAAAGCGGAACAGCCATTTGCGCGTGCCGTCGGAGGAAATCTGCTCCTCGACGATCTCGGGCCTGGCAACGGTGAAATGCCTGTCGAGCGCGGCGCGCAGATCCTTGGAAATGTTGAACATGCCGGCAAAATCGGAAACGCCGCGCACATAGATCCAATGCCAGAGCTGCTGGGCGCGCATTTTCGCCTGGCGCTCCGGCACGATGCCGGCAGCGACAAGGGCAGCCCCAAGTTCGGCGCGCGTCAAGCCGATCAGCGAGGGCTTTTCAGGCGCCGTGCGGGTGCGCAACGCGTCACGCGCGCCTTCGGCGGTAAGATCGAATGAAAGGGTCATTGTTGCGCCAATATAAGCGATTTGCGGCCGAATACAGCATCGTGCCCGAAATGAAGCGCGGCGCATAGCACAGGTTAGCGGCGGAGTCATGCCGGGTGCGCAAGCAAGGGCAGGGCTTCAGAAAAGGCTGGCGTTCAATTTTGCGTTGGACACAACCAAATTGGCGACCTCGGCGCTGCCCCTCATCCGGCGGCGACGTCAGCGCCATTCCTGCAACGCCGGCAATCGGCGAAAACTTCTATGCGACGCTCCTTCTCCCCGTCACTATGCCGGGAGAAGTGCCCGGCAGGGCAATGAGGGGAGGCGTCAACGCCTAAAAGGTCGGTCTTCCGGCTCTAGCCTACTTGCACTTGGCGATCGAGGCCAGCGCCGCCGAGATGCCCTTCAGCGAGAAGACGTAGGTGGTGGTGTTGCCGCGGCCGGACTTGGCCGACACCTTCATGTCGGTGCCGGTCTTCATCGCGGCGATCAGCACCGGCTCCTCGGCGGCGTTCTCGACCCAGGCCGACTTGCCGCGCGTGAACATCGAAAAAGACTTCTTGTCGATGGTAACGGTGGCCTTGGAACCTTCCTGGAAGGTGTAGCCGGCGATGAATTGCGGCTCGTAGGACACTTGCTGCCCCGGCCGCTGGCTGACGAAGAAGAACATGTCGCCGTGATCGAGCGTCGGCGGCTGCTTGTCGGTTGGCACCGTCAGGACATAGCAGACCTTGCCGCCGCCCGACGCCTGATAACTGTAGGTGCCCCAGGCATTATGCTGGCCGATCTTGGTTGCCGACTGCGCCAGCGCGGGCGCCGTCAAGGCCACCAGGGCCAGGCTGGAAACTATAGCAATCAATCCGCGCATCGCTTTTCCCGTATTCCACTGGTGCGGCGGCAGGCCGGCCCGGCGTCCTGCCCGTCGCTTCATTTTGATTTAATCTGGGTTACCAAACGGTGAATTTCCCCTGAGAAAAGGATGTTCACGCCAGGAAACCGCCGCCGTCTTCGCGCTGCCGCTCGAAAAAAGCGGCTGGCGCAATGTCCCTGCCGCGACTTGGAGGCCACGAAAACGGCAAGAGTTTGACTTTTCAAGCAGCTAGGTCCTGCAGCGGTTCTCGCTTTTCTGAGGTACGTGACGAATTTCCCTGCAGGCGCTACCATGTCTGCGTTCGCCGCCACGGCACTCGGCCAGGGTGCCCCTCCCTGGCGGCTTACGGGAGATTTGGCCATGGCCATTTCCGAGACAGGGCTGATCCTGGCGGGCGGCACAGTCGTCCTGGCGATCGTGTTCGGCATTCGTGTCGCCGTCCGCGCGGCGGCCAGCGGCGCGGTGCCCCGGTCGGATGGCGGAGAGGTGGCGGGCACGTCGGGCGCGCCCGACGTGGCGGGGGTCATTGCGCTGCCGCCTTTGATCTTCCTCGGCTTCCTGGTGGCGGCAACCGTGCTCGAGGTGCTCGTGCCGCTCCCGGTCATGGCCGGGCAGGCGCTCGCCCGCTATCTGGCCGGCGCCGTGCTCGCGGTGTGCGGCTTCGTGCTCATCTTTATGGCGGCGGGCCGCTTTCAGGCCGCTGGAACCAACATACCACCGACCTTGCCAACGACCTCGCTGGTCGTCGACGGGATCTATCGGCGGACCAGAAACCCATTCTATCTGGGAACGACCCTCATCTATCTGGGCCTCGGCGTCGCGGCCGGAAGTCTTTGGGCTATCGCGCTCGTCATCCCCCTGCTGGGGGTGATCAATACCGGCGTCATCGCGCCGGAAGAGCGCTACCTCGAGCGGAAGTTCGGAGATGCCTATCGCGCCTACAAGGCGCGGGTGCGGCGGTGGGTTTGACGGCCGGAAAGTCGGTTCTCGCGCGATTTTTTGCGCCGCACCGGCTCAGCTCTTGTCGGCGATGGCCTGCCTGGCGGCGAGCCGGTGCGCCGGCGTGATGTGGGCGCTGACGGCGGCAATAGCGGCGGTCAGCACGGCGATGTCGTCGGTGAAGCCTAGCCCAAGGATGAAATCGGGGATGACGTCCGTCGGCAGCACGAAATAGCCGAGCGCAGCCAGCAAGGTGCCCTTGGCGCGCAGCGGCGTCTTCTTGTCCATGGCACAGTAATAGGCGGCGACCACCTCTTCCATGAACGGGATCTGCCGGGCGGCCTTCTTCGCCGTACGCCAGAACTTTTCGCGCACTTCGCTCTCATTGCCCGGCTTGCTGCCGAGGCCGAAGAAATCAAAACCGGATTTTTGCGCCATCAACCTCTCCTCGCGGCCGTCGCGTGACTTCACGCGTGACCGCAAGGCAAAATGTGGTGAAAGCCGAACCTCGCTGCAAGGTGCAGATAGGCTCAGCCGCCGAAATAGCGGTTCATCTTCCTGGCCAGCTCGAAATCCAGTGCCGTCAGGCCGCCGGCGTCGTGCGTGTTGAGGGTCACGTTTACCGTCTTGTAGACGTTCGACCAGTCGGGGTGGTGGTCCATCTTCTCCGCCGCCAGGGCGACGCGGGTCATGAAGGCAAAGGCTTCGGAGAAATTCTTGAAGGTGAAGCTGCGGGTGATCGAGCCGCCATCCTTGGCCAGCGACCAGCCGCCGAGGCCGGCAAGTTCGGCGCTGATCGCTTCTTTTGCTAGTTTCTCCCTGGCCATGTCCGTCTACCGCATAATCCGCGAAGCGTCGGCGGCGCCGACCAAACGGCTGACGACGCGGTTGTCGGCACCTGAAAGCGGCCAGGCCTCCTCGACGACGTAAGGCCCGCCGCCGACCGAGTCGCGCGACGACATCAGCACGAAGCGGCCGACCCGGAACGGCAGCGTCGAAAAATTGCCGCGCGCCGACAGATACTGGGCGACATCGAGCGGGCTCGAATTGCGCAGGCGGGCCAGCGTCACATGCGGCATGAACTTGCGCGGGTCGGCCGGGATGCCGAGCCGCTGGCAGATGCGCTCGATCTCGGCCTGCAATGCGGAAAGATCGGGCGAAGCGGCGACCCCGGCCCACACCGCATGCGGCTTCTTCTGGCCGAAGGCGCCGACGCCGGACAGCGTCAGCGGGAAGGAGGCGCGGTGAACACGGTCGAGCGCGTTGGCGATTTCGTCGGCGACATGGCCCTCGACATCGCCGATGAAGCGCAGCGTCAGATGATAGTTTTCGACGTCGATCCAGCGGGCTCCGGGCAGGCCGCCCCTGAGCAGGGACAGCGAAAGAGCGGCATCACGCGGTATTTCGAGGGCGGTAAAAAGACGCGGCATGGGAAGCCTCCTGTCCTCGAATCGAACTCTTGCCCCTAGCGAATCATCGATATTCGAACGGGGCAAGCGGTTTGTTGGTCGCAGGGCTGCCTAAAAGCTTCCCCTGCGGAATGTGGTGCGGCGGCGAACCCTCGCCTTCAGGAATTACCCCGCACCGTTGCAATGGCCTTCTCCACACTGGGCAGGATACCCTCGACGATGCGGTCGACGCCTCGGGCACTTGGATGAAGGCCGTCCTCGAGTTGCAGGACGGATTGGCCGGCAACGCCCTCGAGAAAGAAAGGATAGAGCGGCACGCCGTATTTTTCAGCCAATCGCGGAAAGATTGCGTCGAACGCCTTCTGGTAGTCGGCGCCGAGATTGGGCGCCGCGCGCATGCCGGCAAGGAACACCGCGATCTTGCGCTGCTTCAGTTTTGCCAACATGGCGTCCAAGTTTTTTTCCGCTATTGCGGGCGAAACGCCGCGCAGCATGTCGTTGGCGCCGAGCTCCAGGATGACCAATTGCGTGCCGTCCGGCACCGACCAGTCGAGCCGTGACAGGCCGCCGCTCGTCGTATCGCCGGAGACGCCGGCATTGGCGACCGTGACATCGTAGCCCTTGGCGCGAAGCGCCGCCTGCAGCTTTTCGGTGAAGCCCTGACCTGGCCCGAGGCCATAACCCGCCATCAAGCTGTCGCCGAAACCGACAATGACGAAGGGTTCGGCGCGCGCCGACGAAATGGCGCCGCAAATGGCGAGGAAAAGGGCGAAGGCTGCGGCAAAGGTGTGTTTGAAAGCCATGCGGTAGGCCCCATATGACGAGGAACATCTGTTGGCGAAGGCAGGTTTTCGTCTTTTTCGAGCATCGGATGCTCTAGCCTTCATCCCCCATATAGGACGATTTGATTTTGGAAGAAGCCGTCATTTCGCTGAAAGACGTATCGCTGACGCTCGGCGAAGGTGCCTCCTCGGTTCATGTGCTGAAGGGCGTCAGCCTCGATGTGGCGGGCGGCGAAGCGACCGGCATCGTTGGGCCTTCAGGTTCGGGAAAGTCGACATTGCTGATGGTTTTGGCTGGGCTTGAAAGGGTCGATTCGGGCACGGTACGAGTCGCCGGCGAGCTGCTCAACGGCAAAAGCGAAGACCAGATCGCATCGTTTCGGGGACGAAACATCGGTATCGTGTTCCAGTCTTTCCACCTCATCCCGAATATGACGGCGCTGGAAAACGTCGCCGTCCCGCTGGAGCTTGCCGGCCATGCCGATCCGTTCGGCGTGGCGGCGCGCGAGCTGGCGGCGGTCGGTCTCAGCGATCGCGTCACCCATTACCCCGGCGAATTGTCTGGCGGCGAGCAGCAGCGCGTGGCGATCGCCCGGGCGCTGGCGCCGTCGCCGCGCATCCTGATCGCCGATGAGCCGACCGGCAATCTCGACCAGGCGACGGGGCGGCACGTCGCCGACCTGCTGTTTGCCAAGGCGGCCGAACGCGGCATGACGCTGGTGCTGGTCACACATGACCCGGTACTCGCGGCGCGCTGCTCGCGCCAGGTGTCGATGCGGTCGGGGCTGATCGAGGACGCGCCTGAGCCGGCCACCAGGGCCGGCAAGGTGACCGCCTGATGCCGCTGTCGCAAACGCTGAGGCTCGCCTTTCGGTTTTCGCTGCGAGAAATGCGTGGCGGGCTGTCCGGCTTCCTGATCTTCCTTGCCTGCATCGCGCTCGGCGTCGCGGCAATCGGCGGCGTCAATTCGGTGGCGCAAGCGATTTCCGCCGGTGTTGCCGACCAGGGCCAGACGCTGCTCGGCGGCGATCTCCGCTTCCAGCTCAACCAGCGCGATCTTACCAGAGCCGAACGCAGCTTCCTCGACCGGCTTGGCACGGTTTCGCACAGTGCCAACATGCGCTCGATGGCGAGGCTCGAGGACGGCTCCGACCAGGCGCTGGTCGAGGCCAAGGCGGTCGACGGCGCCTATCCGCTCTATGGCGCGCTGGAGACCGAGCCGGTGCTGTCGCGAGAGGATCTGTTCGGCGAAAAATCCGGCGTCTTCGGCGCCGCCGCCCCGGATCTCTTGTTCGAGCGGCTGAACCTTGGCATCGGTGACCGGCTGAAGGTCGGCAGCGCGACATTCGAGCTGCGCGCCAGGCTGGTCAACGAGCCGGATGCGGTGTCGGATGGCTTCGGTTTTGCGCCGCGGCTGATGATGTCGACCGACGGGCTTGCCGCTTCCGGCCTGATCCAGCCGGGCAGCCTGGTCGAGAACGCCTATAAGGTCCGCCTGCCAGGCGGCACCACTGAGGCACAGATCAAGGCGATCCAGGAGCAGGCGGCAAACCAGTTCCCGCAGGCCGGCTGGTCGATCCGCACGCGCAGCAACGCAGCGCCGGCGCTGTCGTCGAATATCGAGCGGTTTTCGCAATTCCTTACGCTGGTTGGGCTGACGGCGCTGGTGGTCGGCGGCGTCGGCGTGGCCAATGCGGTGCGGGCCTATCTCGACGGCAAGCGCGGCGTCATCGCCACCTTCAAGAGCCTGGGGGCTTCGGGAGGGTTCGTCTTTGCCGTCTACCTGGTGCAGATCCTGATGATCGCCGCCCTCGGCATCACGCTGGGCCTTGTGCTTGGCGCGCTGATGCCGTTCGCGGCCAGCGCGGCACTGCAGTCGGTCATTCCGGTACCGGCGGAAGGCGGGTTCTACCCCGGCGCGCTCGGCATGGCGGCGCTGTTCGGACTGCTGGTGACGCTGGCTTTCGCCTTGCTGCCGCTCGGCCGTGCCCGCGACGTGCCGGCAACGGCGCTGTTTCGCGAAATGGGTTTCGAGGGCCGCGGTTTTCCCCGCCCGCTCTATATCGCCGCGGCAATGGCCATCGCGTTGCTGCTCGCGGTGCTGGCGATCCTGTTTTCCGGCGACCGCCGTATTGCCTCGATCTTCGTCGGCGCCACGATCTTTTCGTTCCTGGTGCTGCGTGTCGTCGGCACGCTGGTGCAGTGGGCGGCGAAGAAAAGCCCGCGCGTGCGCTCGACCGCGCTCAGGCTCGCCATCGGCAACATCCATCGGCCTGGCGCCTTGACGCCGTCCGTGGTGCTGTCGCTTGGCCTCGGGCTGACGCTCCTGGTCACCTTGGCGCTGATCGACGGCAATCTGAGGCGGCAGATCTCCGGCAGCCTGCCGGAAAGGGCACCGAACTTCTTCTTCGTCGATATCCAGAGCGGCGACGTCGATGCCTTCTCCGCGCTGGTCGGCAAAGAGGCGCCGCAGGGCACGCTGATCAAGGTGCCGATGCTGCGCGGCCGGGTGATGGCGCTCAACGGCGTCGATGTCGACAAGGTCAAGGTTCCGGCCGAAGGCGCCTGGGTGCTGCGCGGCGACCGTGGCCTGACCTATGACGCAAAGCTGCCGGAAAATGCGACGCTGACCGAGGGCAGTTGGTGGCCGGAGAATTATTCCGGCGCGCCGCTGGTCTCGTTTTCCGCCGAGGAAGGCAAAGAGATCGGGTTGAAGCTCGGCGACACCATCACCGTCAACGTGCTCGGCCGCAACATCACGGCCAAGATCGCCAATTTCCGCCAGGTCGAATGGGAAACCATCGGCATCAATTTCGTCATGGTGTTCTCGCCCAACACATTCGCCGGGGCGCCGCATGGCTGGTTGGCGACGCTGACCGAGACGAATGCATCGGCGGCCGACGATGCGCATCTTCTCAATGCCGTCACGCGGGCTTTTCCAGCGGTGACGACGGTCAGGGTCAAGGACGCGCTCGAAATCGTCAACCGGCTGGTGGCGCAGCTCGGTACAGCAATCAGGGCAGCAGCGGGCGTGGCGTTGATCGCCTCGGTGCTGGTGCTGGCCGGGGCGCTCGCCGCGAGCAACCGGGCCCGCATCCACGACGCGGTGGTGCTGAAGACCCTGGGTGCGACCAGGAAAACTCTGATCGCAGCGTTTTCACTGGAATACATGCTGATCGGCCTTGCCACTGCGATGTTCGCGCTGGCAGCGGGCGGTGTGGCGGCGTGGTTCGTCGTCACGCGCATCATGACGCTGCCATCCCACTTCATGCCCGAGGTGGCGGTGGCGACCATCGGCTTTTCACTGGTGGTCACGGTCGGTATCGGCCTTGCCGGCACGTGGCGGGTGCTGGGCCATAAGGCGGCGCCGGTGCTGCGGAATCTTTGAACCAGAGCCGGTTTTGATTAAATCTCGTTAATGTGACGGGCGGGAAGGCCAATAAAACCGTATCTCCGGCACTTCACGGAGCATTACGCTTGGTTACGGTCTTGTCCTTTACGCCAAGAACCATCATATTTCGGCGCAGGCATGCTGGAGCCCCGCCAGCGGCGCCTGGGTTCAAAAGGACCTGACACCGGACGGGGCAGAAGCAATATGAGGATTTCCATGGCTGATCCCGTTCGCAATTATCAGACGCGCGCCGTGCCCGGCGCCGGCGTCGATGCTGCCATCGACCAGGGCCTGCGCGCCTACATGATCAAGGTCTACAATCTGATGGGGCTTGGCCTCCTCATCACCGGCCTTGCCGCGGTCGGCACAATCATGCTGGCCACCACCAGCGATCCCGCCTCGGCGGTCGCGACGTTGCCAAGCGGCGAGATGCTGACCTCGTTCGGCTACGCGATCTTCGGCTCGCCGCTGAAATGGCTGGTGATCTTTGCCCCGCTGGCAGCGGTGATGTTCCTATCGTTCCGCGTCCAGTCGATGACCGTTTCGGCCGCGCAGACGACGTTCTGGGTCTACGCCGGCCTCGTCGGCCTGTCGCTGTCGTCGATCTTCCTGGTCTACACCACCGCCAGTATCTCGCAGACCTTCTTCGCCACCGCCGCCGCCTTTGGCGGGCTGTCGCTCTACGGCTACACGACCAAGCGCGACCTTTCCGCGTTCGGTTCGTTCCTGGTCATGGGCCTGGTCGGCCTGATCATCGCGATGGTGATCAACATCTTCCTGCAGTCGTCGGCGCTTTCCTTCGCCGTTTCGGCGATCGGCGTGCTGATCTTCGCAGGCCTCACCGCTTACGACACGCAGAACATCAAGGAGATGTACTTCGAGGGCGACGAGACTGATGTCGCCGGCCGCAAGGCGATTATGGGCGCATTGAGGCTCTATCTCGATTTCATCAACCTGTTCATGTTCCTGCTGCAGTTCATGGGCGACCGTCGCTAATACGGCGTTCTTTGCCGACCATGGTCTTTTCCGAGAACCGGTTTCGACTTTTCGGGATCATGGTCTGACTGGACCAGCGAGTTTGGAAAGGGCGGCCCAACAGCCGCCCTTTTCTTTTGTGCCGGCTTTTGCTTTGATATAAGGCAGATGAACGACTTGCATAAAATATGAGCAGCATCACGTTACGGGCCGCGACGTCGGCCGATCTCGACCGGATCACGGAAATCTATGCCGACGCGGTGACGAATGGCACGGCGAGCTATGAACTCGAGCCACCAAGCCGCGCCGAGATGGGCGCGCGATTCGACAACCTGATGGCGGGCGGCTTTCCCTATCTCGTTGCGGAAAAGGCCGGCGGCGTGCTCGGCTATGCCTATGCCGGAGCGTTCCGGCCACGCCCGGCCTACCGCTTCGTCGTTGAGGATTCCGTCTATGTCGCGCCCGCGGCCAAAGGGCAAGGCGTCGGGCTGCTCCTGATGCAAGGGCTGATCGAGGCGGCCAAGGCGGCGGGCTTTCGCCAGATCATCGCGGTGATCGGCGACGGCAGGCCCGACAGCGCATCGGTACGGTTGCACGAGAAGCTCGGCTTCCGTCATTCCGGCCGCCTCGAAGGCTCCGGCTACAAGCACGGGCGTTGGCTCGACACGGTGTTCATGCAGCTGCCGATCAATGGCGGGGCGTCGATCCCGCCCGATCCGCAATCGCTGCCCGAGCGGAAGTTCCGCCAGCAAAAATAAAGGGTTACGCCTCGACCAGCTTCAGCGTTCGGTCGAACACGCCAAGCACCCGGCCGAGCTCCTGGCCGCGCTTGAGGATGCGCCCGCCGGCGGCGATGACGGCGAACGCGCCTTGCCGGCGCGCCAGCTTCGGATCCTTGACGATCTGGAAAAGCGGCACTTCGCTGGTGCGGCGGAACACGGAAAAAACGGCGCGGTCGGCGAGATGGTCGATGGCATAGTCGCGCCACTCATTGGCGGCAACCATACGGCCGTAAAGCCTGAGGATCTGGTCCAGTTCGCGGCGGTCGAACCGCACAGGCTGGTCGAGGCGTTCGCGTCTTGCCTCATGCAGCGGGATCAATATTGCGGATGCGTCCCCATCCTCCGTCCCGCTGCTGCGATCAGTCATGCCTGGATCCTCGCAATGAATCGTACGCCGACCAAAGTTGGCGCTTTCGTTGCCGAATTGCAAGGCCCGGCCGGGCAAGGCCAGCACCGCGCGGTTTCTCCAGCGTCCAGTCACGTTTGCGAAACGCCTGTTGGAATTGGTGATGCTTCGCCACAATCCTGCCTTTTTTTATCCGTGCTCATGCCCCAATGTCCGACGAATTTACCGGTGTTGCCTGAGACGGTTCGGTCCGGCACCGGCTCGTAAACCCCAAGCCCCCCGCCCACGGGTCTGCGTCGGATCGAACCAACCTCGGTTTTTCCTTGGAAAGATCGGGTGCGACGATCCCAAAACCTAAATGACCGGCGTCAGAAGCAAGCTGACGCCGGTTTTTTATTGGCCGGCCGCCGCGGCGGTGCGATCCATCCAGATAGGCTGTCGTCGGAGGCTTGAGGGCGGTTATCCCTTCTCCCCTTGTTGTGGGAGAAGGTGGATCGGCGCGAAGCGCCGAGACGGTTGAGGGGTGTTGGACGGAGTGAGGCGTTGGCGTTCCCTCGAACACCCCTCATCCGTCGCCTTCGGCGACACCTTCTCCCACAAAGGGAGAAGGGAGAGCGCTCTATCTAAGGCTTGCGGATAAAGGCTGCACCCAGGATCGGACCGGGCATGCCGTCCTTGCCGACCGACTGCAGCAGCACGGCGCAGCCGCCCTTCTTGGCGATCTCGCTCATTGGCAGTTCGTAGCGCTGCGCCTTGCCGTGCCACATGCCGGCGGTCTGGATGCTGGAGACGGCGTTCCAGTAGGTCATGCTGCGGCCGCTGTTTTCACCCTTGCCGATCTTTATCGTCTGTGGCGGGTTGAAATAGACGATGACGACATGCGCGTCGGCGGGGCCGGCCACGGCGTCGCCGGCATCGATCATGACGCGATCGCTGGTCCGGCTGACCTTGATGCCGACCCGCATGCCTTCGCCGACCCTCTCCATGCGGGCCAGCGCGCCGTCGACTTCCTTGCGGCTGGCGCCGTTGACATGGCTGCGGCCGTTTATGACGGCTTGCGGGGTGTAGACGGAACGACTGCCGAAGGCGCGCATATACTCGTATTGCCGCTCGGTATTTTCCTTGCGGCTCAGCGTGTCCTGCCAGCCGAGGTAATCCCAATAATCGACATGATAGGCGAGCGCGACGATGTCCTCCTTGGCGGCAAGCTCGGCGAAGAATTCGTCGGCTGGCGGACAGGAGTTGCATCCCTGGCTGGTGAAGAGCTCGACGACGCCTAATGGCTTGTCGGTTGGCTCGGCAAGGGCCCTGCCGGCAAACGCCGAGAGGGCCAGCGCAAGGGCCGCAAGCCGCAATGGTCTTCGAGATGGCATGGCCGTTCCGATCCCGCCGGTGACGCCGGCTTTGTTCTGGTTGTCGAAATATGTGGCAGAAGCGGCAGTCAACGGGAAGTCACGTTGCGGTGAAATTTTGCCGTTGCAAGCGCTGGCAAGGGCGCAATAGGTGGACTTGCACTTCACGATGGAAGCGATTCGGGCGGCAATCAGCATGTGGCAATCTCTCCTGGCGCCGGTCGACCTCTATTGCGAACGGACGGGGCCGGAATTCTGGGCCGAACCGCTCAATGCGCTGAGCAATCTGGCTTTCTTTGCCGCCGGGCTATGGGGTGTCTGGCAGGTGCGCAAGCGCGGCACCGGCACCTTCGCCGAAGTGCTGGCCTGGTGGGTGGTGGCGATCGGCGTCGGCTCGTCGCTGTTCCACACCTTTGCCACAAGGGCAATGATCCTGGCCGACGTGCTGCCCATTGCAGGGTTCACGCTGGCCTACACGCTGTTCAACCTGCGACGTTTTCTCGGCATGAAATGGGGCAAGGCGATCGCCATCTTCGTCGCCTTCTATGCCATTGCCGGGTTGCTTACCTTCGCCGTGCCCGACTGGCTGCGCCAGGCGTCGAACGGGACGACCGGCTACCTGCCGCCGTTTCTGGCGCTCGCCTTCTTCGGCGCCTGGGTGGCGGCCAGCGGCAATCGCGCCGGCTGGTACAATCTGGCGGGTTCGGCGATCTTCGTCGTGTCGGTCATCTGCAGGATGATCGATCCGCTGGTCTGCGGCGGCTTTCCGCTCGGCACGCATTTCCTGTGGCACATATTGAACGGGCTGATGCTCGGCGTGCTGCTGGCGGCGACAGCGCGGTTTGGAAAGCCAAGAGTAGGGCAGTAGGGCAGTAGGGCAGTAGGGCAGTAGGGCAGTAGGGCAGTAGGTGGCTTGTCCTTGCTTCCCCTACTGCCCTACTTCCTTATTGCCCTACTGCCTTAAGCCGCAAGATCGCGCAGCACGTATTGCAGGATGCCGCCATTCCTGAAGTAGTCGAGCTCGTCCAGCGTATCGATGCGGCAGATGACCGGAACTTCTTTGACGCTGCCGTCGCCATAGGTGATCCTGGCGATCATCTTCTGCCGCGGCTTGATGTTGCTCAGTCCGTCGATCTCGACCAGTTCGTCGCCCTTGAGGTTGAGCGAGGCCCATGAGGTGCCTTCCTCGAAGACGAAAGGGATCACGCCCATGCCGACAAGGTTGGAACGGTGGATGCGCTCGAAGGACTGGGCGATGACCGCGCGGACACCGAGCAGATTCGTACCTTTGGCCGCCCAGTCGCGTGACGAGCCGTTGCCATATTCGACGCCGGCGAAGATGACCAGCGGCACGCCTTCCTTCTTGTAGCGCATCGCGGCGTCGTAGATCGATTCCTCTTCTTTCGAGGGGTAATGGATGGTGTAGCCGCCCTCGCGGCCGTTCTCGCCCAGCATATGGTTGCGGATGCGGATATTGGCGAAGGTGCCACGCATCATCACCTCGTGGTTGCCGCGGCGGGTGCCGTACTGGTTGAAATCGGCGACGCCGACGCCGTGGTCGGTGAGATACTTGCCGGCCGGCGAGGCCGCCTTGATCGAACCGGCCGGCGAAATGTGGTCGGTGGTGATCTTGTCGCCGAACAGGCCGAGCACACGCGCGCCCTTGATATCGCCGATCTTGCCGAAGCCTGACTTCATGCCGGCGAAATAGGGTGGGTTCTGCACATAGGTCGAATTGTCGTCCCAGGCATAGGTCTGACCTTCCGGCGCCTTGACGTTCTGCCAGTACTCGTCGCCCTTGAAGACGTCGGCATATTTGCGGGCGAACAATTCGCGCGTGACGTTCTTCTCGATGAATTCCTGGATCTCGACCGAACTCGGCCAGATGTCTTTGAGATAGACCGGATTGCCGTTGCGATCGTCGCCGAGCGGCTCGGTGGTCAGATCCTTGGTCACGGTCCCGGCCAACGCGTGAGCGACGACCAGCGGCGGCGAGGCGAGATAGTTCGCCTGCACGTCGGGCGAGACGCGGCCTTCGAAATTGCGGTTGCCGGACAAGACTGCCGCAGCAATCAAGCCCTTATCGTTGATGGTCCTGGAGATCGGCGCCGGCAGCGGGCCGGAATTGCCGATGCAGGTGGTGCAGCCGAAGCCGACCAGGTTGAAGCCGATCTGGTCGAGCTCCTTCTGCAGGCCGGATTTCTCGAGATATTCGGCGACGACCTGGCTGCCCGGCGCCAGTGAGGTCTTGACCCACGGCTTCTGCTTGAGGCCGAGCCGGTTAGCGTTACGCGCCAACAGCCCGGCGCCGATCAGCACGCTCGGGTTCGAGGTGTTGGTGCAGGAGGTGATTGCGGCTATGACGACATCGCCATGGCCAAGATCGTAGTCCGCGCCCTCGACGGCATAGCGCTTGTCGATTTCGGCGGCCTTCTTGTATTCGGTCTCCATGGCCTTGGCGAAGCCGGCCGGAATGTCTTCAAGCGCGACCCGGCCTTCCGGACGCTTTGGGCCGGCCATCGACGGCACGACACTGCCGAGATCGAGCTCGAGCAGGTCGGTGAAGACCGGATCGGCCGAGCCGGCATCGCGCCACAAGCCTTGCGCCTTCGAATAAGCCTCGACCAGGGCGATGCGGCTTTCGTCGCGACCGGACATGGTGAGATAGCGGATGGTTTCGCTGTCGACCGGGAAGAAGCCGCAGGTGGCGCCATATTCCGGGGCCATGTTGCCGATGGTGGCGCGGTCGGCCAGCGTCATGTTGGACAGGCCCGGCCCGAAGAATTCGACGAACTTGCCGACGACGCCCTTCTTGCGCAGCATCTGGGTGACGGTGAGCACCAGGTCGGTGGCGGTTACGCCTTCCCTCAGCCTGCCGGTAAGGCGAAAGCCGATGACTTCGGGCAACAGCATGGAGACCGGCTGGCCGAGCATCGCGGCCTCGGCCTCGATGCCGCCGACGCCCCAGCCGAGAACGCCGAGGCCGTTGATCATCGTGGTATGTGAATCGGTGCCGACGCAGGTGTCGGGATAGGCGGTGGTCTCGCCATCTTCGCTGTTGGTCCACACCACCTGGCCGAGATATTCGAGATTGACCTGATGGCAGATGCCGGTGCCGGGCGGCACGACGCGGAAATTACGGAACGCCTGCTGGCCCCATTTCAGGAATTTGTAGCGTTCCTCGTTGCGCTCGTACTCAAGCTCGACATTGCGGGCGAAAGCCAGCGGCGTGCCGAATTCATCGACGATGACCGAGTGGTCGATGACCAGATCGACAGGCACCAGCGGATTGATCTTTTGCGGATCGCCGCCGAGCGAGGCCATGGCGTCGCGCATGGCGGCAAGGTCGACCACGGCCGGAACGCCGGTGAAATCCTGCATCAGCACGCGAGCCGGGCGATAGGCGATCTCGACGCCGGCAGTGCCCCGGTCGGTCAGCCAGCCGGCGACCGCCTGGATGCTCTCCTTGGTGACGGAACGGCCGTCCTCGTTGCGCAGCAGGTTCTCCAGCAGCACCTTCATCGAATAGGGCAATTGGGCAATGCCGGTGAGGCCGTACTTTTCGGCCTCGACAAGGTCATAGTAGATGTACTCGGTGCCGCCGGCGGTCAGCGTGCGGCGGCAATTGAAGCTGTCGAGTGATTTGGACACGTGCGATCCCTAACTGTCGGTTGCCGGGAGGGAACGGACGCCAGTGGGCATGCAAGTCACGCGCAAAGGTGCGGGTACGGCCATTTCCGCTATCCGTTCCCAAGCGTCCGGGCCGTTCAAGGCGGCACGCGCGCTGGTTCGGCGCAAATTCGGTTCCCGTGCCGACCGCTGGCACGGATGATGCGGATATAGAGAATTTTCTGGAATAGTTCTAGACACGGAATTGCCATTTTTGCTGCGGCGCACCGAAGCCGCACCTGAACTTTCGGCGAAGGGGAACGGATGCGGCTGATCGCCGAAAATCTGGGCGGCGAACGCGGCGGCGAGACGGTATTTTCCGGCATCGAATTCGCGCTGGGGGCTGGCCAGGCGCTGGTCGTTTCCGGACCGAACGGCGCCGGCAAATCGACGCTGCTCAGGATCATCGCCGGGCTGTTGCCGGTGGCGGCAGGCCGGGTGCGGTTCGAAGGCGGTGGCGAGGACTTTCCGTCGGCCGCCTCGGCCTGTCACTATCTCGGCCACCTCGACGCGATGAAGACGGCGCTGAGCGTTATGGAAAACCTGTGCTTCTGGCGCGATTTTTCGGGCGCAGGTTCCAGGGGTGTTGAAGAGGCGCTGGAGACCGTCGGGCTGGGCGGCATCGGCCATCTGCCGTTCGGCTATCTCTCGACCGGCCAGCGCCGGCGTGCGGCGATTGCAAAACTGCTGGTCAGCCACCGGCCATTGTGGCTGCTGGACGAACCAACGGCAGGGCTGGACAAGGCTTCGGAGGAGAGATTCGGCGAACTGATGGGGAAGCACCTCGAGAGTGGGGGGATCGTGGTTGCGGCGACGCATCTGCCGCTGGGGATCGAGGGGGCGAGGGAGCTCGTGATGGGCGAGGCCGCTTGATGTTGGTGCTCTACGCGACGGTGCTTGGCCTTCACGCATCCATCGGGACCGCACCATAATGTGGTCCCTCTTCCTCCGCGACATCCGCCTGAGTATCCGCGCCGGCGGCGGGGCGCTTACCGGCGTGATTTTCTTTCTCGCCGTCATCGCGACCATTCCCTTCGGCGTCGGTCCCGACCTGAAGCTGCTGGCCCGCATCGGGCCGGCGATTCTCTGGATATCAGCCTTGCTGGCCTGCCTGCTCGGCCTCGACCGGCTGTTCCAGGCCGACCGCGAAGATGGCTCGCTCGATCTTCTGGTGCTTGGCGACCACCGGTACATGCTGGCCTTGACCGTGCTGACGAAATGCCTGGCGCATTGGACGGGAAGCGTGCTGCCGCTGGTCATCGCCGCTCCCCTGCTCGGCCTGTTCATGAACATGGAGCCGGCCGGCATCGGCGCCACGGCGCTGACGCTTCTGGTCGGCACGCCGGCGATCACCTTCATCGGTGCTGCCGGTGCAGCAGTGGCAGTGGCGCTGCCGCGCGGCGGGCTGCTGATCTCGGTGCTGGTGCTGCCGCTGACCATTCCCGTGCTGATCTTTGGCGTATCGGCAAGCTATGGCGCGGTGGCGGATCCCGATCCTTTTCTGCAGCCCTTCCTCATTCTCGCCGCACTGACCTTTTTTCTTGCGGTGCTCGGGCCGGTGGCAGCGGCGCTGGCGCTTCGGCACGGAACGGACTGATGTGTTGGCTTCAGCACATGCCTGCGGCGCGGCGAACAATTGCGGAGCCGGTGGCGCGGCGTTAAGAGAAGACATGTCGGAACAAGGCGAGACGGACCGGTTGGAAAGCGCCGCGGAGCGAAAAGCATGAGCGTACACGCGCTTTATGTCACCGCCGCCTATGCGATCACGGCCGTGGTGCTGGGCGGGCTGATCGGCTGGATTCTGCTCGACCAGCGCGGCCGCAAGCGAGAGCTCGCCGAGCTGGAGGCGTCTGGCGTGCGCCGGCGCTCCGATAAGGCAGCAAAATCATGAGCACGGAAACGCAAACACCGGCGCGCCGCCGCCTGATCGTGCTGCTGCCGCTGCTGGTCTTTCTCGGGCTGGCGGGATTGTTCCTGGCTCAGCTTTTGTCCGGGCGCGACGTTTCGGAAGTGCCGTCGGCGCTGATCGGCCTGCCGGCGCCGCAGACCAACCTGCCGGCGCTCGAGGGCACCAATTTACCGGGCCTCGATTCAAGACAGTTCGCCGGCAAGGTGACGCTGGTCAACGTCTTCGCGTCCTGGTGCGCGCCGTGCCGCGAAGAGCATCCGGTGCTGCTGGCGCTGTCGCAGGACAGACGCTTCGTCATGGCGGCGCTGAACTACAAGGACCAGCCGGAAAACGCCCGTCGGTTCCTTGGCGATCTCGGCAATCCATTCCAGGCGATCGGCGTCGACCAGGCCGGACGCACGGCGATCGACTGGGGTGTCTACGGCGTGCCGGAGACCTTCGTCATCGGCAAGGATGGCAAGATCGCCTACAAGCACGTAGGGCCGCTGACGCCGGACTCGGCGCGGACGCTGCTGTTGCCGGAGATCGAGAAGGCGCTGACGGCACCGGGCTGAGGACCGGAAAACGCGATGGACGAACGAGACATCCGCGATCATTTTCTGGCTCAGGCGAAAGGCTGCGATGGACTTGGCTCGCCGTTCACCGCGAATTTATGCCGTGCGCTGGCCAAGGTTCTCGACGCAAACACCAAGACCGGGCAGGCGGTGCTCGGCTGGCCAGGCGACGCGCGCGCCGACGCCCTCACATTGCGGCTCTGCGGCGCGCTGCATGCGTTGGTCCTGACCGGTGTCGATGAACGACTGGCACTGATCTATCCGCCCAACCAGACAAGCGAAGATGAGATCGCGGCGGTGCTGCCGGAAGCAATTACGCGATCCGACGAGCGGATCGTCGCTGGCCTCGCCGGCGCCCCGCAGACGAATGAGATCGCCCGGTCGGCGATGCTGCTGCCAGGATTTCTGACGGTCGCGCGCGAAACCGGTTTGCCGCTGGATCTGTGTGAGATCGGCGCCAGCGCTGGGCTCAATCTCCTGTTCGACAGCTTTCACTATCGCTATGGCGATGCCGAGTGGGGCGACCAGGCCTCCCCCGTCCGGTTGGCGCCGGAGGTACGCGGCCTCGCTGTTCCGCTTGGTGGAGCGATCAACGTCCGCCATCGCGCCGGCTGCGACATCGCGCCGGTGAACGTCGCCGACGCAGCGGCGCAGTTACGGCTTCGGTCTTACGTCTGGGCCGATCAGGCAGCGCGGCTGGCCCGGCTCGACGCCGCGCTGTCACTTGCCGAGAAATTTCCGCCGCTGCTTGTCAAAGCGGATGCAGCGGAGTTTGTCGAGAGGGCACTGGCCGTACGGCAGCAGGGCAGCGCCTTCGTGCTCTATCATTCGATCATGTGGCAGTACCTGCCGCGGGCGACCAAGGATGCCATCATCGCTACGCTGGAGCAGGCGGGCAGACAGGCCACGGCCGCTGCGCCTATCGCAAGGCTGAGGATGGAGCCGCGCGATCCCACAAACAATTGGGCGGTACTCAGCCTCACTCTATGGCCCGGCGGCGAGACGCGCCGTCTGGCCCATTGCGATTACCACGGCCGCTGGATCGAATGGATCGGCTGAGCCGATCGCGTTCGCCTCAGCCGTAGATCTGCTTGTGAACCTGATAGAGCATTTCGCTGCGGTCGGCGCGCATGTCGGCGAGGTCGCGGCTGCTGAAGCTGTCGATTTCGGCGACGAGGCGGTTGTAATGCCGGCGCTTGGCGATGCTGGCGCGAGCGCGGCTCATGAGGCTGTCGATGATCATAGCGAGTTTCCTTTTGCGCCGCATTTCGCGGCCAGTTGTTCCTCCCTTGATCGATACGGAGCATGACATAGTTATGGTGCGTTGCAAAAATAAGATGTTGCAATGCACCATTGCGCTGGGCGCATAGCCGGTTAACGGGATGTGACCCTGCCGTCCGGGCCGGCATTCGCTTCCATAACGCTTCTGACGCATCATCGATCTTGCCATATCGATCGTGGGCTGGCTTGATCGCGGCTTGCCAAGCGATTGCTACCGGGAGGAACCATGGCCAGCGAATTCTACGAAGTTCTCGATCCGCGCTTTTCGCGGCTATTCAACGGCAATGCACAGGTCGACAGGCTGTTTACCGGCTGCCGATGGGCGGAAGGACCGGCCTGGTTTGCGGCCGGGCGCTATGTGGTCTGGTCCGACATCCCGAACAATCGCATGCTGCGTTACGACGAGACCGACGGCAGCGTCAGCGTGTTCCGTCAGCCGTCCGGCAATTCCAACGGCAACACCGTCGACCGGCAAGGCCGGCTGGTCACTTGCGAACATTCCGGCCGCCGCGTCAGCCGCACCGAGCATGACGGGTCGGTTGTCACCATCGCCGACAAATGGCGCGGCAAGCGGCTGAACTCGCCCAATGACGCCGTGGTCAAGTCCGACGGGTCGATCTGGTTCACCGATCCGAGCTACGGCATCGATACCGATTACGAGGGCGACAAGGCCGAAAGCGCGATCGGCGCCTGCCATGTCTACCGGGTCGATCCCGGCACCGGCGAGACCGAGGCGGTGATCACCGACATGGTCAGGCCCAACGGGCTCGCCTTCTCGCTCGACGAGAGCAAGCTCTATGTCGCCGATACCGGCCGCACGCATGGTGCGCAGAACCCGGCGCACATCCGGGTGTTCAATGTCGGCCAGGGCGGCAAGAAGGTCTCAGGCGAAAAGGTCTTTGCCGACTGCACCGCCGGCCTGTTCGACGGTTTCAGGCTGGATGCGGACGGCCGCATCTGGACCAGCGCCGCCGACGGCATCCATTGCTACGATCCCGACGGGACGCTGATCGGCAAGGTCAAGGTGCCGGAAGTCGTTGCCAATTGCGTGTTCGGCGGCAACAAGCTGAACTGCCTCTACATCGCCGGCACGACCTCGCTTTACATGGTCCGGCTCATGGTCAACGGCGCCAAAACATTTTGAGCGGCCGCCAAGCATATGCAAGGGAGGGAACCATGCCATTCGTGAATATCCGCCTGGTCAAGGAGGTGATTGCCGATGACCCGGCCGGCAAAAAGGCCGCGATCGCCGCCCAGGTGACGGCGGCCATCACCGGCGTCACCGGCCTGACCAACAATGATGTCTGGGTGGTCTTCGAGGAAGTCGCTGCACGCGACTGGTTCGTCGGCGAGACCGATGTCGAGACGCGGAGGAAGGGGTAGCGCGCCCACCTTCTCCCCTTGTGGGAGAAGGTGGATCGGCGCGATAGCGCCGAGACGCATGAGGGGTGCTGGAAGGAATGAGGCGGCGGCGATTTCAAGCAAATTGCCAAGCTGGAGCACCCCTCATCCGACCTCGCTTCGCGAGGCCACCTTCTCCCACAAGGGGAGAAGGGAAGGGCTCACTCAACACGAGCGGATGAATTCGGCAAAAGCCGAAAGGACGTTGCGCATCGCCAGCCGGTTTTCCGGTTCCGCCAGGATATCCTCCACCTCCGGCGGTCTCTTGCCGAGCAGCGCTATTTCGAGTGCTGCCTCCTCATAGAGTGCGAAAGACATTGTCCGCATGACCTCGGCCAGTGCGGCGCGGGCAAACAGCGAGCGCGGCGAGGCGTGGACCAGGATGGCCGGTTTGCCGACGGCGGCATCGCGCGACACCAGCCAGTCGAGCGCGTTCTTCAGGCCGCCTGGCATACCGTGGGCATATTCCGGGCAGGAGACGATGAGGCCGTCAGCGGCGGTGACCGCGTCGATCAGCGCCGCTGCTTGCGGCGGCGTCCGCTCGCCTTCATCGTCGGGGTTGAAAATCGGCAGCCGACCAAGCCCATCGTAGACGGAGACGTGACAGTCCGGCGGCGCGTTTTGCGCGAGTGCGGCGACCAGGGCCGAATTGGTCGAGGCGGCGCGCAGGCTGCCGGAGATGGCGAGGATATTGAGCAAAGGAATGGAGACCGGCTTGGGCGATTCGTTGCCGGGCACACTACCACATGGTCTTCCTGTATTCCTCGTCCAACCAGCGGTCGGTCGCCTCGGCCGCTTCGGCGAGCGCCAGCTGGTCGCGCAGGATCTGGCCGAGCGTGGGCAGCGTGGCGCGGTCGGACCAGCTCTCCGGCTTCCATAGTTCGGAGCGCATGAAGGCCTTGGCGCAATGCATGTAGGCAGCTTTGACCGTCACCACGACGACGCTTTGCGGTGCCTTGCCGTCGACCGCCAGCCGCTCACGCAATGCCGCATCGATGGTGATGCGGGCATCGCCATTGACACGCAGCGTTTCGTTCATGCCGGGAATGAGGAAGAGCAACCCGATCGAGGGATTGAGAAGGATGTTCTCCAGCGTGTCGAGCCGGTTGTTGCCCGGCCGGTCGGGGATGGCGATGGTCTTCTCGTCGAGCACCGTTACGAAGCCCGGCCTGTCGCCCTTCGGCGTCACATCGGCATTGCCGGCGCCGTCGGACGAGCCGATCAGCACGAACGGGCTCTTGCCGATGAAGGAACGGCAGTGGCCGTCCAATGTCTTCAGTTCCTTGCGGATCGAGCCGTCGGTCGGCCGAGGCGTCTTGTAGATCGTCCTCAACTCGTCACGTGTGGTGATGAATTCCATGCCCCTCTCCTCTTATTCTGGCGGAATTCCCTAGGGAAAGCGCTACGCGCTTTTCCTGGAATTGCTCTATTTGCCGGCCTTCTCTTCCTTGCCGGTCTTGTCCTCGAGCGAATGGCGCAGGATCAACGGCATTTGGCTTAACGTGAAGACAAGGGTAATGGGAATCGTGCCCCAGACCTTGAAATAAAGCCAGGCTTCCTCAGAAAAGTTGCGCCACACAACCTCGTTCAGGGCAGCCAGAAAAAGGAAGAAGAGCCCCCATCGGAAAGTGAGCTTGCGCCAGCCTTCGGCATCGAGATTGAAGGCGGAATCAAAGACATAGCCCAACAGCGATCTGCCAAACGCCAACCCGCCCAGCAACGTGATGCCGAACAGGCTGTTGATGATTGTCGGCTTCATGAAAGCGAAGGTCTTGTCCTGCAGCCAGAGCGCCAGCGCGCCAAACACAAACACCACGATGGCCGAGACCAACGGCATGATCGGCCAGCTGCGCGTCAAAATCCACGAAACGCTGAGCGATAGCGCCGTCGCCACCATGAAGAACGCCGTGGCAATCAGGATAGGCTCGCCGATATGGCCGAGGATCGGAAACTTCCCGACAAGCCATGCGCCGCGGATGGTGGTGAAAAAGAACACCAGGCCAGGCCCGAGTTCGAGCAGGAATTTCAGGCCCGGGTTCAACGCCCTGCGTCGCGGATCGGACGGGTCGCCTTCGAGGATGGGTGGGTTCATAGCGTCCTTCTTACGCATGATCCAATCCAAAAAGCCTGCAACTTTTCGGGATCATGCTCGTCAAGCCACGCCAGCGATCGCCCTGGCGAATTCGCTTGCGGAAAAGGGTTCGAGGTCGTCGACCTGTTCGCCGACGCCGATGAAATAGACCGGCAATTTGTGCTTTGCCGCGATCGCCACCAGAATACCGCCGCGCGCCGTGCCGTCCAGCTTGGTCATCACCAGGCCATTGACGCCGGCGACATTGCGGAAGATCTCGACCTGGTTGAGCGCGTTCTGGCCGGTGGTGGCATCGACCGTCTGCAGCACGGTGTGCGGCGCTTCCGGATCGAGCTTGCCCAGCACCCGGACGATCTTTTCCAGCTCCGCCATCAGCTCGGTCTTGTTCTGCAGCCGCCCGGCGGTGTCGATGATCAGCACGTCGGAGCCGGCCTCCTTCGCGCGCTCGAATGCGTCATAGGCGAGGCCGGCGGCATCGGCGCCGAGTTTCGAGGCAATGACCGGCGAGTTGGTACGCTCGCCCCAGATCTTCAACTGCTCGATCGCGGCTGCGCGAAAGGTGTCGCCGGCGGCGAGCATCACCGAAAGGCCGCCATCGGTGAGCTTTGCCGCCAGCTTGCCGATGGTCGTGGTCTTGCCGGTGCCGTTGACGCCGACAACCAGGATGACATGCGGCTTATGGCTGAGGTCCAGCTCCAGCGGCATGGCGACATGGGTCAGCACCTTCTCCACCTCGGCCGCCATGATGGCGCGAACTTCGGTGTCGGAGACGTCCTTGCCGTAGCGGCTGGCGGAGAGCGCGTCGGTTACGCGCAAAGCCGTCTCCATGCCGAGATCGGCGCGGATCAGCACATCCTCCAGGTCCTGCAGCGTGTCCTCGTCGAGCTTGCGCTTGGTGAAGACGCCGGCGATGTTGCCCGACAACTCCCGGGAAGAGCGGGCAAGCCCGTCTCGCATGCGCTGGAACCAGGAACGCCTCGGCGCCGGTTCGGGCGCCTTCTGCGGCTCAGCCTTCTGCTCGACCTTCTTGGTTACGGTGACTTTGCCGGGGGCGGGCTTTGGCTCTGGCGATGGTTGCGGAACGGCTTCTGGCTCGGGTGCGATCTCGGCGAGGACCGGCTTCGCCTCGACCGGCGCGGGCTGGCGGATCGGAGGCGGGATTTCGGCCGGTGGCGCTTCGGGCGCTGCGGGTGCTGGTGGCGTGACTTCGGCCGCGGGTGCCGCGTCTTGCAGAGGTTCGCGCTGCCCCTCACCCTTACCCTCTCCCCGTGATGGACGGGGAGAGGGGGGCGTCAGCGTCGGAGCTTTTTCCTCGCCACTTTCAAAAGGAGGCTCGGCGTGACGATCAGCCCCCTTCTCCCCGTCACTATACGGGGAGAAGGTGCCGGCAGGCGGATGAGGGGCAGCGCCAACTTCCGTGGACAGAGGCTCGGGCTGAACGATCTCCGGCTGCTCCGGCTCAGGAACTGGCTCGGAAGCGACGGGTCCGGCTCGGATCTCCTCGGCTTCCTCAGCAGGCGTTTGCGGTTCCGGCTGGATCTCTGGCTCGGGTGGAATGGTCGGCGGTGGTTCGGGCTTCGGCTCTTCAGCGGGCGCCGGTTGCGGTGCCGGAGGCAACTCTGGTTCGACTGGCGGCGGAGCTGCGGCCTCGGCCTCGGGCCGCGGCTCTTCGCGTTTCAAAAACTCCGGGACGGCCTGCTCGGCGGCCGGCTTCAGCGCTTCCAGTTCATCCCATTTGATCGGCGGCAGCGGTGCGGCCTCGTCGGGCCGCTCCTCGACCACTTCCTTCTTACCGAACGAAAATATCTTCTTGAAAAACCCAGCCATGTCTTGCGCTCTCAGGCGGCGCGGGCGGCAAGCGGCGCGGCGATCAGTCTGATACCGTCATCGCCGGCGATATCAGCCTCGACGATGTCGCCCGGCGTGCCGGCAGAGACCGCGGCCAGCGTAAACCCTTCGGTGCGGCCGAGCCCGTCGCGCTCGACCAGGATAGACTGATGCGTTCCAGCGAGCGAGGCAAGATGGCGGCGATAGGCGGCCTCGCCGGCGGCGCGCAGGCGTGCCGCGCGTTGCTTGACGACGTCGCGGCGGAGCTGCGGCATGCGCGCGGCGGGCGTGCCCTGGCGCGGCGAAAACGGGAAGACGTGGAGATGCGTCAGGCCGCATTCCTCGACGATCTCCAGCGAATTTTCGAACATGGCGTCCGTCTCGGTCGGGAACCCGGCGATGATGTCGGCGCCGAAAACGATGCCCGGGCGCAGTTTGCGCACATCCTCGCAAAAGCGGATCGACTGGTCGCGGCTGTGCCGGCGCTTCATCCGCTTCAGGATCATGTCGTCGCCCGATTGCAGCGACAGATGCAGATGCGGCATCAGCTTCGGCTCGGTGGCTATAGCGTCCAGCAGATCGTCGTCGGCCTCGATCGAATCGATGGAGGAAAGCCGCAGGCGTTTCACATCTGGCACCTGCTTCAGGATGGTCTTGACCAATTTGCCGAGCTTCGGTGCGCCCGGCAGATCGGCGCCGAAACTCGTCATGTCGACGCCGGTCAGCACGATCTCGGCATAACCATTGCCGACGAGTCGCTTGACCTGCTCGACCACGGCGCCCATCGGCACCGAGCGCGAATTGCCGCGGCCATAGGGAATGATGCAGAAGGTGCAGCGGTGGTCGCAGCCGTTCTGCACCTGGACGAAGGCGCGCGCCCGGCCCTCGATGGCGTCGACCATGTGGGCGGCCGTCTCGCGTACCGAAAAGATATCGTTGACGCGCGCCTTTTCGGTGTCGTTGACGCCGAAATCCGGCAGCGCGCGATAGGAATGCGCCTTGAGCTTTTCCTCATTGCCGAGGACGAGATCGACCTCGTCCATGGCGACGAAATCCTGCGGGCCGGTCTGCGCAGCGCAGCCGGTAACGATGATGCGGGCAGCCGGGTTCTCACGGCGGGCTTTTCTGATCGACTGCTTGGCCTGGCGTACAGCCTCGCCGGTGACGGCGCAGGTGTTGAAGATGATGGCGCCGCCTTCGAGGCTACCGAGGCCGGCACCTTCGGCTTCACGCCTCATCACCTCGGATTCATAGGTGTTTAGCCGGCAGCCGAAGGTGACGACCTCGATACCCTTGTTGCCAGGAGCAGCCATCAAGCGGCGCTTTCGGTGTCGCGCGCCCACGCCCCGGTCGACGGATCGAAGCTGCCGGAAAATTCCCATTCGGCGGCACCGGTGAGGATGACGTGGTCGTCGTCGCGCCACAAAACATGCAGCGAGCCGCCGCCGGGCGTCATCAGCGTGACGCTGCGGCCGGTGCGCCGGGTGCGGGCCGCGGCGACCACGGCAGCGCATGCGGCCGTGCCGCAGGCCTTGGTCAGGCCGGCGCCGCGCTCCCAGGTGCGGATGGCCATGGTCTCCGGCGAAGTCACCTGCGCGATGGTGATGTTGGCGCGCTCGGGGAAGATCGGGTGGTTTTCGAGCAGCGGGCCGAAGCGCTCGAGCTCGTAGGACCAGACGTCGCGGTCGACCCAGAAGATAGCGTGCGGATTGCCCATCGAGACGACCGAAGGCGAATGCAGTACCGGCGCATCGATCGGGCCGATCTGCAGTTCGATCATGCGGGTGTCGCGGAATTCCTCGGCCAGCGGGATGTCCTGCCAGCCAAAGCGCGGCCTGCCCATGTCGACCGAGATCGTTCCGTCGGCATGTTCCTCGGCATTGAGGATGCCGGCGACTGTTTCAAAAGCAAATGTCTTCTGGCCGGTCTCGGCGGCGAGCGCCTGGACGACACAGCGCATGCCGTTGCCGCAGGCTTGCGCGCTGGTTCCGTCGGAATTCAAGATGTCGATAAAAAAGGCGGTGCCCGGCGTCCTGGGGTCGTGGATCGCCATGATCTGGTCGAACCTGGTCGCCGCATCGGCATTAAGCGCGATGGCTGCCGCAGGCGTCACGCGATCGGCACGGCCGCGCATATCGGCAACGATGATCTCGTTGCCGATGCCGTTCATCTTGGCGAAAGGGGCCGCGCTTGCCATCGATCGAAAGGTCTCTTGCCGGTTTGGCGCCTATATGGCGGATAGCGGCAGAAATTACCAGCGCGGCTTAAGCTGTGTCGATATTCAGGTGATGCCGGCCTGCGAATGGCAGTTCCCTGCGCTTCCGGCCTTCGCCGGCCGAAGCACTCATGAGCGGTCGTGGCAGTTAAGGCTACGGCCGGCGTAGGCCGGTGCTCACGTACCCAAAAGTACGCTCCGCTCCGGTTCTCGGAAACCACCATTCTCGGCGCGGCCTGACCTGAATCTCAACACACCTTAGTTTCACGTCACCGCGAAGACGCCAAGCACGATCAGCAGGAAGATGATCAGCACGATGCCGATGAGGATACGCGCGCCGGTGGCGGCGGCTCCGGCCAGTGCCGGCATGCCGAGCAGGCTTGCCGCGGCCGCGATAATCAAAAGAATGATGATCCACCTGATCATGAGAGACACCTCGCAGCCGACAGGTTTGAACACCTACAAACGTCTATGTGATGCCTTAGGTTCCGCCGCGCTAAACCTCCGGTACGTCCCAGACTTCGCCCGGCCGCAAGGCGCGAAAACGTTGCCGCGGCAGGCCGGCAGCATCGAGCGCTTCGCCGAGCTTTCTGGGCGGCTCGTCGATCGGCTCGTTGGTGAGCCGGAACGTGCCCCAGTGACAGCCGGCGGCATAGGAAGCGTTGCACAACAGCATGCCTTGCACCGCCTCCTCCGGATCCTGGTGATGCGGCGCCATGAACCAGCGCGGCTCGTAGGCGCCGATCGGCAGGATGGCGAGGCGGAAGCCGCCGTGCTTTTGCGCCATCAGCCGGTAGTTGATGCCGCCGTGGAAGCCGGTATCGCCGGCGAAATAGATCTTTGCGCCGGGTGTCTCGATGACGAAACCCGCCCACAGCGCCATGCGCCGGTCGCGGGTACCGCGGGCCGACCAGTGGTGCACCGGCTCGACATGGACGGTGACGCCATCGCCGATATCGACCCGGTCGCCCCAGTCATGCGCCGAAAGCCGCATACGGGGCACGGCAGCGCCGATGATCGTGTCGTTGCCGAGCGGCGTCAGCAGCAGCGGGTCGTGTCTTGTCTTCAGGCGCTTCAGCGTGGCGAGGTCGAGATGGTCGTAATGGTTGTGGCTGACCAGCACGAGATCGATGGGCGGCAAATGCGAAAAGGCGATGCCCGGTGGATTGACGCGTTTCGGACCGGCGAAGGAGAGCGGCGAGACGCGTCGCGACCAGACCGGGTCGGTCAGGATGTTCAGGCCGGCTGTCTGGACGAGCAGCGAGGAATGACCGACCATGGTGAGGCGCAGCGTAGAACCATCGATGCGCTCGACCGGTCTTGCCGGTGGAAACGGGCTCGGATCCGCCGCCGGCCATTTCGAGCGTTCGCGGCTCAATTGCCATTTCAACAGATCGGCAAAGCGACCCGGCGGCCGCCCGTCGGGATTGAAGAACAAGGTGCCGTCGAAATGATCGCTGGGCGGCCCGCTGTAATAGCGGTTGGCGGCTCTCTTTCTCGCGGCCAAGAAATCGGCTCCCTGCAGTTGCTGATCGCCAAGAGATAATGCCGGCGCCGGCCCGCACAAGCATTTGAGGTGACCGCCAGGGATCTGGCGCCAGCGCGCCGTATCGCATCAACCGGAGGTGCCGGCCAAACGGCCAAGGCGTAACGCAATTCAGGCAATGCGCATTTTGCGACAAATTTGCAACATTAGCGGCGCAAACCGTATTTTAACCATATCGGGTTGAAATTTCGCCACCTTCTCCATCTTGGTGAGGGGGACATTGCGCGGACGGCATCCTCAGCCGGATCCGACGGAGGTTGAAGAATGAAATTTTCGAAAACCGGCCTGCTGGCCGTATCGTTGGCCGCGCTCGTTGCGAGCGGCTGTTCAACCTCACGGTTCACATCAATGGACGAGCAGCAGCCGGCGCCGCTGGAAGCTGCGCCCGCCGGCAAGGTGACCGCAAACCAGCTGCCGCCGCCCGCGACACCCGGCCCGGCCGATCCGTCGAAGTTCCCGACCGCGCCGCAGAACACCCAGGTCGCCTCGCTGCCGCCCGACGGGACGGCTCCGGCCGGTGCGGCCGACCTCACCGCGTCCAGCGTCGCCGGCGTGTGGAAGGCAAGCGTGTCCGGCCAGAGCTGTCAGGTGGCGACGCCGCAGACCAAATTCGGGTCGGGCTACCGCGCCGGACCGCTGCATTGCCCGGCGCCGCTCGACGGCATCAAATCCTGGAACGTCGCCGGCAAACAGCTGACGCTCTATGACGAGAACGGCGGCACGCTGGCACGGCTTTATTCCTCGGGCGGCGAGAAATTCGACGGCCAGACTTCCAACGGCCTGCCGATCTCGCTTACAAGGTAAGAGAACGGCCCCCATTGTTACGCAATTCCGGACGGAAAACCGCTACACACTTTTCTTGGGATTGCTCTCTTTTGTTTTTTACGCAATTCCGGACAGAAAACCGTTACACACTTTTCTTGGGATTGCTCCGGAACGACGTGACCGATGCATCTGCGTGACGGCCTCCAGACCCATGCGACCGTCAAGCAGCGCTACGACCATCTGGTCGAGACGGGCGCCATCGGGCGCGATCCGGCGCAGGAGCGAATCGCCGCTGCGCTCGACCGGCTGATCGACGAAATATCGGCAAAGCGGCTGGCGCAGAAATCAAGCGCGCTGGGGTGGTTGTTCGCCCGCAAGCGCGAGGTGCACGAGGCGGTCAAGGGCCTCTATATCCATGGCGGCGTCGGCCGCGGCAAGACCATGCTGATGGACATGTTCTTCGAGCTGCTGCCGGTGCGGCGCAAGCGCCGGGTGCATTTCAACGACTTCATGGCCGACGTGCAGGACCGCATCCAGAAGCACCGGCAGGCTCGCAAAAACGGCACGGCCAAGGAGGACGACCCGATCCCGCCGGTGGCGCGCGCGCTGGCCGAGCAAGCCTGGGTGCTGTGCTTCGACGAGTTCTCCGTCACCGACATCGCCGATGCGATGATCCTGTCCAGGTTGTTTTCGGCGTTGTTTGCCAATGGCGTGGTGCTGGTCGCCACCTCCAATGTCGCGCCGCAGGATCTCTACCGCGACGGTCTGAACCGCCAGTTGTTCTTGCCGTTTGTCGCTATCCTGGAGCGCCACGCGCAGGTGCTGGCGCTTGACGCCGACAAGGATTACCGCCTCGACAAGCTTAGCCGCATGCCGGTCTACGTCACCCCGGCCGATGCCGCCGCCGACCATGCGCTCGACGACGCGTGGGCGGTGATGACGCATGGCAGGCCGACGGCCGAGACGATGCTGACGGTGAAGGGCCGGCACGTCGTGGTGCCGCGTGCTGCCGGCGAGGCGGCGCGGTTTTCGTTCGCCGATCTCTGCGAGAGGCCGCTCGGCGCCCGCGACTATCTTGCCATTGCCAGCCGTTTCTCGACCATCTTCATCGACCATGTGCCGGTGCTCGGCGAAGGCAAGCGCAACGAAGCCAAGCGCTTCATCCTGCTGGTCGATACGCTCTACGATCATCATTTACGGCTGGTGATGAGCGCCGCGGCACCGCCGGCGCAGCTCTATACGGCCAAGCGCGGCAACGAAGTCTTCGAGTTCGAGCGGACCGCATCGCGGCTGATCGAGATGCAGAGCCACGACTGGCTGGAGGACTGGGCGGAGAGGCAGAGGGCGCAGGGATCATCGGCGGAGGCACGGCAGGCTCAGGCGTGAGGGATAGTACAGAAGGGGGCGCTGCCGGCGCCTATAATCGATAAACATACATGACGAATCCCTCCGCCGGCCCATGCGGCTCTCTTCGCGACTCGTAAAGTGCGCGAGCAGCAACATTGTCCGGCTCGGTGCCGACCCACGCCTCCTCACAGCCATGCTCGCGACCGAGTGCGAACATGGCGCCGAGCATCCTCGTCGCAATGCCCTGGCGTTGAAAGGCCGGCGCCACGCCGACTTCGTCTATGTAGAGTTCGCTCACCTTGTCCGGGTGGCGGTGGACGACGGCTGCGCATTGGCCAACGACGATGCCGTCGGCGAGGGCCACGACCATGAAATGACCGGCCTCCATGAGATAGGCGGAGAGCCGATCCGGCCTGACCGGCTCGTCGAAGACTTCGTCGGCGACCCGCATCACAAGGGCGTCATCGCCAGGAAACAGCCTTCTGATTTCCAGTGCCATTGTGTAGAATTCCTCTAGTCGGCTTCAGAACTTTGACGTTTACGTAATTCCCGTTGTTTCTAACCGATTGAAATTACTCACTCCAAAATAATCGTTTGAATTTTTGTGCGGCCGGGGCTATTGCGTGCGGCGAATTTCGCGGTTCCGCAGCATTCCGGCCTCTTCCTCCGACGCCGTCATCAAATCGTCAAGGATTTGGGCGCCGTCATAGTCAAAGGGAAAACATCCTGACATGGCACGCAACAAGATAGCGCTCATCGGCTCGGGCATGATCGGCGGCACCCTCGCCCACATGGTCGGCCTCAAGGATCTCGGCGACGTCGTGCTGTTCGATATCGCCGAAGGCATCCCGCAAGGCAAGGGGCTGGACATCGCGCAGTCGTCGCCGGTCGATGGGTTCGACTCCAGGCTGACCGGCGTCAACGACTATGCCGGCATCGAGGGCGCCGACGTCTGCATCGTCACCGCCGGCGTGCCGCGCAAGCCCGGCATGAGCCGCGACGATCTTCTGGGCATCAATCTGAAGGTGATGGAGCAGGTCGGCGCCGGCCTCAAGAAATACGCGCCGAAAGCCTTCGTCATCTGCATCACCAATCCGCTCGACGCAATGGTCTGGGCGCTGCAGAAGTTTTCCGGCCTGCCCAAGAGCCATGTCGTCGGCATGGCCGGCGTGCTCGACAGTTCGCGCTTCCGTTATTTCCTGGCCGAGGAATTCAAGGTCTCGGTCGAGGATGTCACCGCCTTCGTGCTTGGCGGCCATGGCGATTCCATGGTGCCGATGATCCGCTATTCGACGGTTGCCGGCATCCCGCTGCCCGACCTTATCAAGATGGGCTGGACCTCGAAGGAGCGGCTCGACCAGATCGTGCAGCGTACCCGCGACGGCGGCGCCGAGATCGTCGGCCTGCTCAAGACGGGCTCTGCCTTCTATGCGCCGGCCGCCTCGGCCATCGCCATGGCCGAAGCCTATCTCAAGGACAAGAAGCGGGTGCTGCCCTGTGCGGCGTACCTCTCCGGCCAATATGGCGTCAAGAACACCTATGTCGGCGTTCCCGTGGTGATCGGCGCCGGCGGCGTAGAGCGGATCATCGAGATCGAGCTCGCGAAGAGCGAACAGAAGATGTTCGACAGTTCGGTCGCGGCGGTGCAGGGCCTGTGCGACGCCTGCGTCAAGATCGCTCCGCATCTCGCGGCCAAGTAAGCCGGTAACCAAGCCCGCCAAGCAAGCTGGAGACATAGCGCATGAACATCCATGAGTATCAGGGCAAGGCGCTGCTGAAAGGCTTTGGCGCACCCGTCGCCGAGGGCGTGCCGGTGTTCAAGGCGAACGAGGCGGAAGCCGCCGCCAAAGCGCTGCCCGGCCCGCTCTATGTGGTCAAGAGCCAGATCCATGCCGGCGGCCGCGGCAAGGGCAAGTTCAAGGAGCTCGGCCCCGATGCCAAGGGCGGCGTCAGGCTGGCGAAGTCGGTGGCCGAGGTCGTCGCCAACGCCAAGGAGATGCTCGGCCATACGCTGGTCACCAAGCAGACCGGCCCGGCCGGCAAGCAGGTCAACCGGCTCTATATCGAGGACGGCGCCGATATCGAGCGCGAGCTCTATCTGTCGATCCTGGTCGACCGCTCGGTCGGGCGCGTCGCCTTCGTCGTCTCGACCGAGGGCGGCATGGACATCGAGGCGGTCGCCCACGACACGCCGGAAAAGATCATTACCGTCGCCATCGACCCGGAAAAGGGCGTGACGGCCGACGATGTGAAGAAGCTCAACGCCGCACTGAGGCTCGACGGCGACGCCGCCAAGGATGGCGCGACCCTGTTTCCGATCCTCTACAAGGCGTTTGTCGAGAAGGACATGAGCCTGCTCGAGGTTAACCCGTTGATCGTCATGAAGAGCGGCCGGCTCCGCGTGCTCGACGCAAAAGTGTCGTTCGACAACAACGCGCTGTTCCGTCATCCGGACGTGCTCGAATTGCGCGACACCACCGAAGAGGACGAGAAGGAGATCGAGGCGTCGAAATACGACCTCGCCTATGTCGCGCTCGACGGCAATATCGGCTGCATGGTCAACGGCGCCGGCCTCGCCATGGCAACGATGGACATCATCAAGCTTTATGGCGCCGAGCCCGCCAACTTCCTCGATGTCGGCGGCGGCGCGTCGAAAGAGAAGGTGACGGCGGCGTTCAAGATCATCACCAAGGATCCGGCGGTCAAGGGCATCCTGATCAACATCTTCGGTGGCATCATGAAGTGCGACATCATCGCCGAAGGCGTTATCGCCGCGGTCAAGGAGGTTGGCCTGCAAGTGCCGCTGGTGGTGCGGCTGGAAGGCACCAACGCCGAGCTCGGCAAGAAGATCATCAACGACAGCGGGCTGAACGTGGTGTCGGCCGATGACCTCGATGACGCAGCCAAGAAGATTGTCGCGGCGGTGAAGGGCTGAGCCTGTGCCTCCGCGCAAGATCAATCTCGTCGAGGCGGCGGACGCGAAGATCGCCAAGGTGTTCGATCCGCACATTGCCGGCGACGTCAACGACAGCCAGGCCAAGGTTGCCAAGTTCGGCGAAGTCTTCGATTGGCACGCGCATGACAACGAGGACGAGGCCTTCCTGGTGCTGCGCGGCCGCATCGCCATCGATTTCCGCGACGGCACGGTGGAGCTTGGCAGCGGCGATTTCATCGTCGTGCCGCGCGCCGTCGAGCACCGTCCGCGCTCGCTGAGCGAAGAACCTGTCGTGCTGATGTTCGAGCCGGCGACGACGCTCAACACCGGCAATGCCAAGAGCGACCTCACGGTCGCCGAGCTGAAGCGGCTCTGACCATGAACGCGGCACCGTTCTCCTCCCTCTCGGCCGATCACCAGCGCCTGCAGGCGCTGGTCGGTGCCTGGCGTGGCGAGGAGGAGATTTCGGGCACTCAGTGGGCCGACCCCGGCACGGCGGCTTCGGAAGTGCTGGCCGAGGCGCAATTCGGCGGCCTGTTCGTGGTGCAGCGCTATCGCCAGCGCCGCGACGGCACGGTTTCGTTCGGCTCGCACAATGTGTTCGGCTTCGATCAGCAGAACAGCCTCGTCACCATGCATCAGTTTGACTCGATGGGGCTCGTGCCGGCATCGCCCGCCACCGGCGCTTGGAACGGCAGCGAATTGGTTCTGGATCGGTCGTCGCCGCGTGGCGCGGCGCGCGTGACGTATATTTTTGACGATGCCGACACCTACCTCATGCGACTGCATTTCAAACCTGCCGGCAGCGATAGCTGGCAAGACATGGTGAGCGGCGTCTACCGGCGCGTCTCGCCTTCCTCGATCAACGGTTTTTAGAAAAGGGCTCCGATGTCCATTCTCGTCGACAAGAACACCAAGGTGCTGGTGCAGGGCCTGACCGGCAAGACCGGCACGTTCCACACCGAACAGGCGCTGGCCTATCACGGCACCAAAATGGTCGGCGGCATCCACCCCAAGAAGGGCGGCGAGACCTGGACCGGCGCCAAGGGCGAGGCACTGCCGATCTTCGCCACCGTAGCCGAAGGCAAGGCCAAGACCGGTGCCAACGCTTCGGTCGTCTACGTGCCGCCGGCGGGTGCTGCGGAAGCGATCCTGGAAGCGATCGAAGCGGAGATCCCGCTGATCGTCTGCATCACCGAGGGCATACCGGTAATGGACATGATCAAGGTCAAGGCGAGGCTCGACCGTTCGACGTCGCGGTTGATCGGGCCGAACTGCCCCGGCGTGCTGACCCCCGACCAATGCAAGATCGGCATCATGCCCGGCAACATCTTCCGCAAGGGCTCGGTCGGCGTTGTTTCGCGCTCGGGAACGCTTACCTATGAGGCGGTGTTCCAGACCACCAATGTCGGTCTCGGCCAGACCACCGCCGTCGGCATCGGCGGTGATCCGGTCAAAGGCACGGAGTTCATCGACGTGCTGGAGATGTTCCTCGCCGACGACGAGACCAAGTCGATCATCATGATCGGCGAGATCGGCGGCTCGGCCGAGGAAGACGCCGCGCAGTTCCTCAAAGACGAGGCAAAGCGCGGCCGCAGCAAGCCGATGGCAGGCTTCATCGCCGGGCGCACCGCGCCGGCGGGCCGCACCATGGGCCATGCGGGCGCGGTCATCTCCGGCGGCAAAGGCGGCGCCGAAGACAAGATCGCGGCGATGGAATCGGCCGGCATCAAGGTTTCGCCATCGCCGGCCCGGCTCGGCACGACGCTGGTCGAGGCGATCAAAGGGTAAGGCAGTAAGGGAGTAAGGCAGTATGGCAGTAGGGGAATAGGAAGAACGGGACCGAGTGCGGCAACCGCCAGCTTTCCCTACTGCCTTACTCCCCTACTGCCCTACTCCCCTCCAAAAAACAGGAGACGGAGCGCAGCTCCGCGGACAAAAATGGCAAGACAAGATCAGGCCAACGACCAATTTTCGCTTACCTCTTTCCTCTATGGCGGCAATGCCGATTACATCGACGCGCTCTATGCCGCCTATGAGGACGATCCCGCTTCGGTCGATCCCGAATGGCAGGACTTCTTCGCGGCGCTGAAGGATGACGCCGGCGACGTGCGCAAGAATGCCAAGGGCGCCTCTTGGGCCAAGCCCTCATGGCCGATGCAGGCCAATGGCGAGCTGGTCTCGGCGCTGGACGGCAATTGGGGCCTGGTCGAAAAGCATATCGAAAAGAAGGTCAAGGACAGGGCGGTCGGCAACGGCGCAGCGCTTTCCGACGCCGACGTACATCAGGCGACGCGCGATTCCGTCCGCGCCATCATGATGATCCGCGCCTTCCGCATGCGCGGCCACCTGCACGCCAATCTCGATCCGCTCGGCATTGCCAAGCCGCTCGAGGATTATAACGAGCTGTCGCCGGAGAATTACGGCTTCACCGAAGCCGACTACGACCGGCCGATCTTCCTCGACAATGTACTCGGGCTGGAATTCGGCACCATCCGGCAGATGCTCGACATCCTGACCCGGACCTATTGCTCGACGCTCGGCGTCGAATTCATGCATATTTCCGATCCCGAGGAGAAGGCCTGGATCCAGGCGCGCATCGAGGGCACCGACAAGGAGATCTCCTTCACCGCAGCCGGCAAGAAGGCGATCCTGCAGAAGCTGGTCGAGGCGGAAGGCTTCGAGCAATTCATCGATGTCAAGTACAAGGGCACCAAGCGCTTCGGCCTCGATGGCGGCGAATCGCTGATCCCGGCGCTGGAGCAGATCATCAAGCGTGGCGGCCAGCTCGGGATGAAGGAGATCGTGCTCGGCATGGCGCATCGCGGCCGGCTGAACGTGCTGTCGCAGGTGATGGCCAAGCCGCACCGTGCCATTTTCCATGAGTTCAAGGGCGGCTCGGCCGCGCCCGACGAGGTCGAAGGCTCGGGCGACGTGAAGTACCATCTCGGTGCCTCGTCGGATCGCGAGTTCGACGGCAACAAGGTGCATCTGTCGCTGACTGCCAATCCTTCGCATCTGGAAATCGTCGACCCGGTGGTGATGGGCAAGGCGCGCGCCAAGCAGGACTATCTGTTCGGTCGCAGCCGCGAGGAGATCGTTCCGCTGGAAGAGCGCGCCAAGGTGCTGCCGCTGCTGCTGCATGGCGACGCCGCCTTTGCCGGCCAGGGCGTGATTGCCGAAATCCTCGGTCTGTCGGGCCTGCGCGGCCACCGCGTCGCCGGCACGCTGCATTTCATCATCAACAACCAGATCGGCTTCACCACCAACCCGCGCTTTTCGCGTTCGTCGCCCTATCCGTCCGATGTGGCCAAGATGATCGAGGCGCCGATCTTCCACGTCAATGGCGACGATCCGGAAGCCGTGGTCCATGCCACCAAGGTGGCGATCGAATTCCGCATGAAGTTCCACAAGCCTGTCGTGGTGGACATGTTCTGCTACCGCCGCTTCGGCCACAATGAGGGCGACGAGCCCGCCTTCACCCAGCCGATCATGTATCGCAAGATCCGCAACCAGAAGACGACGGTGCAGATCTATGCCGACCGGCTGATTTCCGAAGGCCATATCACCCAGGCTGAGTTCGAAAGGATGAAGGCCGATTGGCGGGCGCATCTCGAGCAGGAATTCGAGGTCGGCCAGCATTACAAGCCGAACAAGGCGGACTGGCTGGACGGCGCGTGGTCCGGCCTGCGCTCGGCCGACAACCAGGACGAACAGCGGCGCGGCAAGACCGCCGTTCCGGTCAAGACGCTGAAAGAGATCGGCAAGAGACTGACCGAGGTGCCGAAGGATTTCGAGGCGCACAGGACGATCATCCGCTTCCTCGACAACCGCCGCCAGGCAATCGAATCGGGCGAAGGCATCGACTGGTCGACGGCCGAGGCGCTGGCCTTCGGCGCCATCCTGCTCGACGGCAATCCGATCCGGCTGTCCGGCCAGGATTCGGAGCGCGGTACCTTCTCGCAGCGCCATTCCGTGCTCTACGACCAGCGCGACGAGACACGCTACATCCCGCTCAACAATCTGTCTGCGGCCCAGGCCGGTTTCGAGGTCATCAACTCGATGCTGTCGGAAGAGGCCGTGCTCGGCTTCGAATATGGCTACTCGCTGGCCGAGCCGAAGGCACTGACGCTGTGGGAAGCGCAGTTCGGCGACTTCGCCAACGGCGCCCAGGTGGTGTTCGACCAGTTCATCTCGTCGGGCGAGCGCAAATGGCTCAGAATGTCTGGCCTCGTCTGCCTGCTGCCGCACGGCTATGAAGGCCAGGGGCCGGAGCACTCGTCGGCCCGGCTCGAGCGCTTCCTGCAGCTTTGCGCCGAAGACAACATGCAGGTCGCCAACGTCACGACGCCGGCCAACTACTTCCACATCTTGCGCCGGCAATTGAAGCGGGACTTCCGCAAGCCGCTGATCCTGATGACGCCGAAGTCGCTGCTGCGCCACAAGCGGGCCGTGTCGACGCTGCCGGAGATGTCGGGCGAAAGCGCCTTTCACCGGCTGTTGTGGGACGATGCCCAGCTGCTGTCGGGCCAGGCCATCAAGCTCACCAAGGATTCGAAGATCCGCCGTGTCGTGCTCTGTTCGGGCAAGGTCTATTACGACCTCTACGAGGAGCGCGAGAAGCGCGGCATCAACGACATCTATTTGCTGCGCGTCGAGCAGCTCTATCCGTTCCCGGCCAAGGCGCTGATCACCGAACTGTCGCGCTTCCGCAATGCCGAGATGGTGTGGTGCCAGGAGGAGCCCAAGAACATGGGCGCCTGGTCGTTCATCGATCCGTATCTCGAATGGGTGCTGGCGCATATCGACGCCAAGCATCAGCGGGTGCGCTATACCGGCCGGCCGGCCGCCGCCTCGCCGGCGACCGGATTGATGTCGAAGCATCTCGCCCAGCTTGCCGCCTTGCTCGACGACGCGCTTGGTGAATAGAACAGAACCGAAAGAAACGGACAGGCACAATGGCAACCGAAATCCGCGTCCCGACACTTGGTGAATCCGTCACCGAGGCGACCATCGGCAAATGGTTCAAGAAGGTCGGCGACGCGATCGCCGCCGATGAGCCGCTGGTCGAGCTCGAAACCGACAAGGTGACGGTGGAAGTGCCGGCCGCCGCCGCGGGCACGCTCGCCGAGATCGCCGTCAAGGAAGGCGAGACGGTCGGCGTCGGCGCACTGCTCGGCACGATTTCGGCAGGCGGAGCAGCCGATGCTGCCGCCGCCCCGGCAACGAAGCAGGAGGCGGTGTCGCAGGCCTCGGCTCCGACTGCGGCCTCGAGCGTCAAGCAGGCCGCTGCCGAGACGGCCAAGATCGCCGGCGACGCCGGCGCGATCGAGACACGTACCATGCCGCCGGCGCCGTCGGCGGCAAAGCTGCTGGCCGAGCATAATCTCGCGGTTGACCAGGTGTCGGGCTCGGGCAAGCGTGGTCAGGTGCTGAAAGGCGACGTGCTCGACCTGATCGCCAGGGGCGCGCCGTCGCAGCCGGCCGAAATGCCAAAGGCAGCGCCTGTACCGGCACCTGTCGCAGCGCGCGCGCCGTCCACGGCCGACGATGCGTCGCGCGAGGAGCGCGTGCGCATGACCAAGCTGCGCCAGACCATCGCGCGCCGCCTCAAGGAAGCGCAATCGACCGCCGCCATGCTGACCACTTTCAACGAGGTCGACATGAGCGCGGTGATGGCGCTGAGGAGCAAATACAAGGACGTGTTCGAGAAGAAGCACGGGGTGAAGCTCGGCTTCATGGGCTTCTTCACCAAGGCGGTCACCCATGCGCTGAAGGAGATACCGTCGGTCAATGCCGAGATCGACGGCACCGACATCATCTTCAAGAACTACGCCCATATCGGCGTTGCCGTCGGCACCGAGAAAGGTCTCGTCGTGCCGGTTGTGCGCAATGCCGACCAGATGTCCATCGCCGAAATCGAAAAGGAAATCGGCAGGCTGGGGCTTGCGGCGCGCGACGGCAAGCTGTCGGTTGCGGATATGCAAGGCGGCACGTTCACGATTTCCAACGGTGGCGTTTACGGGTCGCTGATGTCGACGCCGATCCTCAATGCGCCGCAGTCGGGCATTTTGGGCATGCACAAGATCCAGGAGCGGCCGATGGTGGTCGGCGGCCAGATCGTCATCCGGCCGATGATGTATCTGGCGCTGTCCTACGACCACCGCATCGTCGACGGCAAGGAAGCGGTGACGTTCCTGGTGCGGGTCAAGGAAAGCCTGGAGGATCCTGAGCGGCTGGTGCTCGACCTCTAGGGGCGGCTCACGTGAGCGGGAGAATGGATCTGCGCCGCCGGATGAATTCCCCTCGTTTCCGGTCTGGATTGTTTGTCACGATCTGCGCGGTTGGCGTACAGGCGGTCTCCGCCGCCCTCGCCGCCTGCCCGCTCGAGCTCGCCGTCTATGGCGATCCTGAGAACGCCGCCGAGATCGATTTCAGGCCAACCGGCGAATCGGCTGCCGTCACCAACAGCTTCAAGATGGTGCTCGACAAGGGCGTCGTGCTCGACGGCATCGTCATGTGGACCGAGGGCGTGGCGCGGCCGCATGGCTCGCTGATGTACAAATGCCCGGCCGGCGACGTAACCGGCGACGAGCTCGCCGCCTGCACCGTGTGGGAGGGCGTCATCTACACTGCCGACGACCAGGGCAATATCGCGTTGCTGCCGGGCGAAGGAAAGGATGCGCAGAAGAAGCTGATCCTTCCCGATCTGGGAGCGTCGTTGCAGATGTCGGTGGCCTATGGCGCCAACGGCTTTTCCAAGGTGCCCTGGGACGTCTTTGCCCTGAAAGGATGTCAGGAATGAGCGCGAGCGGAAAAATCCTGCTGGTGACCGGCGGCAGCCGCGGCATTGGCGCCGCTACATGCAGGCTTGCCGCCAAGGCCGGCTATCGCATTGCGGTCAACTACGTGTCGAATGCAAAAGCAGCCGAAACGGTGGTCGGCGACATCGACGCCGCTGGCGGAGAAGCCTTCGCCGTCAAGGGCGATGTCGGCAGCGAGGGGGACGTGTTGGCCATGTTTGAGGCTGTCGATGCCCGTTTCGGTCGGCTCGACGCGCTCGTCAACAATGCCGGCGTGGTCGACCAGAGCGCGCGCGTCGACGAGCTGAGCGCTGCAAGGCTGGAGCGCATGATGCGCATCAATGTGATCGCACCGATGCTTTGCGCCCGCGAGGCGGTGAAGCGGATGTCGACCAGGCATGGCGGCAAGGGCGGCGCGATCGTCAATGTTTCGTCGATCGCGGCAAGGCTTGGCGGGCCGGGTCAATATGTCGACTACGCCGCCTCGAAGGGCGCGCTCGATTCCTTCACCATCGGACTTGCCCGCGAAGTGGCCGGCGAAGGCATTCGTGTCAACGCGGTCAGCCCGGGCATCATCGACACCGAAATTCATGCCTCCGGCGGGCAGCCGGATCGCGCCGAGAGAATGCGCAAGGTGGTGCCCATGCAGCGCGTCGGCACCGCCGAGGAAGTCGCAGCCGCAATTCTCTGGCTGCTGTCGGACGAGGCGTCCTACACAACAGGCGCCAATCTGGAAATCGGCGGCGGCCGCTAAAGCAAAAGGGACAGTATCATGGCCTATGACGTCGTTATCATCGGATCTGGACCAGGCGGCTATGTATGCGCCATCAAGGCGGCGCAGCTCGGTCTGAAGACGGCGGTGGTCGAAAAGAACCCGACCTTCGGCGGTACCTGCCTCAACATCGGCTGCATCCCGTCGAAGGCGCTGCTGCATGCGTCCGAGATGTTTGCCGAGGCCGGCCATTCCTTCGACGGGCTCGGCGTCGAGATCGGCGCGCCCAAGCTCAACCTTGGGAAGATGATGGCGCACAAGGATGCGACGGTGACGGCCAACGTCAATGGCGTCGCCTTCCTGTTCAAGAAGAACAAGATCGACAGTTTTCGTGGCACCGGCAAGGTGGTTGCGGCCGGCAAGGTGTCGGTGACCTCCGATGACGGTAAGGTCGAGGAGATCGAGACCAAGAACATCGTCATCGCCACCGGCTCCGACGTCGCCGGCATTCCCGGCGTCAAGGTCGATTTCGACGAGAAGGTGATCATCTCGTCGACCGGCGCGCTGTCGCTGGACAAGGTGCCGGGCCACCTGGTGGTGGTCGGCGGCGGTGTCATCGGTCTGGAGCTCGGCTCGGTATGGGCGCGGCTCGGCGCCAAGGTCACCGTGGTCGAGTTCCTCGACACTATCCTGGGCGGCATGGATGGCGAGGTCTCCAAGCAATTCCAGCGCCTGCTGTCGAAGCAGGGCTTTGAGTTCAGGCTGGGCGCCAAGGTGACCGGCGTCGCCAAGGCCAAGAAGGGGGTGACGGTCACCTTCGAGCCGGTCAAAGGCGGAGCGGCCGAGACGATCGAGGCGGACGCGGTGCTGATTGCGACGGGACGACGGGCCTATTCGGACGCTCTCGGGCTGAAGGAGGCCGGCGTCGACGTCGATGAGCGCGGTCGGGTCAAGACCGACGGCCATCTCAGAACCAACGTGCCCGGCATCTACGCCATCGGCGATGTCATCGCCGGGCCGATGCTTGCCCACAAGGCCGAAGACGAGGGCGTGGCGGTGGCCGAAACCATCGCCGGCCAGGCCGGTCATGTGAACTATGACGTGATTCCGAGCGTCGTCTACACCACGCCGGAAATCGCCTCGGTCGGCAAGACCGAAGAAGAATTGAAGAAGGCCGGCATCGACTACAAGGCCGGAAAATTTCCGTTCAGCGCCAACGGCCGGGCGCGCGCCATGCTGCACACCGACGGCTTTGTGAAGATCCTGGCCGACAAGGCCAGTGACCGTGTGCTCGGCGTCCACATCGTCGGCTTCGGCGCCGGCGAGATGATCCACGAGGCGGCCGTGCTGATGGAGTTTGGCGGCTCGTCGGAAGACCTAGCCCGCACCTGTCACGCCCATCCGACAATGTCGGAGGCGGTAAAGGAGGCGGCATTGGCGACGTTCTTCAAGCCCATCCATATCTGAGCAAACGCGGAGAATCGCAAACCTTGGAGATTGGCCGAAACATCCGCGATTGCTCCCAAAAACAAAACGGCCCGCCTTTCAGCGGGCCGTTCATATATTAAGTCGGCAGTCTGATCACTGAGGGGCCGGTGCTGGTGCCGGCGCAGGTGCTGGTGCCGGGGCTGGCGCAGGGGCCGGAGCGGGTGCAGGTTCTGCCGGAGCGGGAGCCGGAGCGGGTGTTGCCGGAGCTGGCGCAGGAGCCGGTTCGGCTGGCTTCATCGGCTCGGCGGGTGCAGGCGCCGGGGCCGGTGTGCTGGCTGCGGGCGGTTCGGCAGGCGCAGGTGCCTCGCTACGTCTTCCAAAAACATAATAGGCGACAATTGCCAGGATAACGACGACCAGGGCAATCAGCCAGCCGCTGCCGCCGCCGCTTGGCCGTGCGGAGCCCGGCGAGGTGAATGGGTCGTTCGGATTGGGTGTGTTCGCCATAAAAGTGTCCTCCGTGGATGAAAAACATCAAGTAATAGCCATCAACGTACAATCGTTGAATCGGTTTCACATTAGGCGTTGAAAACGCCGAAAACAGGGCAATTCTGATCCGGAATCGCTTGCAGGCATGCATTTCCACCGCAAAATGGGGTTCGATCGAGCCAAACCGAACCTTTTTCAGTTTCTTGGCACGAAGCGCGGCCGGTCCGCCGTCGCGCCAGGAATCAGGACTGACCCAGGCTTGGCAATGATTCGGTGTGCAACTCCGCCGTGTCGTTCAGTTGACGGCGGTCACAGTATAGCCGGCCTTGCGGAAACCCTCGACCAAGCCTTGCGCTCCGGGAAGGTGCATGGCGCCGACCGCCATGAAGACATTGCCGTGGGCGAGGATCGGCGTGGCACGATCGACCATCACCTTGTTGCGGCTGGTGATCATGGTCTGCTCGAATTCGGCGTAACCCGATTGGTCGTCGACCTGTTCGGGGATGACGGCCCGAAACAGCGGTACGTACATGCCAGTGTCGCCACGCCGGTAAAGCACGATCATGGTTTCGTTGACGTCGTTCACCTTGTCGCCAAGCTTCAGCGTGTCGACCAGCCCCTTCAGGTGAAAGGCGATCGGCAGCGAAGCCATGGCGCGCAGCTGGTAGGCGATTGTCTCCAGCCCCTCGACTGATTTGCCCGAAGCCTCGGCGTCCTTGGCAAGCTTGACGTCGAGCACCGGCGCGCCGCCAGCCTGGCGGGCGACTTCGCATGCAGGCAGCGCCACCATCGCCGACAGCAACCAGGGCTTCATCTTGGCGACGGTCGCTGGCGGGATGCCACGCGTATCGAGCGCCTTGTCGACCACCGCCGCATCCTCCGGCGACAGCAGCGACGAAAGCGTCGTCTTGTCGGTGAACATCATCAGATCCGGCTCTTTCAGCAGTGTGGCCATCATCTTCTGCTTGTCGAGCACTTCGGTGGTCTCGATGACGACGGTGCCAGCCGCATCGAATGCCTCCTGCGCGGCGGGTGGCAGCGTGGTGACGCGCGGGTCGGTAACGTGCATGGTGCCGAACAGGAAGGACGGTTTTTCGCCTGATTTTTCGAGCTTCCACAGCAGGCCCTTGCCGTTCGGCGTCGCTGCCGCCTCCGCCTCGATCTTGCGGTAGGCAGCCGGGTCGTCCTTTTGCAGCGCGCTCAGCATATCGCTACCGGCGCAGGCCGGGGTCTCGGCGCGTGCCTTGCCCGCGGCGAGCAGCGCGATGATGAGGAAGGAGAGGAAAAACAGGGCGTTGAGCGCGACAAGCAGCTTCAGCGACATATGGGTCGCGCGGTCAGCGATGGCGATGAGGCGTTTCATGTTGCGGTTCTAGGCGCAAAAAGCGGCAAAACGGTTAACCGGCGCATCCAAATTGTTGCGAGATGGCCACCGATTCAAGCATCCATCACGCGCGCGGATGGGCTGCTTCGTAAATCTCGAGCAGCCTGGCGGTGTCGACGCCGGTGTATATCTGGGTCGTCGATAGGCTGGCATGGCCGAGCAACTCCTGGATGGTGCGCAGGTCGCCGCCGCGCCCTAGCAGATGCGTGGCGAAGGAATGGCGCAACGCATGCGGCGTCGCCGTGTCGGGCAGGTTGAGCGCCGAGCGCAGCTTGGCCATGTCGCGCTGAACGATTGCCGGGTTCAGCGGGCCGCCGCGGGCACCGCGAAACAGCAGGCCTTTGGGATCGAGATGCCAGGGACACAAGCGGCGGTATTCGGCAATCGCCCGCAGCGCCACCGGCAGCACCGGCACCAGCCGGGTCTTGCCACCCTTGCCGGTGACGCGCAGCACGGTATCACCAGGTGAGGACAGATCGGCGCCCGACAGGCCGAGCGCCTCGGAAATGCGCAGACCCGATCCATAGAGTAGGGTCAGCACGGCGGCGTTGCGGGCGGCGATCCATGGCTCCTCCGCCAGCTGGCCTTCCACCGAGACAACGTGTTTTGCATCGCTTGCGGTCAGCGGCTTGGGCAGCGATTTCGGCTGCCGCGGCGCGCGCAAGGCTGCCGCACCGGCCGCATTGGCGAGGCCACGCCGTTCCAGGAAACGCAGCAGCGAGCGGATGCCAGCCAGCCCGCGCCCGAGCGTGCGGGCGCCGGCGCCCTCAGCACGGCGGGCAGCGAGAAAGCCGCGCAAATCGGCGGGGCGCAGATCGGCGATGTCGGAGATGCCGGGCGAGCCGCCGCAATGGCCGGTCAGGAAATGCAGGAACTGGCGCGTGTCGCGTTCATAAGCCTCGACGGTTTCGGGCGACAGTCGGCGTTCGCGCGCCAGCATCTTCAGCCAGGCCTCGCGCGCCGCCTGAAGATCGGGTTTCGCCGGTATGAGGAATTCCTGCATTGCGCTCTTCCAGTTCCGTTTTTCCAGTTCTGGGCCATCTTCCGGCAGCCGGGTTAGGAAGCGGTGAAGAGCGGCGTCATTGAAATGACGACGGGCTGGGGTTAGAGCAAGGCAAAGGATTTTCCGCAGATGAGCAAGCCACAAAACCCCGTCCAGATGGCCGTGATCGGTGCCGCGCATGGCATCAAGGGTGAATTGCGCGTCAAGAGCTTTACCGGCGACCCGCTGGCGCTGGCCGATTACGGTCCGCTCTACGCCAGGGATGGCCGCGCCTTCCAGATCGTCGACATCAGGCCTGCCAACACGGTGGTGGTGGTGCGGTTCAAAGGCGTCAACGACCGCAATGCCGCCGAGGCGCTTGCCGGCACCGAATTGTTCGTCGACCGTTCCGTGTTGCCTGATGAGGGCGAAGAGGATGAATTCTACCATGCCGACCTCGTCGGACTGGAGGTCAAGGACGACACCGGTGCGGTCGTCGGCAAGGTCGTTGCCGTGCACAATTTCGGCGGCGGCGACATTCTCGACGTGACGCTTGCCGGGCGCAAAGGCGTGCTCATCCCGTTCACGCAGGCTGCCGTTCCGGACGTGTCGATCGCCGGCGGCTTTGTCCGTGTTGATCCAGCCGCCGCAGGGTTGGTCGAGGACGAGGACGGCGAGCCTGCCGGTGACGACGGTTTCGACCCGAAGGGCAGGCCGCGCGGGCCGAGGGACGCCGGAGGCAACCGGTGAGTTTTTCGGCTTCGGTGCTGACGCTCTATCCCGAGATGTTTCCCGGCGCGCTCGGCCTGTCGCTGGCCGGCCGCGCGCTCGAGACCGGCATTTGGTCGCTCGAAACGATCCAGATCCGCGACTTTGCCAGCGATCGTCACCGTACCGTCGATGACACACCGGCCGGCGGCGGCGCCGGCATGGTGATGCGGGCAGACGTGCTGGCCAGTGCCATCGACCATGCCTCGCCGCCAGGCGATCCGCGTCCGCGCCTGCTGATGAGCCCGCGCGGCAAGCCGCTGATGCAGCGCCGTGTGCGCGAGCTCGCCGGCGGGCCGGGTGCGGTGATCGTCTGCGGCCGCTTCGAAGGCGTCGACCAGCGGGTCATCGAGGCACGCGGCCTCGAAGAAGTTTCGATCGGCGACTTCATCCTGTCCGGCGGCGAGCCGGCGGCACTCGTGCTGCTCGACGCTGTGGTGCGCCTGCTGCCCGGCGTCATGGGCAACGCGGTATCGGGCGAGGAAGAGAGTTTTGAAAACGGCCTGCTCGAACATCCGCATTATACGCGGCCGCAGGAGTTCGAGGGCCGGCCGATTCCCGAAGTGCTGATTTCGGGCAATCACAGGAAGATCGCGGCGTGGCGGCGGGCCGAAGCGGAGAGGCTGACGAAAGAGCGAAGGCCGGATCTTTTAGCCGCTCAGCCCTTGTCGAAATAGTAAAAAGCCAGGAACAGGCCGACGGCGATGACGAAGCCGCGCACCGCGTTCTGCGGCACACGCCTGGCGATCCAGACGCCGGCATAGCCGCCGAGCGCGCCACCCGGGATCATGATGATCGCCTGCAGCCAGGCGATGACGCCGCCCGAGACGAAGACGAGGATGGCAACCGCAGCGATGACCACGGCCAGCATGTTCTTCAGCGCGTTCAGCCGGTGATAGTCGCCGGACTGGGTGAGACCGAGCGTCGCCAGCATCATGACGCCCATGCCGGCGCCGAAGAAGCCGCCATAGACGGCGGTGGCGAACTGCGCCAGCGACCCGGCCAGCGAACCCACCGCGGCCTCATGCTCCGGTTTGGGCGCCGGCTTCAGCCATGGCCCGGCAGCGAACAATGCGGTTGCCGCCAGCAGCAGCCACGGCACCAAGGCGCGGAACGACGGGTTGTCGAGCCCTAGAAGGATGAGCGCGCCAGACAGCGCACCGAGAGCCGAAATGAGGCTGAGCAGCAGTGCGCCGCGCCAGAAATGCTTGATGTCGTGCCAATAGGCGAGCGTCGAGGTGATGTAGCCAGGAAATTGCGTCACCGACGATGTCGCATTGGCGACGATCGGCGGCAGGCCGGCCAGGGTCATGGCGCCAAAGGTTATGAACGTGCCGCCGCCGGCAACGGCGTTGACCGCGCCTGACAGAAAGCCGGCGAGAAAGAGCAGGACCGCGTCCAAGATTGGCATGAGGGGTGTCGTCGCTGGAGGAAAAATGCTTATCTTCCGGCTTAGAAAGCTTGACGTGCGGGCGCAACCCCCTGGACCACAAGCGATCACGGGATTGCCACAGCGGCGCCAGCCAAAAAGAAGCAGCGCCAAAAAAGAGACAGCGAAGGCGTGACAAAGCGCCGAAATAGCTGTATGTGCGCGCCGAACCGGAAGAAAATTCTCCCGGACCCGTCAACTGTGACGGTGTAGTCGCCCCTGCCCGATGTTCTCGAACAGAAGTTCTCGAACGAAGGGCATAGCCGAGCGGTCGATGCGACTGCAAGGCGAGTGTCGGACGCTCTGACTGTCGGAAGAACAAGAAGTGGATTATTGAGATGGACATCCTCCGTCAGCTCGAGGCCGAGCAGGCCGCCAAGATCGAAGCCAAGCGCAAGCTTCCCGAATTCCAGCCCGGCGATACCGTACGCGTCCAGGTCCGCGTGACCGAAGGCACCCGTACCCGCGTCCAGGCCTATGAGGGCGTCGTCATCGCCCGCGCCGGCGCCGGCTTCCAGGAAAACTTCACCGTCCGCAAGATCTCCTACGGCGAAGGCGTGGAGCGTGTGTTCCCGGTCTATTCGCCGATGGTCGAGGGCGTCGAGATCGTGCGCCGCGGCAAGGTGCGTCGCGCCAAGCTGTACTATCTGCGTGACCGTCGCGGCAAGTCGGCCCGCATTTCGGAAAACACCGGTGTGCGCGCCCGCAAGCTCAACGACGAAGAGCGCGATGCGCTGAACGCCGAGAAGGCGCGCATCGAGGCCGAGAAGGTGGCCGCCGCCCAGGCGCTGGCCGCCGAGAAGGCCGCGCAGGACGCCGCCGAGAAGAAGGCCGCCGACGAGGCTGCCAAGGCCGCGGAAGCAGCTGCCGCCGAATAAGGCTCTTCAAGAACGTATTTTCGGAAAGGCGGCTTCGGCCGCCTTTTTGTTGTGTGCCGAGCATGATCGACAGCTTGGAGGTGCAAGTCCTCTACCCAGCCTGATGACGGCGAAGGGTTAGCGA